>JAFAXD010000296.1 GCA_019241285.1 Xanthobacteraceae bacterium | reverse complement strand
GTGGGCGGACGGCTGATCGTCGACCACGGCGAGATCGTCACGCTCGACATGGAGCCGGTGATCCGCGCGCATAACCGCAACGCCGCGCGATTGATGGAGATGGTGTGATTTGTTGTAGCCCGGATGGAGCGAAGCGTAATCCGGGACGGCGGTGCTTCAGGCGAGTCAGCCCCGGATTGCATCCGGGCTACAAGCTGTTCTTCATCAACGCCCGGGTCAGCCCCGCCGTCGGCTTCATGAAAAACACCAGCATGGTGCAGCCGTTGGGCGCAGTCGGGGAATGGCGGCTGCCCTTGGCGCGGATCACGAAATTGCCGGCGGTGCACTCGCCTTCGTCGTCGACGAGCGAGCCCTCAAGCACGTAGGTCTGCTCCAGGTCTTCATGCACATGTGCCGGAATGCCCGCGCCTGGGGCGAGCTTCGCCAGGATGGTCAACAATCCAGTCGCCGGATCGTGGTAGATCACCTTCATCTTGTTGCCGGGGCCGGCCTCGACCCATGGCACCTCATCGGTCTTGATGAAGCGTGAGGCCAATGCCTGCATGGTCGCTGCGTCCGTCATGGCTTCCTCCCGCAAATGAAGGGCTCAGCTTACGTCGCAGGGAGACCGTGGTCCATCAGGGGAGAAATACGTCAGGTCCGCGCCGCAGCCCGGTCGAGCATGGAACGCACGCGCGCGGCGAGGGCATTTTGGGTGATGGGTTTCTCGAGGAGCTCCACGCCCTCGTCGAGCCGGCCGTGATGCACGACCGCATTGCGAGAGTATCCCGTCATGTAGAGCACGCCCAGGCCGGGGCGCAGCTCCTGGGCGCGGCGTCCGAGCTCGCGGCCGTTCATGGACGGCATCACGACATCGGTCAGCAGCAGATGGATGGGAGTCGCCTTTCGCTCCAGGATCGGCAACGCCGCCTGGGCGTGTGGCGCGCTGAGCACCCGATATCCAAGCGTACGCAGCACCTCGAGCAGGTAGGCGCGCAGCTCGTTGTCGTCCTCCACGATCAGAATCGTCTCGCCGTTCTCGCTCGGCTCCGGAGCGAGGTTCTCCTGCTCTTCTTCAATGATCTGGCTCGCATGGCGCGGCAGATAGATCTTCACCGTGGTTCCGTGATCAACCTCGCTGTAGATTTTGATATGGCCGCCCGACTGTTTCACGAAACCGTAGACTTGGCTCAGTCCGAGACCAGTTCCCTGGCCAATCTCTTTTGTGGTGAAGAACGGCTCGAAGGCGCGGTTCAACACATCGGCGGGCATGCCGCACCCGGTGTCGCTGATGCAGATCAGCACATACTGACCAGGGGTGAGCTCGGGATTGACGCGACAATAGCCTTCGTCGGCAAAGACGTTCGTCGCCTCGATGGTGACCTTGCCGCCGTCCGGCATGGCATCCCGCGCATTGATGGCGACATTGACCAATGCGGACTCGAGATGGTTGGGATCGGCCTCGATCTGCCACAGGCCGGGGGCGCCGACCATCGCGATGTCGACCGTCTCGCCGAGGGATCGCTGCAGAAACTCCGACGTTGCGGCCAGGAATTTGTTGGTGTCGAGCGGTTTCGGGTTGAGCGGCTGGCGACGCGAAAATGCCAGCAGGCGGCTGGTCAGCGCCGCGGCGCGCTGCGCGCCGCGCATGGCGTTGTTGATCGCGCGCTGGAGGTTGGGATTGGCAGTCTCTGCGCCCCTGGTCTGGCGCTGCGCGTTTTCCAGATTGCCGATGACGATCATCATCAGGTTGTTGAAGTCATGCGCGATGCCGCCGCTGAGTTGGCCAATGGCTTCCATGCGCTGCGCGGCCGCGAGATGCTCCTGCGCCTCGCGCAGCGCCTGCTGCGCCTGCATGCGCTCCGTCATGTCGCGGGTGACCTTGGCGAAGCCGAGCAGGTTGCCCTTCTCGTCGCGAATGGCATCGATGACCACGAGGGCCCAGAACTTTGTGCCGTCCTTGCGAACGCGCCAACCCTCGGCGTCGTAGCGCCCGTCCCGCGTCGCCGCCGCCAATGCTTTTGCCGGCAATCCGGCAGCACGATCTTCTTCCGTGTAGAAGGTGCTGAAATGGCGTCCGATGATGTCCGCGGCGGCGTACCCCTTGATGCGCTGCGCGCCCGAGTTCCACGTCGCGACGATGCCGTCCGGGTCGAGCTGGAAGATCGCATAATCCACGACGGCGTCGACGAGACGGCGAAACCGCGCTTCGCTCTCCAGCAGACGTTGGCGTGCCTGCTCGCGCTCCGTCATGTCGCGGGTGATCTTGGCAAAGCCCAGCAGCACGCCATTGTCGTCGCGGATGGCGTCGAGCACGGCAAGCGCCCAGAAGCGCGTTCCGTCTTTGCGAACACGCCACCCTTCCGCCTCGAGCCGCCCAACGTCTGCAGCGGTCCGAAGTGCCCGCTCCGGAACTCCCCGCGCGCGGTCCTCTGGGGTGAAAAACGTTGCGTAGGGGCGGCCGATGATCTCGGCAGGTTCGTACCCCTTGAGGCGGTTTGCGCCCGTATTCCAGGTCATGACCAGTCCGTCCGGACTGATCATGTAGATCGCATAATCGATGACGCCCTCGACGAGGAGTTGCAAGTACCTCGTATAAGCACCCTCATCTGTGTACTCGGAATCCACGCATCCTGCCCGGCGACTGGCGTTTAACAAGTTTTAACGCTGCTAATGGTGTCTGGTTCCATAGGCGACTTAATGCCAGCGCCGAAGGGAGCCAGGATCACCGTCAGCCGCTGCGCAGGCGTGCCTTGGAGGGTCCGGGCACCTCGCACCGCGCCAGCGTGTTGCCCTGCTCGTCGGTGACCTGCACATGCCAGTCGCGCAGGTGCGTAATGCCGCCGAACTCACGGCTCACCGCGGTCAGCCCGCCGGCGAGACGTTCGGCGTGACGCTTTGCGGCTTCCTGATCAGGGAGATCGATCCCGCGGGGATCCAGCAGTTTTCGCCCATTGGCGAGGTGGAAGTAGTACGTAGGCATTTGCAAACAGGCATTCACCAGATGTTGTCGTCACCGAACAACAACTGGCACCCCCGCTGGTTCCAGAGCTTCTGTCTGAAGGCTAGGACGGCGCGCCGAACCGCGTGTCGATGCCTTCCCATTTGTCGTAGCCGACCACCTGCTTGTAGTGCTCGAAGTCCATTCCGTCATTGCGGTGCGCAAAGCGGCCGGACTTCATGTCGAGCAGCACGGCTTCGACCGCCTTGGCGGCGTGCATCAGCGTATCGAGGCCGAGCACCGCGGCGTTGAAACCGAGCGCGCCGAGTTCCTCCATGCTGAGGATCGGCGTGTGCCCGCCGATGAGGGGATTGCAGATCTGCGGCACGTCGAAGGCGCTGCCGATGCGCTTGAGCTCGTCGATGCTGCGCGGCGCCTCGATGAAGATGCCGTCCGCGCCGGCCCGGATGTAGCGCTCGGCGCGGCGCATGGCCTCGTCGAGATCGTAGACGGCGCGCGCGTCGGTACGCGCCAGGATCCAGGTCTCGCGGTTGAGCCGCTCGGCGCAAGCCGCCCGGATCTTCGCCTCTGCCAGCTCGATCGGAACGACCTTCTTGCCGACCATGTGGCCGCAGCGTTTGGGCCATTGCTGATCCTCGATCAGGATCGCGCTCACGCCCATGCGCTCATAGGTCTGAACCGTGTGCACCACGTTCTTGACATCGCCATAGCCGTCATCGCCATCGACGAACACCGGCAGGTCGCAGGCCGCCATGATGTCGCGCACCGCCGCGGAGATTTCGCCGAATCCCTTGAGGCCGATGTCGGGCACTCCATAGCGCGCACCGACCGCCGGAAACCCGCCGATGAAATATGTCTCGAACCCGATCTGCTGGATCAGCCTGGCGCTGAGCGCATCATGCGCCCCGGGCACCACCAGGAAACGCTTCTCCTTGACGGCTTTGTTGATGACCTGGCGAAACGAGGTCGGCATGGGCGGGCTCCGGCGTTGGGTGAGTTCGGCTGAGAGAGCCGAATTCAACCCCAGTTCGCTGGCCCAGGCTAGTGGCCTGTCCCCGATCGACCGAGCACGCCGCTATTGCGCGCTCGCGGCCTTCTTCTCTTCCAGGCCTACGGTGCGACCGGGAAAGCCCGCGACGTCGAAATACGGCACCGAGTCGACCTCGTAGCGCAACAGGACTGTGCTCAGCCCATTCGCCACCGGAGAGCGTACGGTCTGAGGAGTAACCGTCGGCGCCGACCCATTGGGGAGCGCCTCGCTGACCACCCGGCCGACCAGAGGTCCTTTGCTTGGAATCGACAGTCCGAGCACGTGCGCGATGGTACGGCCGACATCCGCATTGCTGGTCGGAGTTTCATCCACGAACTTCGTTTTGAAGTCGGGGCCGATCGCCGCCATGAAGTTCATGGTGTCGGCGCGGCTGAAGTTGCCATGCATGCCTTGGCCTTGCTGCAGGGGCGTGTCGGCGACCTCGGCGGTGCATAGCACCGGCTGATCGCAGCCGGTTGAGAACGAGCGGAAATTGATCACGATCGCGGGTGATGGCGTGACCGCGGCGCCTTTCAGGCCGATGGCCGAGAGAGGCAATGTGCCTGGGAAGCTACCCAGGCTGTCATCGACGAACAGGCCGCTGACATAGTCCTGGGCGAGCAGCGCATCGACAACCCGCGCCGCAAGTGCGCGATCGCCGGTCGGCAGATAAACGAGATCCGAGCCGCCGTTTGCCGCAACGACGACGTCCGGTTTCGCCGGGTCGGTGCCGATCAGCCCATCACCGCGCGATGAGTGAGCATTGTCCGCGACCGGAGCATTCTTGGCGTCGGGATCGAAGAGGGGGAGGCTCAGCGCCTTGGCAAGATCGATAGCGACGAAGCCTGGAGGCAGGAATCCCTTCGGGACATCCTTATAGTCGGCCTTGGCGGCGGGGCTCGTCGAGCTCTGCTTGGAGATGGTGGAGAAGCCGTGATCGGCCGCGATGACGATATCGGTCGTCGCCGCAAGGCCGAGACGATCCAGCGCCTGGCGCAGGGCGGCGAGATCGTTGTCGACATTCTTCACCGCCGCGAGCGTGGTCGGC
>JAFAXD010000115.1 GCA_019241285.1 Xanthobacteraceae bacterium | reverse complement strand
GTGCACCCGACCGCAAGGCGCGGGCCCTGGCGGCGCTGGAGCTGGTCGGGCTTGCGGATCGCGCCGACGATTACCCGTGGCAACTCTCCGGTGGCATGCAACAGCGGGTTCAGCTGGCGCGGGCGCTCGCGGTGAAGCCCGAGCTGTTGTTGATGGACGAGCCGTTCGGCGCGCTCGACGCCATGACGCGCGAGAGCCTGCAGGTCGAGCTGCGCCGCATCCAGCGTGAGTCTGGCGCGACCATCATCTTCATCACCCACGACGTTGACGAGGCGGTGTTCCTCGCCGACCGGCTGGTGGTGCTCAAAGGCAAACCGGCGTCGATCGGCCTTGATGTGGCGAGCGACTTGCCGCGCGAGCGCGATCAGGTGCGAACCAAGGAGTCCCCCGAATATTTGAAACTGCGGCACATGGTCTACGACGCGGTGCGGCGCGGCGGTGACTGACATGCGCAAAGCGATGCTCAGCCGCGTCAATCTTCCGGGTCTCGCCGTCATCGCCATCGCCGTTGCGCTGTGGCAGCTCTATGCCTCGACCATCGGCGCGCGCTTCGACAGCATCGCCTCCAGCACGGCTATTTTCTCAGCTATCAAGGGTTCGTTTGTTGACGGAGTGCTGCTCGAGCAACTGTCACATACTGCGTCCACCGCGCTCGCGGGCTGGGTCATCGCCAGTGCACTTGGTTTCACCATAGGATTGCTGATCGGCGTCTCCAACACGGCTTGGACCTATTCGCTGGCGAGCCTCGACGTGCTGCGCTCCATCCCGTCAATTTCCTTCGTTCCGGTCGCGGTCCTGTGGTTTGGATTCTCCGTGACGACGGAACTGATCATCGTCGTTTACGTCAGCCTGTGGCCAGTGTTGTTGGGCACGCTGAGCAGTGTCCATTCCGCGCCCGCCGGGCTGGTCGACGTCTCGCGCGTGTTCCACTTGTCGCGGGCGGCGACGCTTTTCAAGATCACCCTGCCGGCGGCGCTGCCCAGCATCCTGGTGAGCCTGCGGCTGTCACTGACGCTGGCCATCGCGCTGGCGGTCGTCGCAGAAATGATTGGAAACCCGCAAGGGCTTGGCTTCGCCATGGTGTCGGCACAGCAGGCGATGCGGCCCGATCGCGCCTTCGCATATCTCGTCGTGATTGGCATGCTGGGCTGGGCTGCGAATGCGCTGTTCATCGCAATCAGTCGGCAACTGACGCGCGGCTATGAGATCGCCCTATGATCAAAGGCGCTCCGTTGCGCGGACTGCTGCCGCTCGCTGTCGGGCTCGTGCTGTGGCAACTGCTTGCGCCGGCCAATTCGCCTTATTTCCCGCCACCATCGGAATGGATCCGCGCGCTGGAGGCGTTAGCGCAACGGCGGCAATTGTGGCCAGCCATCTCCGTAACCGTGATGAACTTCCTGCTGGCGTTGCTGTTGAGCATCATCATCGGATCGGTGCTGGGCATTCTGCTGGGCCGATCCAGGCTGTGTGATCGACTGCTCGGACCGATTCTTGAATTTTGCCGCACCATGCCGGCTGGCGCGCTCGTTCCCGTGGCTGTGTTGATCATGGGCTACACGTCATCCATGACGTTGTTTGTTGTCGTGTTCACAAGCTTCTGGCCGATCCTGCTCAATGCCCGCGCCGGAGCTCGCAATATCAGCCAGGATCGGCTCGACACTGCGCGTGCGTTCAAGTTGTCGTGGTGGGCGACGCAAACAAAGATCCTACTGCCCTCGGTGGTACCGAGCATTCGTCTTGGTACGCAGATTGCCGCGCCTATCACCTTGATCATCGTCTTGCTGGTCGAAATCCTCACGCAGGTCTCCGGCGTTGGCCGGCAGATCGCGCTGGCGCAGAGCGTGTTCCGCAGCTCCACCGTCTATGGGCTCGTGGCGCTCACCGGATTATTTGGACTTGCGGTAAATGCCTTTATCGGCTGGATCGGTCACCTGGCGCGCAACTACGATCCATCAATCAGTACGAACGCGGTGTCGCGTTAATGTGGTTCCCGGCCATCCGCGTCATTGCGAGAAGCGCAGCGACGAAGCAATCCAGTGCGGCGCTTCAGCGCTGGATTGCTTCGCTTCGCTCGCAATGACGCGGATGGCCGAAACAAGCCGGCAACGACGACCGAGAGTAGGGAGCAAACAAAAACATGATTTACAAGGATCTGCGCGGATTCATCGCCGAGGTCGAGAAGGTCGATACGCTGCGTCACGTGCGCGGCGCGCAGACGCACTTGGAAATCGGCGGCATCACCGAGGTCGCGGCCGGGCTGCCGGAGTGTCCTGCGCTATTGTTCGATGAAATCCCCGGTTTTCCCCGCGGCTTTCGCATTTTCACCAATCCGGTGAACACGCCGCAACGCGCCGCGTTGGCCTTAGGGCTTGATCCCAAGCTCGCGCCCATCGACGCGCTCAAGGCTTGGATGGAGAAGCGCAAGAAGCTGACTGCGCGCGAGCCAGTGTTCGTCAAGCACGCAGCGTTCCTGGAGAACAGCGACGTGGGTGACGAGGTGGATCTCGGCAAGTTTCCTGTCCCGGTCTGGCATCAAAAGGACGGCGGCCCCTATATCGGCTCGGGCAGCATCGTGGTGATGCGCGACCCGGACACCAACTGGATCAATGCGTCGATCTATCGGGTGCAGGTGCATGAGAAAAATCGTGTCACGGTCCAGTTCGATCATCCTGGGCGGCACGGCGCGATCATCGCCAAAAAATATTGGGATCGGGGTGAGCCTTGCCCGATCGCGGTTGTCAACGGCGAGGATCCTGCCTTGTTCATTGCCGGGTTTGAATCGTTGCCGGCCGGATTCTCCGAGCTCAACTTCGCCGGCGCGATCAAGGAGGCCCCGGTCGAGCTATGCCCCGGCCCGCGCACAGGCCTTCCCATTCCGGTTCATGCCGAGATCATTTTGGAGGGCCTGTTCCATCCAGCGACGGGCGAGACGTTGATGGAAGGTCCGTTTGGCGAATTCACCGGCTACTACGCGTCCGAGCGGCGTCCGCTGCCGGTGATGCAGGTCGAAGCGATTCACTACCGCAATAACCCGATCCTACTCGGCTCGCCGCCGCTCAAGCCGCCGCGGCATCACTGCGGGCTGCCGTTTCGCGCCGGTGGCATTTGGTCGAATCTGGACAACAGCGGGATCACCGACATCAGCGGTGTGTGGCAGCACGTCTCATCACTGATGACCGTAGTTGCCCTGAAGCAGCGCTACGATGGGCACGCCAAGCGTGCCGCGCTCGTTGCCGCCGGCAATGCCTACATGGGGCGCCTGGTCGTCGTGGTGGATGACGATATTGATCCATCCAACCTCAATGACGTGATGTGGGCGATCGCGACGCGGTCCGAACCTTCCGAGTCAGTCGACATCATCCGTAATGGCTGGAGCTCGGGGCTCGATCCGCGCATTTCCCCGGCCGACAAGGATCGCGGCATCACCTCGCACTCTAAGCTGATTATCAATGCGTGCCGGCCTTACGCGTGGCTCGACCAGTTCGCCCCGACCACAGCGATGAGCCGGTCGGAAGCCCGCGCAATCGAGGCGAAATGGCTGCCGGTGATCAGCGGACGGGTGTGATTGGCCTGGCTGCCGCGCGGTACGAGGAGAGGTGAGATGCTGGTCAATCAGAAATTCGATCTGATAGAGACAACGATTGCCGACGTGCAGGCGGCCTTCTGGCGCGGCGAGCTGACTGCGCGTGAGCTGGTCGAGCTCTACCTGGCGCGTATCGAGGCGTACGACCAGAACGGCGCGGCGATCAATTCGCTGATTTCCATCAACCCCCGCGCGCGCGACGAGGCGTCTGCCCTCGACGCCGCTTTCAAACGCGAGGGGCGCTTTGTCGGACCATTGCACGGCATACCAATCATCGTGAAGGATCAGATCAACATCAAGGGTATGAAGACGACTCTGGGGTCGGTTCTATTTCGGGATTACCAACCGGGGACGGAGGGTTTCGCTATTGCGCAGCTGCGCGCGGCCGGCGCGATCTTCCTGGGAAAATCGACGCTTGGAGAGCTGGGCGGCGGCGACACGCATGGCTCCTTGTTCGGCTCGACGCGCAATGTCTATGACCTCGCCCGCACGGCGGGCGGCTCTTCGGGCGGATCCGGCGCGAGTGTGTCGGCCAATTTCTGCACCGTCGCACTTGGCCAGGAGGGGTTTTCCTCGATTCGCCGGCCCTCCGCTTGGAACGGCGTGGTCGGCATGCGCCCCACGGTCGGTGTCGTCAGCCGCAGCGGAGTCTACGGCGGATGGCCCACGACCAACGGGTCGGTGGGCCCTATGACCCGCACGGTCGCGGATGCGGCGAAGCTGCTCGATGCAATGGCCGGCTATGACCCGCGCGATCCGGTGACGGCCTACGCCGTCGGCCGTACCCCCGCGAGCTATTCCAGCAATCTCGATCCACGCGCGTTGCGGGGCGCACGGATCGGGATCCTGCGCACGCCGATGGGCTACAAAACGGAGCCCGCCTCGGACGATTTCAAGAAGGTCGACGAGGTCTTTAATAAAGCAGTGGCCGATCTCAAAGAAGCTGAAGCCGAGGTCATTGATCCTATCGAAATCCCCGATCTCATCGCTCTGCTCGCAACCCGCGCCAAGGACCCCGCAGCCGACGACGCGATGTTCGAATTGTTCTTCGCCGATGGCAACGCGCCGTTCAAAACCCGCAAAGAGGCCATGGCCTCGCCGCTGTTCTCCAAAGTGGTACCGGGCAGCCAGCAACGGTGGGCGCCCGATGCGCCAGAGAAACACCACGCCTACCTGAAAGCGCGCGACGCGCTGATGACCAATCTCCTCAAAGTTATGGCCGACTATCGGCTGGATGCGATCGTGCACAAGGCGGTCGAGCACCAGCCGACGCTGATCGAGCACGGCATCAAACCGCCGTTTGTCGATCAGAAGGGCGCCGCGCACATCAACACTTTCCTGATGTTTGTGCCGTCTGTCGTTGTGCCGGCCGGGTTTACGCGGGATAATTTGCCGGCGGGAATTACGTTCCTTGGGCGGCCGTTCGAAGACGCCAAGATGATCCAGCTGGCATATTCCTATGAACAGGCGACATTGCATCGCCGACCATCAGCGACAGTGTCCTAGCCTAAAGTCTATGGCATCGTTTTGGAAATATTCGGGTCATTTCAAACAGCCGTCGCGCTCCTCGAAAGAGCGGGGTCATTGCGGCAGAAACAGCTTCGCGGGCCCACGATCACGCCTGATTCCTAGGATTACCGGAGCCCGACCACCTACACTCGCCGCTCGTGACGATAGCTTTTCACAATAGCTATCTTGCCGGATGATATGGGATTACTTAGACGATATATATATCCGATTCATTTGGAGTCGAGAATGGGCAAAGCTAAAGCTCGCGAGCGTCGGTCGGGGGGATTAATTCAATTTGCCACGGCGGAGCGGGGCGTTGGTGCCCGAGCCGCAATGTTTCGCGATGTCGTAATGCTCTTTTACGCGACCATCGGTCGCCTCCAGCGATTAAGACGGCTGATCGCATCGTCGGTGGGCTTGAACTCAGCGGAATATTCCATCGTTGCAGCGCTCTATCGACTTGGCCCCAAGTCGGGAGTTCGAATCCGCGAGATCGCCGACTACCTGCATATGGCACCGGAAAACGTCACCACCGCGGTCAGCAAACTCGTCGCGACCAAATGGGTCGTCAAGACAATCGATCCAGATGATGCACGCGCCGTTACCTTACGATTGCACATGTCCGCACGGAAAAGAATAGATCGTTTGACGGAAGATTTAGGCGAAATCAACGATATCTGGTTCCAGGAGATGAGCGCTGCCGACATCCAATTGCTGATGGTGTATCTCGGGCGCGTTCTGGACGGATTTGATGCCGCCTACCAACGAGCTTCGGAGAAGTTCCCCGGATCGACCAACCAGATGGACCGAGGCGACTAGGGACTCATTGCAGCCATACGACCAGCAAAAACGCGGCCGCAAGCCCGACATGTTCAAGAAACGTCTCGATATTGCGCCTGCGTTCGACACCCTTCTGCGTCCAGAACGGATAAGCGACCACAGTTGCTGCGATCGTGAATACGGCAAGCGCGATCGCCCCCAAGGGGGCCATCCAGCCCGTCGTGATCATGGCAGGGCCACCGAGTTGCACGATTATGGTAATTGTGACTGCCGCACGTGGGGCCGGCAGCTTGAAGCGCGACGCAAAATGAGCGACGGTCGACTCGAATTCGAGGAGCTTCGTTATTCCACTCCAAATATAGGCGGAGCAAAGCAGCAGACGCAAAATGCATCCCACTAAGCTCGGCTCATAAAGCTGAGCGAACACTTGAATTGCCATCCTGGAAAGCCTTACCTCGCATGGCCGCTTGACTACCGTGTCGATCGCTGGGACTTCGCAGCAATAGTCTCACTGCCGCTCGATGCCGCGCGCCGCGATGACATATTGCCATTTGCGAATTTGGTCTTCGACAACGGTCTCCATCTCGGTCGCACCGATTGATGCAACCTCATCACCGAGTTGCCGAAACCGTTCGCGAACATCGGCCAAGGCCAGGACCCTCCGCATCTCTGTTCCCAACCGATCAATGATGAATGTCGGCGTCCGGCCCGTTGTCGCGATGCCTAAGAAGGATATTACATCAAATCCAGGCAATGCTTCGCTGACCGTCGGGACCTCAGGCAGCGCTGGCCAGCGCTGCCCTGATGTCACGGCTAAAGCTCGAACGCGTCCGTCACTGAGAGCCGATGCCGCACTGGGGAGCGTTTCAAAGACAAAGTCGACACGACCGGCCAGTAGTTCCAGTATCTGCACTGAGCCGCCACGATAGGTAATCGGGACGGCATCAATCCCGGTCATTGCGTTAAACAGTTCTGAGGTGAGATGGTGAACCGACCCCGCTCCCGACGATGCGTAGTTAAGTCGTACGGCGCCGCCCTTGGCATAAGCGATAAGCTCTTTGACGGATTTGTAGGGCGCGTCAGGTCTGGCGATCAGGACGAACGGGTATTCCATGAGGAGTGAGATCATACTGACGTCCTTCATGGGATCGAAGGACAGTTCCTTCAGCATCGCTGCTTGCGCAGGATAGGCGCCAGTCATAAGCAGCAACGTATATCCATCGGGCACTGCTCCGGCGACGTAACGATTCGCGAGCATGCCGCCCGCGCCGCTCTTGTTCTCGACCACGACCGGCTGAGACAGCCCTTCAGACATCTTTTCGGCGGTAATCCGTGCGACGGTGTCAGACCCCGCGCCCGGAGCAAATGGCACGATCAGGTGGATTGGGCGGTCCGGAAATGTCTCCGATTGGGCGACGGTGCTGAATAGCACCAAGCACACGATCAACGTCTTTCGAAAATCTCGTAAGATGCTGGGATTCATCGTAGGGCCATTCCGTCGTGACCACTAGTCCTGCTGCAAAATCCGAGGCAGCCAAACGGAAATAACTGCCGGCACGCCCGCCCGTGTCTTCTCGAGCCCGCGCCGTAGCGCATGCTGTACTTCGGCCGGATCTCGAACATTCTCACCGTACGCACCGGCGGCCTCTGCTTCTTTTGCGAAATCGATTGGTGGATCGAAATATCCTCCTTCTAGTCCGCTTCGAACCGCATAACCGTCCGGATAGAGGTTTGCTGTTGCACGCGTGCCCGTGCTGTAACTGCGATTTTGGAAAATGACGGTCATGAAAGGTGCCTGGTACTGACGCGCAGCCCACAGGCAGGCATTGGCAGCGGAATACATGTAAAAGCCGTCACCCGTAACGGCTATGACATCCCGCTCGGGCGCACCAAGCTTGGCGCCCAATGCTGCTCCTGGCCCCCAACCCCCGCCACTTCCGGGATTTCGGAAATAGCTCCCGGGCCTCGCGCATTGCAGAAACCGGGATAGCGGATTGTGCGACAACGTGTCGTCGATGAGGATCGAGTTGTCGTCCAAAGCCTCGCCAATCCGAAACGCAAGCCATACCGGGTCGATTGGGGACTTGGTTGCGAAGGCTTGGGCTTCATCGCGCGCGCGCGACATGCGCTGTGCAGAGCTCTGCCGCCAACGGCGTTTGCGTTTCTCGATCTTATCGAAGTCGGGCGGCTCTAATTTGGCGACGGCCTCACGCAGCGCGTTGATCGCGTTGAGCGGAGCGCAATTCAGCCTGAGATTTGCTGTGAACTCGAGCGTCGGAATCCTGGTGCAAATCGAATCTGAACCAACAACCGCGACGTATGCGTCTTGTCCCGGGCCCTTGTCCGGCATCCAAGGAGCATCTGCATCAATTACCAAAACGAAATCGGCGTCCGTAATCGCCGTCGAACCCTGATACAGGTAGTGATTGAACGGAAAGCACTGATAAGTTCTGTTGCTGCCCTCTACCACAGCCATCCCGAGGGTTTCGCAAAGCGCCACCAGTGCCGGTACGGTTTCTGGATCACGGCCTGAGCGTGAGACCACCACGCATGGGTTGCGGGCCGCTGCCATCCGCGCTGCAAGCTCTTCGACCCCTTCGGCATCAGGCGCAGAGGGGCGTGCAATTCCAAGCTCATCGGCGCTTGGAAACTCCGCTCCGTTGTGGCGCATAAGCGCTATCTCGCGTGGAAAACTGAGATACACGGGGCCCGCGGGTTCGGATTGCGCCACCTGCAGCGCGCGACTCACGATCAGTC
>JAFAXD010000101.1 GCA_019241285.1 Xanthobacteraceae bacterium | reverse complement strand
CAATGCCATTTTCGTTCCCCACCCCAACGATGCTGGATGTAATCGTATGCGCAACAACCTGCCAATTTGTCGGCAGCGTTCCAGGCGTCCCGACAACGGCGCCTTGACAGGAATTGTTGCGGATCGTGTTGGCCCGGCTCTCCTCGCACAGCAACCCTTTATCTGTAATTCGCGCCACAGTGCTGGCGAACTGATACCAATTGCCGCCGAGATCATCCGCATAAGCAGTTGATGCGCGTGACGCGGCGAGTTGCGAGGCGGTTGCTCCGTAGTAAAGGCCGTCCTTGAAATTCATATCGATCGACGCACCAGGCAGGACCCAACCAAGCCCACCCGAGTTGCCGAGATGACCGACGCGACCAAGACCGTACATGGATCAGGTATTCGCAATGCACGCGAGTTTCTGTCCCGGCGTGACTTGAAAATATTCCGGTGTGTTGGCAGGCAGGCGCAGATTTACGCCGCTCGCCGTCGGATTCGCCCCGACAGCAATCGAGCACACGGCATCGCAGCACAGGCGGACGAAATTCGTGTAGATGCCGAACGCAACACTCTGGGTCGACGAACCGGTAATCGAGACCATCTGCTCGGCCAGCGGTGCCAGGGTCGCCACCTGCACTCCCTGGCCCTGGTCGCGTCCAATGTTTGCGAATTCAGAAATATAGAGAATAGCCATGTTGATAACGTCCGGCTCCAGATGATGGGGAATAGGAAGCGCGTCGCAGAAATGAATGTCGCGCCGGAAATCATGGGATGCGAGATGAGAGAATTGATCGCGGCCGGTTCGCGCTCGCGGCACGATCGTCAGCCAAGCAAACTGACTACACTTTGGTTATGGAACGTCAATACCGTTGATTGGTGTGCGAGGCCCGCGCCATCCTTACGGCTCGAGAGCCGCTGATGCGAGCATGATACTTGTTTTATCTGGTCAGGTCCTCGAACGGGGCTGACGCAACGCAACTGCGCTCAGCCCTGAGGCTTGAGCTTGGCAATCCGCACATAGGTCTCCCAGTCGGCGATGTCCTTGGCGAGGCGCGCTTGGCCTTCCTCAGGCGTGCTGATCCAGGGGTCGCCGCCGGCATTGCGCAGAAACACGCGTGTCTCCTGCATCGCCAGGATCGTGTTGAACCAGCCATTGATCTTGTCAACGACCGGCCGGGGCGTCGCTGCCGGAACCATCGCGGCAAACCAGCCGGCGAGGTCCATCGGATAGCCGAGCTCGGTCATGGTCGGCACATCCGGCGCGGACGCCAGGCGCGTACCGGACGCAACGGCGAGAATGCGCAGCCGCCCCTCGCGCGCCTGCGCCAAGGTGAACAGCGGGTCGTTGCAGCCGAAATCAACGGTGCCGCTCGCCATGTCGTTGAGCTGATCCTGCGCCATCCGATAGTTGACCTCGACCGCCGCGAGGTGCGCCGCCTCCTTGTAGAGCGCGCACATGATCAGCCCGGAATTCGCGGCCGCGCCATAGCTCGCCTTGTCGCCGCGTTCGCGCAGATGCGCGGTCAGCTGATCAAGTGTCTGCCACGGGCGGCGGGCGTCGACGGCCAGCATGAACGCCTGCCGGTTGATGGTCGCGGCAATCTGAATTTCCTTAAGGGGATCGACTGGATTGTTGCGGATCAGATGAACGTTGGACGCGACCGTATTGCCGGCGTGAACGAAGATCGTATAGCCGTCCGGCTTGGCGCGCACCGCATATTCGGTCGCGATATTGCCGCCGGCGCCGGGCTTGTTCTCGACCAGGATGGTGCGGCCGGTAAGCGGGCGTAGCTTCTCGGCGAAATAACGCACCATCACGTCGGCACCGCTGCCCGGCGGAAACGCGCTGATCAGGTGGATATCTTGTGCCGGATAGGTCTCGGCGTGGCTTGCGCCTACGCCGAGCAGCAAAGCCAACAGGATCAGCACGGCCGGCGATAATGCGGGCCGTGCCATTTATTTATCCCTGCGGCTCGATCTTGGCGGCCTTGACGTAGTCCTGCCAGTCCCTCTGGTCCTTGGCGAGCTGGGCCTGGCCCTGCTCCGGCGTGGTGATCCAGGGGTCACCGCCGAACTGATTGAGAAACTTCCTCGTCTCATCAGTCGCCTCGATCTCGTTGAGCCAGGCGTTGAGCTTGTCGATGATCGGGCGTGGCGTTCCGGCCGGCACCATGGCGGCGAACCAGCCGAACAGCTCGATGCCCGGCACGCCCTGCTCGGTCATGGTCGGCAGGTCGGGCAGCGCCTCCATGCGCTTCGCCGTGCTCACCGCCAGCATGCGCCAGCGCCCCGCATTGGTTTGGCTGATAGCGCTCACCGGATCCATCATGCCGTAATCGACGGCGCCGCTGGCGAAGTCGTTCACGGCATCGTTTGCCGTGCGATAGGGCACGTCGAGCGCCTGCACGCCGGTCGCGAGCTTATAGAGCTCGCCCATCACCTTGCCGGTGGTGTTGGACTCCGCGTAGCTCGCCTTCTCGCCCTTCTGTTTCATCGCCGCGGTCAACTCGGCGAGGCTCTTGTAAGGGCTCGCCGCCGCCACCACGACCATGAACGGCTGCTGGTTGAGCGTCGCCACCACTTGCAGGTCCTTAGCCGGATTGATCGGCGGGCGGCGGAATAGCGAGAAGTTCGCCGCCGTCGACGAGCCGGCGTGAATGTGGATCGTGTAGCCGTCGGGTTTGGCGCGCGCCGTATACTCGGCCGCGATATTCCCGGCAGCCCCGGTCTTGTTCTCCACGATCACCGGCTTGCCGGCGGCAATGCGCAGCTTCTCGGCAAAATAACGCACCAGCACATCGGCGCCACTGCCGGCCGGGAACGCGCAGATCACATGGATCTCGCGGCTCGGATAATCATCCGCCCGTGCGGCGGATGAGGTGAACAGCACCGCTGCCGCGGCAAGCCAGAACCAACGTCGCATCACCAACTACTCTCCGTCACGTCACTGCGGGTCGATTTTGGCGAGCCGCACATACTCGCCCCAGGCCTTCTCGTCCTTGATGAACAGCGCCTGGCCTTGCTCGGGCGTCGATATAAACGGGTCGCCGCCGAATTGGTTGAGGAACTTTTTGGTGTCCTCCATCTCCAGCACCTGCTTCATCCAGCCGTTGAGCGCCAGAATCACCGGCTTTGGCGTTCCGGCCGGCACATGCAAGGCCCACCACGAGGTGAGATCCATGCCGGGCACGCCCGATTCCGCCATGGTCGGGACGTCCGGAATGGCCTCGAGCCGCTGCCCGGAGCTGTGCGCCAGGATGCGCAACCGGCCCTCGCGCGCCTGCGCGAGCGAGAACACCGGATCCTGCATGCCGTAGTCGAGCTTACCGTCCATCATCTCGTTGAGCGAGCCGCTCGCGTCCTTGTAGCGCACCTCGACCGCCTTCACCCCGGTGATTGCCTTGTACATCTCGCCCATGACGATGCCCGACGGCGCCGCGGTCGCGTAGGAGGCTTTCTCGCCCTTCTGTTTCATCGCCGCGGTCAGCTCTGGAACGCTGTGGTAGGGGCTCTTGGCGTCGACCACCAGCATGAACGCCTGGCGGTTGATGGTCGCGGCGATCTCGAACGCCTTGAGCACATCGACCGGCGGGCTCTTCATCAGGTGCATGCTCGCCGCCGTGGCGCTGCCGGCGTTGAACAGGATCGTGTAGCCGTCCGGCTTCGAGCGCGCCACGGACTCGATCGAGATCGCCCCGGAGGCACCGACCTTGTTCTCCACCAGGATGGTGCGGCCGGCGACCGGGCGCAGCTTCTCGGCAAAGAAGCGGGTGATGACGTCCGCGCCGCTGCCGGGCGGAAAGCCGGTGACGAAATGAATATCCGCATTGGGATAGGACTGCGCATGCGCGGATGCGGCGAACGCCGCAGCTAGCAGCAGCGCCGGCGCAAGGTAATGAAAAACGCCTCTCGCGTTCAATGCCATTCTGGAATTTCTCCCTACCACCTCTCCTCGTCATCGCCGGGCTTGTCCCGGCGATCTCGATTAGGAGAGCTCAATGTTTCAACTAAGCGAGATGCGCGGGTCAAGCCCGCGCATGACGAATCGAAGGGTTTGAGTTTGTCCGCCTCACCCGGACGGCACGATCTTGGCGATGCGAACATAGTCCGCCCAGTTGTTGATGTCTTTCAGGAACAGCTCCTGCGCCTTGTCCTGGGGTAACGTCAGCTGATCGCCACCGAAGCTCGCCAGGAATTTCCGGGTCTCCTCCGTGGCGACCACCTGGTCGAACCACTTGTTGATCTGGTCGGCGATCGGCTTGGGCGTGCCCTGCGGCACCATCGCGGCCCACCAGCCCATGAGGTCGAGATCGGTAATGCCGAGCTCCTTCATGGTCGGGAAATCCGGATTGGCCTTGAGCCGGTCAGCGGTGCTGACCGCAAGTATGCGCAGGTCGCCCTTGCGCTGCTCGGCGAGCGCATAGACCGGATCGTGCACCGCGTAGTCAAGCGAGCCGCTGAGCTGGTCGTTGAGCGAATCGATGGCGTTCTTGTAGGGGACTTCGACCGCGGTGACACCGGTGCCCTGCTTGTAGATCTCGCCCACCACCGTGCCGAACGGCGCCGCCGTCGCGTAGCTCGCTTTGGCGCCCTTCTGTTTCATGGCGGCGGTGAGATCGGCCAATGTCTGATACGGCGACTTGGCGTCGACCAGGATCATGAACGGCTGCCGGTTGATGGTGGCGACGACCTGGATGGTCTTGCCGACGTCGACCGGCGGCTTCTTGAACAGGCTCATGCTCGCCGCGGTGCCGGTCGCCCCGTGCACGAACACCGTGTAGCCATCCGGCTTGGCGCGCGCCACGTACTCGATGGCGATATTGCCGCCGGCGCCTGAGCGGTTCTCGACGATGACGTTGCGGCCGGTGAGCGGGCGCACCTTGTCGGCGAAATAGCGCACGATCACGTCGGCGCCGCTGCCAGGCGGGAACGCGCAGATGAAGTGGATATCCTGGGTCGGATAGTCGGCGGCGCGCGGCAGCGCCGGCGCGACCACCAGACCAGTAAGCAGCAGGGCTACTCCCGAAATTCCAACGCGCAGGCGCATGTGCGTCTCCTCCCGTGGAATGAAACTCCGGCTCTTGTGAAGCGGCCGGATTGACGTAGAGGCAGCCGCGGCGCGGCCGCTATTTTTCTGAGCGGGCCCTTTCTCGCAAAACCGGGGACCACTTTTGCGGGACACGCTTATTCCTGGAATGCCTCCTCGCGGGTCTTGCGCAGCGCCGGCAGCACGATCAGCGCCACCACGCCGAGCGAGAGCGCCAGCAGCACGGCCGAGATCGGGCGCTGGATGAAGATCATCGGGTCGCCGCGCGAGAGCACCAGCGAGCGGCGCAGGTTCTCCTCCATCAGCGGCCCGAGGATGAAGCCGAGGATCATCGGCGCCGGCTCGCAGCCGAGCCGCACCAGGATATAGCCGAACAGGCCGAACCCCGCCGTGAACAGCATCAGCACCGAGTTATTGTTGGTCGCGTAGACGCCGATGACGCAGAACAACAAAATCGCCGGATAGAGAAAGCGGTACGGCAGCGACAAGAGCTTCACCCAGATGCCGATCATCGGCAGGTTGATGATCACCAGCATCAGGTTGCCGATCCACATGCTGGCCACCAGGCCCCAGAACAGGTCGGGCCGGCTGGTCATCACCGCCGAGCCGGGCTGGATGCCCTGGATCATCATCGCCCCCATCATCAGCGCCATGATGGCGTTGGAGGGAAGCCCGAGCGTGAGCAGCGGGATGAACGAGGTCTGCGCCGCGGCGTTGTTGGCGGACTCAGGTCCGGCGACGCCTTCGATCGCGCCCTTGCCGAAGCGCGAGGGATCCTTGGCGAGCTTCTTTTCCACCGTGTAGGCGGCGAACGAGGCGAGCACCACGCCGCCGCCCGGCAGAATGCCGAGCAGCGCGCCGAGGCCGGTGCCGCGGATCACCGCGCGCCACGACTCGTGGAAGTCCTTCATGCTCGGCCACAGGTCGCGGAACCGCGCCACGATGGCGCTGCGCTGCGCGTCCGGCTGCTCGAGGTTGCGGATGATCTCCACCACGCCGAACATGCCGATCACCATGGGGAGGAAATCGAGCCCGTCCCACAGCACCGAGACGCCGAACGTGTAGCGCGTGGCGCCGCTGTTGACGTCGGTGCCGACGAGGCCGAAGAGGAGCCCGACCACGATCATGGCGATCGCCTTGATCACCGAGCCATGCGCCAGCACCACCGCGGTGATGAGCCCAAGCACCATCAGCGAGAAATAATCCGGCGAGTTGAACTGCTGGGCGAGCGCGGCGAGCGGCGGCGCGAACGCGCAGATGAACACCGTGCCGACGCAGCCGGCGAAGAAAGAGCCGAGCGCCGCCACGGCGAGCGCGGCGCCGGCGCGGCCTTGCTTGGCCATCTGGTGGCCGTCGATGCAGGTGACGATCGACGACGCCTCGCCCGGCATGTTGACCAGGATCGAGGTGGTCGAGCCGCCATACTGGGCGCCGTAGTAGATGCCGGCGAGCATCACCAGCGAGGACAGCGGATCGAGCCCGTAGGTGACCGGCAGCAGGATGGCGATGGTCGGGATCGGCCCGATCCCGGGCAGCACGCCGATGAGGGTGCCGAGCACGCAGCCGATCAGCGCGAACCACAGGTTCTGCAGGGTGCCGGCGGCGCCGAAACCGGTCGCCAGGTTGGCG
>JAFAXD010000599.1 GCA_019241285.1 Xanthobacteraceae bacterium | reverse complement strand
GTGAACGGAGTTTCGAAACGCTGCGCCAGCACGACCTGGAAGACGTCGCCGGCCGCGATGTATTCCTTGCCCTTACGCACCATGCGTTGGAATTCGTCCGGGCTGGTGTTGGAGACGGCCGGGACGTTGAGAGGACCATCGACATTGATCGCCGCTTCCTGGTGCAGTGGCCGATCGAGATCATCGATCACTGCAGTCAGGCGTTCGACGGCGCGCGCAAATGCGGCGTCGGCGGAAACCCCGTTGGCGGGACGCACCGGCGTCACCACTGTCACAGTGTCCTTCACGGCATCAAAGATGACGACCACTGTCGGGCGCACCAGGATGGCGTCGGGAATGCCGATGGGATCCGGGTTGGGAGCGGGCAGGTCCTCCATCAGGCGGACCATGTCGTAACCGAGATAGCCGAACAGGCCTGCCGCCATCGGGGGGAGGGTGTCGGGAAGCTCGATGCGGCTCTCGGCCACGAACTCGCGCAACGCGGTCAGCGGCGAAGTGCCCAACGGGACGAAGCTTGTTGGCGTCGCGGACGGGCTGCGGTTGACCTCGGCGCCTGTTCCGTTCGCCCGCCAGATCACGTCGGGATCGAGGCCAATAATCGAATAGCGGCCGCGCACCGCGCCGCCTTCGACCGACTCCAGCAGGAAGCTCATTGGCTTCGCAGCGGCAATCTTCAGGAATGCCGAGACCGGCGTTTCCAGGTCAGCGACCAGCGTGGTCCAAACAACCTGCGCCTGGCCCTGCTTGTAGCATTGGGCGAAGACCTCGGCCGCCGGTTCGACCTGCATTTATTGATTCCCGGCACCCAGCGCCTGATTGATGACGTCTTGATTGACGGTGGTGCCCATGTCGGCGGCGGTCTTCTGCAAGTACTGCATCAGCGTTTCATCGCCCAGCATGCGCTTGAGCGTGTCCTCGATCTTCTTGGCCTCCGGCGCATTGGGATCGAATGCGGGAACGTTGATGTTGGTCACCTGGAACACGATGCGTTCGCTTGCGTCTCTGCCTTCGGCGGTGCCGGCCGACCCTTGTGGGGTCTCAAACACCGCTGCCACGGCTTGTGCCGGGAGCGTCGGGCTCCCCTGGCGTTTGAGATTGTTGGCCCACTGGACTTGCAGCTTGTCGGTGGCCGCGAGATCGGCGAGCTTGGTGCCGCCGTTGATTTGTTTGACCATCTCATCGGCTTTGGCGCGCAGCTTCGATTCGATTTCGCCCTGGCGCCAGCGCGCCTCGACCTTGTCCTTGACCTCCTCAAACGTCCGGTCACGCCCCGGTGTAATTCCGGCAACCTCGTACCAGACATAACCGCCGCCCTTGAGCTGCAGCGCATCGTTTTGCGCGCCCACCGCGGCTGCGAATAGGTTCGACAGGAGATCCGGGCTGTCCGGCAGATCGGCGACGGCGGTTCCCGCCGGATCGCGGCCCGACCGGTCAATGGCATCGATGGTGCGGTAGGGCAGGTTCAGCTTGGTCGCGACTTCATCAAGGCGCGCGCCCGAGGCAAGCTCGTCTTCCACCTTGTTGGTGGTGTCCGTGATCGTCGCCTTGGCGCGGTCGAGGGCGATCTCGCGTTTGAGCTCGGCTTCGACGTCGGCGAACGGCTTCACCTGCTGCGGTTCAATCTTGTTCACGTGGACCAGCGTGATGCCGAAACGGCCTTTGATCGGATCGCTTGTTCCATCTGCCGGCAGCGCGAACGCGGCATCGGCGATGGCCGGGTCGATAATTCCAGTCTTGGTGACGAGCCCCAGATTGACGTCGGTGTCCTTCAATCCGCGCTCCTTCACCAGCGCGTCGAAGGTGGTGCCTTCCTTAAGCCGTTGCGCCGCCTTGTCGGCTTCTTCTTGGTTGGGGAAGACGATTTGCTGGAGGTCGCGCCGCTCCGGCGTCGTGTAGCGCGACAGGTGGTCGTCGTAGGCACGTTTGACCTCCGCATCCGAGACTTCGATGCCCTTTGCAATGGTCTCAGGGCTGAGCGCCAGCAACACGACCTTGCGATATTCGGGCGCGCGAAACAGCGCCTTGCGATCCTCGAAGTATTTGGTCAGGACCTCGGTGCTCGGTTCGGGAATGTCGCCCGCGACGGCAGGCCCGAGCACGACATAGTCAACATTGCGCTCCTCGTTCTGATAACGATTGAACGCTTCGAGGGCCGTTTTGGGGACGGTCACGCCACTGATAAAACTGTCCGCGAGCTGTCCGCGCACAGCGTCGCCGCGCAGCTTGGCGACGTAGCGCGGCTCGGTAAACCCATAGGCGCGCAATGTCTGTTCGAAGCGCGTCTGATCGAATTGGCCGTTGATCCCGCGGAAACTCGGATCCTGCAAAATGTGTTTGACGATCTCATCGTCGCCGACACCGAGCCCGAGCTGGCGCGCGCGCTCATTGAGCGCTGCGTCGGTCATCAGCTTTTGCAGCACCTGGCGATCGAGCCCAAAGGCGCGTGCCTGTTCGGGTGGAATAGGACGACCGATCTGCCGCTGCAATTGTTGCAACTGATCATTGTAGGCTTGCCGGAACTGGTCGGCGGAGATTTCCACGCCGCCCACCGTCGCCACCGTCTGTCGCCCACTGCCGCGAAACACGTCGGCGATGCCCCAGATGCCGAAAGCGATGATCAGAAAGCCGACCACGGTCGCCATCACGACTTGGCCGAGCCAACTGGAAGAGGCTTTGCGCAGACCCCGAAGCATAGAGCAACCACATTGAGGAGATTGGGAAAACGGCCGCAGCCGCGGGCCGCATCATAGGGAGGGGTGGGGCGCGTCGCAACCCGGCCAACTGCGGCGCATTGGAACGCGCCCGCAGGCCCGTAGCTTATCCACGGGCTTTGTGCCACCAAAAGCAACTGCATACACGGGGAAGAGGGGACCGATATGGCGCTTGCGCCGCTCGTTGCTGGTAACTGGAAAATGAACGGGCTCGCTGCGTCCATCAGCGAGCTCGACCGAATCATCGCCGGCGGCCGCGCGCTTACCAACAAGCTCGAGTTGCTCGTTTGTCCGCCGGCGACGCTGGTCCCTGCATTTGCGGCGCGCGCGCGGGACTCAGGTGTGAGGATTGGTGGCCAGGATTGTCATTGGGAGGATTCCGGCGCCTTCACCGGCGATATCTCCGCCCCGATGCTGGCCGACGCGGGCGCGCGCGCCGTGATTGTCGGTCATTCGGAGCGGCGGCTGGGCCACCAGGAGAGCGATGAGCAGGTGCGCAGCAAGGCGCAGGCTGCTTGGCGCGCGGGCTTGACGGCGATCGTATGCATCGGCGAGACGGAGTTTGAACGGCACGCGGGAGCCACTTTGTCGCGGCTCGAGCGTCAGTTGGGGGAATCGGTACCGGATGGGGCCAAGGCCGATAATTTGGTGATCGCCTACGAGCCTGTGTGGGCGATCGGAACGGGGCGCACGCCCACGCCCGCCGACGTTGCCGAAGTGCATGGTTTCATCCGCAAGCGGCTGCACATCCGGTTTGGATCCGAAGGGCACGCCGTGCGGATCCTTTACGGTGGCTCGGTCAAGCCCTCCAACTGCGCTGAGATTCTGACCGTTGACAATGTGGGCGGCGCGCTTGTGGGCGGCGCCAGCCTGAAAGCCGAGGATTTTCTCGGGATTGCCGGTACCTACCGGTAAAAGCTCGCGAATCAGCTGCAAGGCGCGTTGCGCGATCGCCCGCGCCGCCCTATCTCAGCGCCGCGGATAGCCATTCGCCGCGCGATCGTGTAGAGAGCCGCCCATTCCCAGAAGGCCCGGATGGAAGGCGCTGCGCGCCCAGGAGCCCTGACGCATGACCCTTGTTGTCGTCGTTCACCTTATGATCGTGGTCGCCATGATCGGCGTCGTGCTTCTGCAGAAATCGGAAGGCGGCGGCCTGGGGATCGGCTCAACGGGGGGCTTTCTCACCAGCCGGGGGACCGCGAACGTGCTGACGCGGGCAACCGCGATCCTGGCGGCTCTGTTCTTCATTACCAGCCTGGGCCTCTCGATCCTCGCCGGGATGGGCCGCAAGCCGCAGTCGATCATCAATACGAGCACGCCAGCCTCGCAGCAGCAGCCGGGCGCGCCACCGGCGCCACTCGGAGAAGGCGGCGGTGTGCTCGACGCGCTGCGCAAGCAGGGCCAGCAGCAGGCGCCAGGTGCGCCATCCGCGCCGCCTTCAGCGCCTGAGGCACCGGCTCCGACGGGGCCGCAAGTGCCGCAATCACGCTGAGCAAGGCAAGGTGCGCGCGAGCTCTCAAGATTATGCACAGGAGCAATTCGGAGCGCGCTTCCGCGGCGGCCATCCGCGGCGCTCTACACGACTGAATGGCCTGAGGTTTCTCACCAGCGCGGGCACGGCCGCGGAATCGGATCGAACAGTGGAGAGTGTCGATTTTCGCTGTTCGAATCGATTTGGCCGCGCTAAACGTTAAATCCCATGGCGCGGTACATATTCATCACCGGCGGCGTGGTCTCCTCACTTGGCAAAGGTCTCGCATCCGCCGCTCTCGGCGCGTTGTTGCAGGCGCGTGGATACAAGGTCCGCCTGCGCAAGCTCGACCCCTACCTCAACGTCGATCCAGGCACGATGTCGCCGTATCAGCACGGCGAAGTGTTCGTGACCGATGACGGCGCCGAGACCGACCTCGATCTCGGCCACTACGAGCGGTTCACCGGCCGGCCGGCAAGCCGTACCGACAACATCACGACCGGGCGCATCTATCAGGATATCCTCACCAAGGAGCGGCGCGGGGATTATCTCGGCGCCACCATCCAGGTCATCCCGCACGTCACCAACGCGATCAAGGATTTCATCCGCGACGGCAACGAAGGCTTTGATTTCGTCCTCTGCGAGATTGGCGGCACGGTTGGCGACATCGAGGGCCTGCCGTTCTTCGAGGCGATCCGCCAGCTCGGCAACGAGCTGCCGCGGCATCACGCGGTTTATATCCACCTGACCTTGTTGCCGTTCATCCCTTCCGCTGGGGAGCTCAAGACCAAACCTACGCAGCACTCGGTCAAGGAACTGCGCTCGATCGGTATCCAGCCCGACATCTTGTTATGCCGCAGTGACCGGGAAATTCCGCCCGAAGAGCGCCGCAAGCTCTCGTTGTTCTGCAACGTGCGCGAATCGGCGGTGATCGAAGCGCGAGACGTCGACAACATCTATGCAGTGCCGGAGGCCTATCACGCCGCCGGCCTGGACACGGAAGTGTTGGATGCGTTCGGGATCGATCCGTTGCGGTCGCCCGATCTCGAGCGCTGGCGGCTGATCAACGAGCGCGTCCGCAATCCGGACGGCGACGTCACGATCGCGGTGGTCGGGAAGTACACGGGCCTCAAGGACGCTTACAAATCGTTGGTCGAAGCGCTCTCGCACGGCGGCATCGCCAACAAGGTGCGCGTCAATCTCGACTGGATCGAAAGCGAGATCTTCGAGGGCGAGGATCCGACCCCGTTCCTCGAACATGTGCATGGCATTCTGGTGCCTGGCGGTTTTGGCCAACGTGGCGCCGAGGGGAAGATCCGCGCCGCCCAGTTCGCGCGCGAGCGCAAGGTTCCGTATTTCGGCATCTGCTTCGGCATGCAGATGGCGGTGATCGAGGCGGCACGGAATTTGTTGGGTGTGGCGGAAGCGAACTCCACCGAGTTCGCGCCAACCCCGGAACCGGTCGTCGGCCTGATGACCGAATGGATCAAGGGCAACGAGCTGCAGACGCGCGGGGAGGGCGGCGACCTCGGCGGCACCATGCGGCTTGGCGCCTACCCGGCGCACCTCGCGCGCGGCAGCCGTATCGCCGATATCTATGGCACCACGGAAATCTCGGAGCGCCACCGACACCGCTACGAGGTGAACACCCGATACAAGGGCAGCCTGGAGCAGCAGGGCATGCGCTTCTCCGGCATGTCGCCGGACGGCATCCTGCCGGAGACGATCGAATATCCGGACCATCCCTGGTTCATCGGCGTCCAGTTCCATCCCGAGCTGAAGTCTCGGCCTTTCGCCCCGCACCCGCTGTTCTCGTCCTTCATCGAGGCGGCGGTGGAGCAGAGCCGATTGGTGTAGTGGCTCTGGTTTTTTATAGAGCGATGAAATCAAGTTCGAGCCGATTTCCGCAAACTCGTCATTGCGAGGCGCGCAGCGCCGAAGCAATCCATAGTCGAGTGTGTGGCCCCTGGATTGCTTCGCTTCGCTCGCAATGACGACGTATTTGGCTGGTGCTTTGATTTAACCTCAAAGCACCATGCTTTTAGCTCGAAGAAGCAGGACGAGAGTTCCGCGCTGCGATTTTCACGGCGGCGATGATCTGCGGATAGGCGCCGCAGCGGCACAGGTTGCCTGCCAGATAATGGCGGATGTCGTCCTCGCTGGGGTCCGGATTGGAGGCGAGCAACTGCCGCGTCATCAGCACAAAGCCGGGCGTGCAGAATCCACATTGGAATGCGCCGGCTTCGATGAACGCGTTCTGTACCGGATCGAGGTGCTGCGCCGATTGCTCTATCGTCTGAATCGTGGCGCCGTCAGCGAGCGCCGCCAGATATAGGCAGCCCGACACGGCCTTGCCATCGAGCACGACGGTGCAGCATCCGCACAGACCTTGGGCGCAACTCTCGCGCGCCCCAAACAAGTCGAAGCAGCGCTGTAATAGGTCCACCAGGGTCCAATGTGGCGCAACCTCGGCCGTGACCGGTTGGTCGTTGAGGGTGAAGCGGATTGTACGTCGCGAAGTGGCGGACATCTTATGCGTCCTCGAGCGGGTCATTGGCGGCGGTGCGCAGCGCCCGATAGACAGCTTCCGCCGTGATCGGCAGTTCGGTCACGCGCACGCCAACGGCGTCTTCGATCGCGTTGGCAATGGCGGGCGACAGGGCAAACGTGCCCGATTCACCAACGCCCTTGGCGCCGAACGGGCCATCATGTTGTTGCGCGTCTACCGCCTCGCTGATCATCGGCGGGATGTCGAGAATGCTGGGGATCTTGTAATCGGCAAGCGAGGCATTGGTCACTTGGCCTCCCTCGAACAGCATCTTCTCCTGCATGGTGAAGCCGAGCTGCATCACCGCCGCGCCGGAGATCTGGTCTTCGACGATCTTCGGATTGATCGGCTTGCCGGCATCGACCACGTTGATGATGCGGATGATGCGCACGTGCCCGGTTTCGGTATCGACCTCGATCTCGACCGCGGTGCCGCCGATCATCCAGTAGGGCGTCGCGTTGCTGGTCTGCCCGGTGTCGTGGTTGGGCGATTCGTAGGTCGGCACATAGCTGCCGATGCCGATGACGTTGCCGGCCTGCATGCCGTACTTGCGGCGGAACAGCTCGGGCAGCGGAATGTTGGACCCCGGCGGCAAGCCGAGTTCGGCGGCTAGCGCAGCGAGCTTCGCCTTGGCGTCTTGCGCGGCGAGCCGCACCGCGTTGCCCATGTGAAACATGGAGCGCGATCCCAAGGTCGCCATGTCGTAGGGGGTGACATCGGTGTCGGGATGAACGATGCGCACCGACTCCGCTGCTACGTCCAACACTTCGGCGACCACTTGCGCGTTGGCCGTATCCGAACCCTGTCCCATATCGACCGTGCTGCAGTAGAGCGTCGCGCTGCCGTCGGCCGCTACGTTGACGATCGCGATGGAGGTGGTCGGCGAGATCGACGCCTTGAAGCCGATCCCGAGTCCGCGCCCACGTCGCACCGTGCCGCTGCCACGATCGAAAGATTTGTTCCAGTCGAGCCGCTCGGCCAGGCGTTCGAGCACCGCCTCGATTGCAGCATCGCGCATCAAGGTGCCGGTCGCCTGCGGGCGCCCCTCGCGCAGAATGTTGCGGCGGCGGAACTCGACCGGATCGAGCGCAAGCTCGCGCGCGATCATATCGGCGTGGCTCTCATAAGCCCACACCAGCTGCGGAATTCCGAACCCGCGCAGTGCTCCCGCCGGCGGAAGATTGGTGTAGAGCGAATAGGAATCGATCGAAACATTGTCGATGTCGTAAGGGCCAGGCGCCGTGAACCCGGATTTTTGCGTAATGCGCGGACCGATATCCGCATAAGCGCCGCCATTCCACCACACCTCGCAGTGCCGCGCCGTGATGCGGCCGTCCTTGTTCACCGCGCTCTTGATGCGGAACGTGCTGGCGTGTTTGGTCAGCGTGTAGAACTGCTCCTCCATGGTGAGTGCGACCTTCACTGGGCGCTGCACCAGCAGTGCGAGCGCGGTCACCATGGCTTCGAGTTTGATGTAGAGCTTGGCGCCGAACCCGCCGCCCAGATACGGCACCTTCACCCGCACGCGGTTTTCCGGCCAGCCGAGCAGACGCGCGATCTCGATGCGGACGAATGACGGGCTCTGCGAAGCGGTGTGAATCGTAATTCCTGAACCGGTCGGCTCGGCAACCGACACGAACGGCTCGAGTGGCAAGTGCAACACCTGCTGTGTGCGGAAGGTGTGTTCAAAAACGCGATCCGCGGTCGCAAAGGCTTTGTCCACGTCGCCGCGCCGCAGATGAAAGTCGAGCGCGACGTTGGTGTTGCGGCGTCCCTGCAGGTGTTTGAGGTCGGGAAACGTACCGGCCGGTTTGAGCTCGTCGTGCACCACGGCCTGCGAGCTCATGGCCTCGACCTCGTCGAACACCGCTGGCAATTCATCGTACTCGGCGCTGATGAGCTGGACCGCTTCATCCGCCACGTAGGGATCGGAAGCGAGCACGACGGCGACCGGCTCGCCCACATAATGAACCTTGTCGAGTGCGAGCACGGGTTGGTCGTGAAATGCGGGTCCGTAGAAGGGGCGGGGAATGACCTTGCGTACGTCCTCGCCGGTGATGACGTGCGCCACGCCCGCGTGCGCCCGCGCCGCGGTGACGTCGATATTGCGGATCCGGCCGTGCGCCACGGTGCTGCGGAAAATCTTGCCGTACAGCATGCCCGGCAGGCGCAGGTTGTGGACATATTCGGTGCGGCCGGTGACTTTGTCCCGCGCCTCGAGGCGCGGCAGTGAGCGTCCGATCTGGCGCCCTGGCATTGTCATCTCGTTCATGGCCGATGTCCTGTGCTTGCGTTGACCGCGGCGCGCAGCGCGCGCTCCA
>JAFAXD010000447.1 GCA_019241285.1 Xanthobacteraceae bacterium | reverse complement strand
GTCTGCATCTGCTTGAGCAGGTTGCCGGCGGAGCCGAAGTCATTGATCGGGCCGGTGCAGTCGGTGGGTCCGGCCCAGAATTTCCATTCCACGCCGGCGTGATAGGCGCCGAGCGCAATGCTGAGGATCATGATGGCGGCAAGTGTGGCGAGCCCGCCGCGGATCAGCTTCGGCGAGGCGCCACGGGCGGCGCCGACCGCGACCAGAATCGCCAGCGGAATGGCGAAGTAATACGGGATGCGCTGCTCCAGGCAGAGCGGACACGGCGCAAGCCCGACCACGTATTGGAAGAAATAGGCGCCGAGCAGTGTGGCAATGCCCACCAGGGCGATCGCGAACGCGGCGAGGAACAGCGGCGAACGGGTCGCCGGCACGGACGAATGGGTTGTCACGGCTGAGGAAATGGCAGCCTCCCGGCATGAGATGATAGCGGCGAGAGGCTTAAAGCAAACGCGGCGGGCTTGGAAGGCGGCCGGACACCACAAGGGCGTGAGCGCCGGGCCCGGCGCGGCGTTGACCCGCGCCGGCCCGCCGCTATAGTCCGCGCGCGGCCCCTGTGGCGGAATTGGTAGACGCGCCTGACTCAAAATCAGGTGGTGGAAACATCGTGCTGGTTCGAGTCCGGCCAGGGGCACCATCCCGCACTGCTTCGCGGCTTCGGCTGGCTCAGCCAGCAGGCGAGCAGGATGTTCGCCAAAGCTCTAGCGGCTGCAGATATACCTCGCGCCTAAGCCTCTTCTTCGAGGGTCGCAGCGAACAGCTCTTCGATCAGCTGGAAGCGCTCCTGCCCGTTGAGATGATCGGGAGCCTCGAGCGCGCTGGCGGCGCGCTGCAGCAGGTTACGAAGCTCGACCAGGATGTGGTCGGTTTGGCGCGCGAGTGAAAACGCTCCGCTATCAAGTGACGCCGCGATTGCGTCGTTGGTCATTCGTCGCTCCTGTCGCTTGGCCCGCGCAGCTGGTGCTCGGGCGGCGTTGGATTTCGGCCGTGTGGCAGCTCAGAGGCCGTATTTGGCAATCATGGCCACGGTCATGACGAGCACGGTTATGAGCGTGAATTGCCCCGCGACGGACCAAACAGTCCGAAGATCGCGATACCGATTTTGCATGAAATCCCCCACCACCGTTCGCCCGACGTAACAATGCGTTTACCGAACAAAGGTTCCACGTGAGGCGGCGCTACCGCGCACAAACTGCAATGAGGCCAGGGGGCGCCGCCATCCCAGTTTGGACCGTGTGATTGTTGCAACACTCAAAGTATTTTTGATCCAGGCCCTATTTTGGAGAAGATATATTGATCTGGTAGCGCGGGGCACAGGGGGGGCGCGCTTGGCCAATAATCTGCAGGGCATCGAGCTGCTATCGGGGACAGGACTGGGGGTTGAAGCAAAGCTTGCCGCCGGGGGAGAACCTTCAAACGATGAGTCGTTGGAACAATTGACGCGCACACTATTCGCGCGGATCACCGAATGTGTGATCAGTCACGAAACCGATGATTGGCCGGGCTACTATGACAAGCTCTCTGCCATGGTGTGCCAGGTCGTCGCGCGCAGCGATCTCAGCAGCGACAAAAAATCCGTGCTGACCCGCCGGCTCCTCGAGCACGTCTTGGAATTACAGAAATGGTGGCCGAAGCTGAGCCCGAGGTAGCAGCCATACAAGTCTTCCGCGACCTGTTAGCGCTAACGCCTGGATTTAAATTTTTATGCATTTTGATGAGCTATTCCGCAATCAGTTGCGCGATCTGCTGATCTGGCGGCGTGACGTTCGGCATTTCCGAACCGATGCGCTTCCGGCGGGCACCTTGGAGCGGCTCATCGGCTTGGCGTGTCTTGCGCCGTCCGTCGGGTTGAGCCAGCCTTGGCGCTTCGTGGTTGTTGACGACGCCGCGCGGCGCGGTGCGGTGCTTGACGATTTCACCGTCTGTAATCGCGATGCCCTGCAGTCCTATTCGGACGCGCGAGCCGCCCAATATGTCAAACTCAAGCTCGCGGGCCTGCGCGAGGCACCGTGTCAGCTCGCCGTCTTCGCCGACCCCACGACCGACGTCGGCCATGGCCTCGGCCGCCGCACCATGCCGGAAATGGCCGAATATTCCGTTGTCGCCGCCATCTGCACGCTATGGCTCGCGGCGCGCGCGCAAGGCATCGG
>JAFAXD010000311.1 GCA_019241285.1 Xanthobacteraceae bacterium | reverse complement strand
TTTGCTGGCGTGCACCTTTGTGATCAGCGTCAGGTTGTGACGCTGCAGCACCGGCTTGAGATAGGCGGTGGCCGCAGATGAGCGCCGGCCGTTGCGAACTGTGTACTGGCTGCGCGCGAAGCCTTCGGTGTCGCCGGCGCTGTTGTCATGGATCGTCGGATAGCCGGCGGCTTTTCCGGCCGCGAGCCAGGCGTCGTAGATCGGGTCGGCGACGCGCGCCCATTCGACCCCCATCGGCCCATCGCCGCCGCGGATATCGCTGCCGCCGTCGATCCAGGTCTCGGTGCGCTTGAAGTAGGGCAACGCATCCGCATAGGACCAGCCGAGCGCGCCTTTTTGCGCCCAGCGATCGTAATCATTCTTGTCGCCGCGCGTATAGCCGGTAACGTTGATCGAGGACGAACCGCCCAGCACCTTGCCGCGCATGGCCTCGACCCGGCGCCCACCGAGGTTCGGCTCGGGCTCGCTGTCATAACCCCAATCATGCATGCGATGCTTCCACATCATGCCGATGCCGATGGGGATGTGGATCAGCGGATCGCTATCCCAGCCGCCCGCTTCCAGCAGCAATACGCGCACCGAGGCATCTTCACTCAGCCGGTTTGCCAACACGCAGCCGGCCGAACCGGCGCCAACGATGATGTAGTCGTAGGATTGGGAGGGCATGGCAGGTCCGTTCATTGCACTTGCGGATCCATCCTAAAGCACAGGATTGGAGAAAGGTGCAAACGTCGAGACCTGATCGCGCCGGCGAGCCGGCAGGCAAAACCGTCGGCGATCTACTTCTGGTAAGCCTTGCTGCGGATATAGCTCCAGACCTGGTCGATCTCCTCGTTGCTCAGCACGTCTTTCCAAGGCGGCATCTGGTTCTTGCCATTTCGTACCGAGTTGTCGAAACGCGCGCGATCACCAGCCGTCAGACGGCGCAGGTCAAACGTCTGGCCGGTGTTGACCAGCTGATCTCCATGACAGTTCTCGCAATTATTGTTGTAGACACTCTCGCCAGCTTCGATCTTGGCCTGTGCTTCTGGCGACGAATTGTCTTGCGCCAACAAAGCTGAGGCCGAGGCCAAGCAAATGCCGGCCCCGCAGGCAAATGTTATCAGATGATGCAACGGCGCCCCCCAACGCGAGCATAAACTCCAGTGTTTGTAACGATCCCGGGTCTGCAGTGCGGCATTGCATGCCGCACGGCGCCCGGGTACGGGCTCCGTAACTCACTTGTCGAACAACGCAAAGGTCCACAAGGACACGCCTGTCGGCAAGTTCTCCAGATTAGGGTCGCCGGCGCGCTGCGCGTAAACCCCGCCGATGCCGCTCATCACCGTCACATACTGCTTGCCGTTTCTCTCCCAGGTGATCGGCTGGCCCACGATCCCCGACGGAGTCTGGAAACTCCACAGGATCTTGCCGGTGTCAGCATCGAGCGCCTGAAATTCGCCGGTCATGACACCGGTGAACACGAGGTTGCTCGCGGTCACCATGGTCGAGGAAAAGTTCGGGCTCCTGTAGGGCGTCTCCCATTTGGATTTTCCGGTCAATGGATCGACCGCTTTGAGGAAGCCGCGAACATTGGGATCTTCAGTGACGGTCGTCCGCTTGACAGTTCCGGCCCCCGACGGCTTTCCGGGTGCCAGCTTGGGCGGTTCTGGGGCCTGATAGGTCATCCCGACATGAATGGTGTTGATGTAGAGCATGCCGGTCTGCGGGCTGAACGACATGTGCTGCCAGTTGGTCACGCCCGATACCGATGGCCACACGGTGACGGTCCTGCCTTCGAGCGCGCCTTTGAACACATCGGTCGTCAGGGGGCGACCGGTCTCACGGTCCACGCCGTCCGCCCAATTCACCTTGCCGTACGCATTGGCGGCGATCAGTCGGCCGTCCTTGGCATCCAACACGTAGAGAAAACCGCTGCGGTTGGCTTGCATGACGATCTTGCGCGGATTGCCATCCACATTGATCGTGGCAATGACCGGCGTCTGCACCGCATCGTAATCGAACGGGTCTTGCGGCGTTGCCTGGTAGTACCAGACCCGCTCCCCTGTCTTCGGCCGAATGGCGAAAATCGAGTTAGTGAAGAGATTGTCGCCTTTGCGGGCACGCGGGTTCCAGGGAGCCGGATTGCCGATCCCCCAATAGACGAGGTCGAGCTCAGCATCATAGGTGCCGGTGACCCAGCTGCTTCCACCACCGGTCTGGTGCGAATCGCCCTCCCATGTCTCGGAGCCGGGCTCGCCTTCGGCCGGGATCGTGTAAAGCCGCCACAGGTGTTTTCCGGTTTTTGCGTCGTAGCCTTCCACCAAGCCGCGATGACTGTACTCGGCGCCGGCGACGCCTATGATCACCACGCCATCCACGATCAACGGCGCGCCGGTCATGGCGTAGCCATTGGCATGGGTCACGGGGTCCGGCGATTTGGCGGTCCAAATTTCTTTGCCGGTCGCAGAATCCAGCGCAACAAGCCGATCATCCATGAGCGCGCGAATGATCATGCCCTCGTAAATCGCCGCGCCGCGATTGACGATGCCGCAGCACACGACGCGCAACGTCTCGGGCGGATATTCGTGGATGACGCGCCAGATCTGTTTCCCCGACAGAGCGTCCACCGCGACCGTGGCGTTATGCGTGGTCACGTAGATCACGCCGTCCTTCACCAGAGGAAAGCCTTCGCCGCCCTGCAGATCGGCCAACGAATAGGCCCAAACCGGCACAAGCCTGCTCACATTCTCCTTGTTGATCTGGGTGAGCGGACTGAACCGCTGGCCCGAATAGCCCATCCCATAGACCAGCACGTCGCCGGTCGTACCACCGGCGGCCTTCAGGTCCTGCGACGTCTGTGCAAGTGAAGAAACGCCAGAAAGAGCAAGGATCATCGCCCCCGCAAATGCGGATCGCTTCATGGGTCGCCTCCCTAGTCGTATAATTTTGCGGAAACTCTACTAGTTTTTTGACCAACTCCAATCCGTTCAAATGCTCATGGCAGATGCGCTCCGACCGCGGGCAACCGGCACGTCCGGCCCGAAACCGACTTGACCGGACGCGCTCCGTTCGGAAAGCTCCGCTCAACATTAAGGGAGGACGCACCGATGGCCAATCGCATCATGACCACGCACGTGGGCAGCCTGATCCGGCCGCCGAAATTCGTCGAGATCCTGCACAGGCTAGAAAACAAGGAGCCGGTCGAGCCGGGCCTTTACGAAAAAACACTCACCGAAGCGGTGGCGGAGGTCGTGCGCCAGCAGGCCGAGGCGAATGTCGACATCGTCAGCGACGGCGAATTCGGCAAGGGCCGCAACTGGGCGTTCTACGTGCACGGACGACTCTCGGGCATGCACACGCGGCCGATGACGCCGGAGGAGTTGAAGGACCCAATGGCATCCGTTGGCGGCGGACGCGATCGCGAAGCGTTCCCGGAGTACTACGCCGAGGCCGACAAGGCGACCGGGCTCGCGTCGCGGCTCGGCAGCCGCTTCGTCTGCAATGGACCGATCACGTATGTGGGTCAGAAGGAATTGCAGCGCGACATCGACAACCTCAAGGCCGCCGTCGCCAAGGTGAAGGTCGAGGGTGCGTTCCTGCCGGTCGTGGCGCCCGCGAGCGCGCTTCCCAACGTGAAGGACGAGCACTACGGCGATGAGAAGAAGTTGTTGTTCGCGCTCGCCGACGCGCTACGGGTCGAATACAAGGCCATCGTCGATGCTGGCCTCTACGTGCAGATCGATGATGCGTTCTTCCCCTACATGCAGGAAAAGCTCTGCCCGCCGATGACGCTCGCGCAATATCGGCAATGGGCGCAGCTGCGCATTGATGCGCTCAACCGTGCGCTGGAGGGCATTCCGCTGGAGAAATCGCGCTACCACATCTGCTGGGGCAGCTGGAGCGGGCCGCATATGTTTGACGTGCCGCTCAAGGACATCATCGACATCATGCTGCAGGTGAACGTCGGAGCTTACAGTTTCGAAGCCGCCAACGTGCGCCACGAGCACGAATGGAAGGTGTGGAAGACGGCGAAGCTCCCGGCTGGCAAGAAGATCCTGCCTGGCGTGATCAGTCACGCGACCAACGTGGTCGAGCATCCAGAGCTGATTGCGGAGCGGCTGGTGCGCTTCGCCAACCTGGTTGGCCGCGAAAATGTGATGGCGTCAACCGACTGCGGCTTTGCGCAGAGTCCGTTTGCGCGCCGCGTGCATCCCTCGATCATGTGGGCCAAGCTCAAATGCATGGCCGAGGGTGCGCGGCTCGCCACGCAGGAACTCTGGGGCAAGCAGGCGGCTGCGTGATCACTCTCGTGCCGGCAAGGCGTGATCGAGCCATTGCTCGATCACGGCGGCGCTGTCCTTGTTGTTCTTCTCGACCATCACCATGTGGCTGTTGCCGTGGATGCCGCGATCGGCCAACCGGATGAACGTCGGCTTCACGCCCGCCTGCTCCAGATATTTGACGGTGCAGTGATCATAGGGCGCGTGGTAGGACGCTTCGCTGCTCAGGACAAGGATCGGCATCTTCAGGTTCGGCAACTGCCGCGGCGGATCCTGCTGCACCCAGCAACGCACCAGATCGGGGCCGTCGGCCTTGTCCTGTTGCACGATCTGTAGATCTGAAGCCGCAGTTACCGCGGGCACGTAGGTCAGCGGCAGGATCGAAATTCCATAAGGCAGTGCGAGCGGGCCCTGCTTGAACCAGTCGGGCGCGCCGATGAACTCAACCTGATAGAATGGCGGCCCGTTCGGCTCGACGGCGACGATTGCCTTGACCAGATCGGGTCGCGCGTCAGCAACCGGCCAGGTGAACGCTCCGGCTTGCGAGTGAGTGAGCAGGATCGAGGGGCCGATCTTCTCCATGAGGGCGATCAACGCATCTCGATTGAGCGGTTGTTGCTGGTTGAAGTCTTCGATCGCCGGCAGCTGGCTCATGGCGAGCTGCAAAGTTGCGGGATCATCCGCAGCGCCGGTTCCAGGCCACTGGGTGTGCAACGTCGCCTGGGGCCAGAGCTTGAACTTTTCCTGCGAGACAAAGCGCGAGGCGGAATTGGAACGCTCCGAGTTGCGCATCGGCCCACTCGCGGCGGTGAGGAATCCCGAACGGCCGCGCCCGGGCTGATCGACCACGTAGACCGCATACCCGCGGCGGACGAAATATTGCGCCCACCCTTCGCGCCCATCAGGCGTGCCGGTGTAGTTGGTGCCGGACATCGAGCCGCCGTGCACCATGATGATCGGATAGGGATGCGTCTGGTGCGCGGGGATTTTGATCTCGACGTACATCTGGCCGTAGAAATATTCGCGGCCGTCGACCTGCATGGTCTTGCCGCCGACGTACATGAAGCCGTCGCGCGCGAGCTCGAGCGGCGGATCAGCGGCGCGGGCGGTTGTCAGGCAAAACGCGACCACAGCGGCAATGCCCAAGAGGGCAGACCATATGCCAGAACCCGCCATTCCGCGCTTCATAATATCCTCCCGGTATTTTCATCAGCGTAGAACAGGATGCATCGAATGGCACGGTATTCCGGCCATTGGAGGTGGTCGTTGCGCGACTACATGGACTGCGATACGCGAATATCAACACAACGCCGGAGCAGCCCATGAGCTATGAGACTGTCATCGCTGAGGTGAAGGGCAAGGTTGGGATCATCAGGCTCAACCGGCCGCAGGCGCTCAATGCCCTCAATGCCGCGCTAATGCGTGAACTCGGCGCGGCGGTCGCGGCCTACGAGGCCGATCCGGCGATTTCCTGCATGCTCATCACCGGATCCGAGAAGGCCTTTGCGGCCGGTGCCGACATCAAGGAGATGGCGGACAAGAGCTTTCTCGAAGCCTACATGGATGACTTCTGCGGGCCTTGGCACCAAGTCGCGCAGGCACGCAAGCCGGTGATCGCCGCAGTCGCGGGCTATGCGCTCGGCGGCGGCTGCGAGCTCGCGATGCAGTGCGATCTGATCATCGCGGCCGATACGGCGAAGTTCGGCCAGCCCGAAATCAAACTCGGCATCATTCCAGGCATCGGCGGCACGCAGCGCCTCACGCACGCGGTCGGCAAGGCCAAGGCGATGGACCTCTGCCTGACGGGGCGCATGATGGATGCGACGGAGGCTGAGCGCGCCGGGCTTGTGGCTCGGGTCGTACCCGCGGCGAGCTTGATGGACGAAGCTGTGAAAGTTGCCGAGACCATCGCGGCGATGTCGCTGCCGGCCCTGATGGTCGCCAAGGAAGCGGTCAACCGCGCCTTTGAGACGACGCTCGCTGAAGGTATCCGCTTCGAGCGCCGAACCTTCCACGCGTTGTTTGCGACGCACGATCAGAAGGAAGGCATGCACGCTTTCGTGGAGAAGCGCCCGGCGAAATTTGAGAACAGGTGAGGCGCGCGTGAGTCTGAGCGACGCCGAGCTTGAGCGCTACGCCCGCCACATCGTCATGCGCGAGATCGGCGGGCCTGGACAGGGTGCGCTCAAACAAGCGCGCGTGCTGGTGATCGGCGCGGGTGGCCTCGGCGCGCCAGCCTTGCTCTATCTGGCAGCCGCAGGTGTCGGCACGCTGGGTGTAATAGACGATGATGTGGTGTCGCTCTCGAACCTGCAACGACAGGTGATCCACGCCACAGTCGACATTGATCGGCTGAAAGTGGAGAGTGCAGCTGCAGCCGTCGAGCGACTGAACCCACATGTTACGGTCGAGCCGCATGCAGCGCGGCTTGGACCTGATAACGCGCTCGATCTGATTGCGAAGTATGATCTTGTTGCTGATGGCTCGGACAATTTCGAAACTCGCTATCTGGTGGCAGATGCATGCTACTTCGCCAAGAAGCCGCTGGTGACGGCGGCGGTCGGCATCTTTGATGGCACGCTCACCACCATCCGGGCGCACGAACACGCGGCCGATGGCCGGCCCAATCCGAGCTATCGGTGTTTGTTTCCCGAGCCGCCCCCGCCCGGGACGGTGCCGCTCTGCGCTGAAGCGGGAATTCTCGGCGCGCTCACCGGCGTGCTCGGCTCACTGATGGCGCTCGAAGTGATCCGCGAGATCGTCGGATTCGGCGAGGGACTGGTCGGACGTTTATTGATGATCGATGCCCGCTCGATGCGGTTCGAGACGCTGACCTACGCGTGGGATCCGAGCAATCCGCTTACTGGCGAGAAGCCAACGATCAAAGAGTTGCGACAGAAGGCATAGCTGCACATCGCGAGCGCTGCGATGAGGTCTCCCCCCCCCGTGAGCGCAGCGAACGGCGGGGAGGGATGGGGTGGGGGGTTCTTTGTTTGTTTGATGGTGGCGTGGCGCAAGTTGAAACCTAGGCCCCCCCACCCCTAACCCCTCCCCGCCACTCGCTTTGCTCGCGGGGGGAGGGGAAACGCTGCCGCACGCGTGTCGTTTGTTATTTGCTCCAACTCGCCTTCATGCTTGGGCCCTGCATGACGGACCATTTGTTGTCGCCGGCCGGAACAAGTGTGTAGCAATGCTGCTTCTCCGCCTTCCAGGTGGTGCAGAACCCATCTTTGGAGACTTTCCAGGTGCCCTCGCCCTTGGCGCCGTAGCTTCCGGCCGGTGTCCGCGTCACCTTGCCGTCCGGGGTGAACACCATCTTGAACTTGAGGCCCGTCGGCGTGGCAGCGGTGAATTCTTGCCCGTCGAAAAACGTTGTCTTGATGGTGTCGGGCGTGAGCTTGTCCGCCGCGAAGCCCTGGGTCGCCAACAGCGCGCCCAGGACGCTCCCAATGAGTGCTTCCCGCATGGCCGTTCCCCACATCAATTGCGCACCGAAGGTGCGTCGTTAGAGCATGGAGGGTAGCACGCGGTCGGGTGGCTTGTGTCCATCCATGAACGTCTGGATGTTGATAATCACCTTGTTGCCCATATCGACCCGGCCTTCGATCGTGGCCGAGCCCGTGTGCGGCAACAGCACCACCTTGCCGGCTCGGGCGAGCTTGACGAGCTTCGGATTCACCGCCGGCTCATGCTCGAACACATCGAGCCCGGCGCCAGCAAGCTCGCCTGCCTCGATCATGCGGGCGAGCGCATTCTCGTCGATCACCTCGCCGCGCGCCGTGTTGACCACATAGGCGGACGGCCGCAGCAGCTTGAGGCGCCGTGCCGAGAGGAGGTGATAGGTGGCCGGCGTGTGTGGGCAGTTGATGGAGACGATGTCCATCCGCGCCAGCATCTGATCGAGGCTTTCCCACCAGGTCGCCTGCAACGTCTCCTCGACCTTGGGCGGCAGGCGGCGGCGATTGTGATAGTGGATCTGCAGGCCGAAGGCGCGCGCCCGCTGCGCGACCGCCTGACCGATACGGCCCATGCCGATGATGCCAAGCCGCTTGCCGCCGATGCGGTGACCGAGCATCCAGGTCGGCGACCACCCGGTCCAGTCCTTGTCGCTGGTCAGCACGCCGGCGCCCTCCGCCAGCCGCCGCGGCACCGCCAGGATCAGCGCCATGGTCATGTCGGCGGTGTCCTCGGTGAGGACGCCGGGCGTATTGGTGACGGTGATGCCGCGCTGGAGCGCGGTCGCCACGTCGATATTGTCGACGCCATTGCCGAAGTTGGCGATCAGCCGCAGCTGCTCACCCGTCTGCCCGAGTACCGCCTTGTCGATGCGGTCGGTCACGGTCGGCACCAGCACGTCGGCGGTTTTCACGGCCTCGACCAGCTGAGCCTGGGTGAACGGCTTGTCTTCGATATTCAGCCGCGCGTCGAACAGCTCGCGCATGCGCGTTTCGATCGTGTCGGGCAGCTTGCGCGTCACGATCACCAGAGGTTTCTTGCGGCCAATCATCTTGCTCGCCCCCGCAAACTTTCCAGCCGTGCCGGTAAGATCATTCAGCCGTCCTTAACTGTCGTCATTCGAGATTAGCAGCGTCGAGACTGGCACGGGTGGGGGTCTGTCCGTCTTAGCAGAACGCCGTCCCGGGACAAAGCACCGGCGGCGGGAACGCCCCGTGGGATGGTGCATCGAGGCGTTGTGGCAATGACAGGGACGGGTCCGCAGAACTGGATAGCCGGGGTAGTGCTGGCGACCGCGCTCGCGGCAGCGACAGCTCAAGCCCGTGAGGGCAGCCAAGGCAGCGGGCTTGCTGTGCCGCGCTTCGTCAGCCTGAAATCGGACAAGGTGAACGTCCACTCGGGCCCCACCCGGGACCACGACGTCACCTGGATCTATACGCGCGCCGGTTTGCCGGTCGAGATCACGGCCGAGTACGAAAACTGGCGCCGCGTGCGCGACTGGGAAGGCGCGGAAGGCTGGGTCTATCACTCACTGCTATCCGGCCGCCGCACTGGGCTGGTGCAGGCCAACCCCAAGACCCACGAGGACTATATCCCAATCTATGCGTCGGCCGATGCCAAGAGCGCGGTAACGGCGAAACTCCAGCGCGGGGTGCTGGGCAAGCTCAAGCACTGCACCGGGACTTGGTGCCGAATCATCGGCGACGGCTTCGATGGCTGGGTCGAGCAGGACCGCCTCTGGGGCGTCTATCCGAACGAGAAGGTGGAATAGCCCACGCTCCGTCGTCATCGCCGGGTTTGTCCCGGCGAAGGCTTATTGGTCAGGCGCCCTTCCGCTTGAGCCGCACCACGACGTCGACGCGCGCGACCTCGTAGCCATCCAGCACTTGCGGTAAATCGCCGATGCTTACGCTCGCCGAGGGAATGTCGACCAGCGCGTTTTGGCCTTCGACAAAGAAATGGTGGTGATCCGACGTGTTGGTGTCGAAATACGTCTTGGAACCATCAACCGCGACTTGGCGCAACAGCCCGACGTCGGTGAATTGGTTCAGGGTGTTGTAGACGGTCGCGAGCGAAACCGGCACACGGGCGTTGCTTGCTTCCTCAAACAACATCTCGGCTGTGAGGTGACGGTCACCCTTGGAGAACAAGAGCCAGCCAAGCTCCATGCGCTGGCGGGTCGGCCGGAGACCAACCTTACGCAGCATGGCGCGCACATCGTGCCAGGGGCAGCCGTTATTTTCGGTGCGCGCCCCGTCTGCCTTGATAAAGGCAGCACTTACGGTGTTCGACGTCAGGGGAGCACGCGGTTGCATCGGTTTCACGCCGTTTCCTTGAGGGCGCTAAGTCTTTGATAACTCACGCCGAGATTTCACATTTTGACCCTATATCGCTGGTCCTGGGTTTTTGCAACTATTTCGCAACAAGGACTGCCATGCATTAGAGGTATTCTTGGTTGGCTGCGGCGTGAGACTCTCCAACGCCCAACGTTGTGCAGTGCGAGCTTGCCCACGCGCCGTTGTTCCCATGAGGTCCGGTGTGATAGGGACATTCCCGGCGCCGCATAACGGCCCTAGAGATGTTTAAGGTGGGACCGGAATGGAGTACCGGCGTTCAAGTTTTGAATACGAGGACCTTTTGTCCTGCGGACGCGGCGAGCTGTTCGTCGAGGGGCCGCAATTGCCGCTGCCGCCGATGCTCATGTTCGATCGCATCGCGGAGATTGCGGAGGCCGGCGGTGAGCACGGCAAGGGCATGGTCCGGGCCGAACTCGTCGTGAAACCCGACCTCTGGTTCTTTCCTTGCCATTTCAAGGGCGATCCGGTGATGCCGGGCTGCCTTGGTCTCGACGCGCTGTGGCAGCTGGTCGGCTTTTTCCTGGGCTGGCTCGGCGGCCACGGCAAAGGTCGCGCACTCGGGCTCGGTCAGCTCAAGTTCTCCGGGCAAGTTCTTCCGACGGTGAAGAACGTCGTATACGGGATCGATATCAAGCGCGTCATGCGATCCAAGCTTGTGCTTGGTGTTGCCGACGGTTGGCTTTCAGCCGACGGCTCAGTGATCTACCGCGCCTTCGATCTCAAGGTCGGATTGTTCCGCGAGGGTGCAGAGCTGCAGGCAAACGCGTAGCAGCGTCCCTATATCCTGCACACAGCGCCACTCAGGGCGCGGAGTTATACGAGAGGCGTCCATGAGGCGGGTTGTCGTTACCGGGATGGGCATTGTTTCGTCCATCGGCAACAACACGCAAGAGGTGTTGGCAAGTCTGCGCGAGGCCAAGTCTGGAATCTCGCGCGCGGGCGATTATGCCGAGCGCGGATTCCGTTGCCAGGTGCATGGCGCGCCGACCCTCGATGCGGAAGCGATCATCGACAGGCGCGCAATGCGCTTCCTGGGCGGGGGCGCGGCGTGGAATCATATCGCCATGGAGCAGGCGATTCGCGACGCCGGGCTGGAGGCGAGCGAGATCTCGCACGACCGCACGGGCATCATCATGGGCTCCGGCGGTCCCTCGACCCGAACGATCGTCGAGGCTGCCGACATAACGCGCAACAAGGGTCCTAAGCGCGTCGGACCGTTTGCGGTGCCCAAGGCGATGTCCTCAACCGCGTC
>JAFAXD010000376.1 GCA_019241285.1 Xanthobacteraceae bacterium | reverse complement strand
TCGGCTTCCTGACATTCGTTGACCAGACTCTCATCAACAATCATCACGAAGTCACGTGTCGATCCGGCCTTATCGTCGGCGAATTCAGGAACCGGCATTTTCAGCATCGGGAACACGGTATGCGCGCCATTCATCGGCGTCATCTCGAGCCGTCCCACTTCCGGATAGCGCAGGTTCTCCGGCGTCGGCTCCTTGGGACCATGCAGCAGCTTGTCGCGATCGACAATCTGCAGGATGCCGCCCTTGTTGGTGCCATAACCGAAGTAGATCCGGTTCGACTGCGGACCCAGTGAGATCATGCCGTGCAGCTCGGTCGGGACGGTCCCAGTCGCGCCGGGCTCCTGGCCGGGCAGGCCAAAGTCGCGGATCTTCACCGGCTGGGTCGGATCGCTGAGATCATAGACTTCAGTCATGCGCCGTACCCGCCACCCGGGGACCCCGGAGACCAGGTAGGCAATGCCGGTGTCGCATTCCCACCAGCTCTTATGCGTATCATTGAGGCCCATCAGGCGCACGAGCAAGCTCGGGTTCGATGGATCGGTGACGTCCCAGATCTCGTGACCCTGCCCACCGAACACACGCAACAAGTAATACTTGGCGGGATCGCCTTTGGGCAGCAATCGGCCCGGACAGACGCGCGTCATCTGCCCGCCTCCCTCCTCATAATTCCCCTCAAGACCGGGAATGTGCTTGAGATATTTCGGCTGGGCGGGATCGGTCACGTCGACGATCGATGTGCCGTTGAACTCGGCCTGTCCGCTCAGCGGGTTCATTGGTTTGGGCACTTCGGGCGTTCCGCCGTGGTGGCCGATATAGGCGATATAACGATCGCCCTGGTGGGCGATTGTCGGTTGATAGGCGCTGCGTCCCTGCAGATCGTTGCTCCCGACGAGGCGCATGTTGAGCGCTTCAGGTGGCGCACCGACCTTTTGTTGTTGCTGGGCCAGAGCCGGATTAGCGCAGATCGCGAAAGCCGATGCCGCACAGGACAGCGCAAGGCCTACGCCGACGTGTCGCATGATGATCCTCCCAACGATTTATTGATGCTGCAACCCTCGTCCTGCGCACCCGGCCCGGAGGGCCAGACGAGGGTCACGCAGGACGGCCACAATCGATGCGCGTGGCGTTTACTTCAGTTCTCTTCGCGCCAGATGCCGAGCGCTTCCTGCATCGGCCGGTCGGAGATCGAGAACAGCACCGATTCCTTATCGGCGTTGTGGGTGAAACGGGTCCAGGGCGGGACCACAAACACATCATTCGGCTCCCACTCGAACGTCTGGTCGCCGACCTTGGTTGAGCCGCGGCCTTCCGCGCACACAAAGATCGTGCCGTCTGTCGAGCGGTAGGGTGCGCCCTTGAAGCCGGCCGGGAGGAGCGCGAGGTGCGCCCCCATGGTGGGCAGCGCCCAGCTGCCGTTGATCGGGTTGGCATAGCGCACACGGGCGCCGTGGTGCTTATCGATGTCGCCGGATTGCTTCATGCGCTCCAGGATCGGGCGGGTGCGCGCGTAAGTATAATTGATCACGGGGCTGCGCTTGAGGTGCACCGGTGCGCCGTCCGGGAGCACGCCAGAGCCATAACGGTCGAGTGAATCCCCATCGCCGCGTGAGGTGTTCTGCATCGCATCATCGAAGTGCTCCGAGAACGACGTCTCGAAATGATTGACCGTCGGCATGTCAAGCACATCGAGCCACAGCATGGGCTTGCCCGACAGGTTGCCGTGATCATGCGGCGCCCAGTTGGGGGTCAGGATGAAGTCGCCGGGCGACATATTCGCCTTCTCGCCTTCCACCGCCGTATAGGCGCCGTCGCCATCGAGCACGAAGCGGATTGCCGAGGCCACGTGCCGATGCGCGGGTGCGACCTCACCCGGCATGATCAGCTGAAGCCCCGCAAACAGCGAATGGGTGATCGCGGTCTGCCCACGCAATCCTGGATTTTCCAGGATCAAGACCCGCCGTTCCGCTTCTTTCGCGCTGATCACGCCGCCGGCCCGCATCAGATACGGCCGACAAACCGCATCGTAATCCCAGTGGGCGGGCCTTGCCGGTGT
>JAFAXD010000366.1 GCA_019241285.1 Xanthobacteraceae bacterium | reverse complement strand
TGATCTCCACGACCGACATTTTTGGCGTAAAACCAGCCTGACGCGCCGCGGCGCCCAGCGCCTGACCGATGGCCGCACCCGCCGCTTCGCCGACCGCACCACAATTCTCGCAGATCAGAAACGCCACCAGCGCCTCGCTTGCATGATTGTTGACGCAGGCCAGGAATGCGTTGCGGCTCGCGATCCGGTGCACGAGACCCTGCGTCATCAGAAAATCGAGCGCGCGGTAGACGGTGATCGGCGCCGGGCGTGGCCGTCCGGCCTCTTCCATGATCTCATAAGCACCGAGCGGCTTGTGACTTGCGGCCAGCACTTCCAGCACCTTGCGGCGCATCGGCGTCAGGCGCTCGCCACGCGCTGCACAAACCTGCTCGGCGTGCGCGAGCGTATCCGACTCGCAGCGCGCATGGTTGTGGTCGGGCGCGAGGAAAACGGCTGACATGGACTCAGTTTAGCGACGAGCGCGGGTTTTGGAAGCCGATCGCCCTGGGTGCGAGATCTGCCATTCATACAGTCACAAGTACGTCATCGTTCGGCGGCAAAAAACCCGTTGCACCGCAGCAAACCGGCGGGCATGGTCCGCCCCGTAAAGGTGCCCCCCGCCCACGACTTCAGAAATTTGGGCCAAATCAGGACGCACGTCATGCTCAAAGGGAAAACGGCAGTCGTTACAGGTTCGACCTCCGGCATTGGGCTGGGGATTGCGCGCGCGCTCGCGCAACATGGCGCCAACGTGGTGATCAACGGTTTTGGCGACAAAGCCGCGATCGAAAAAGAACGCGGCGGGATCGAGAAGGAATTCGGCGTCAAAGCCAACTACTCCGCGGCCGACATGACCAAGCCGGCGGAAATCGCCGACATGATCCACGACGCGGAGAAGACATTTGGCTCGGTGGACGTGCTGGTCAACAATGCCGGTATTCAACATGTTGATCCGATCGAGAACTTCCCGATCGAGAAATGGGACCAGATCATCGCCATCAACCTGTCGTCGGCATTCCATGCCTGCCGTGCGGCGGTGCCGGGCATGAAGGCGCGCAAATGGGGCCGCATCATCAACACCGCGTCGGCCCACTCGCTGGTCGCCTCACCGTTTAAAGTTGCCTATGTCTCCGCAAAGCACGGCATCGCCGGTCTCACCAAGACGGTCGCGCTCGAGGTGGCGACGTTCGGGGTGACCTGTAACTGCATCAGCCCCGGTTATGTCTGGACGCCGCTGGTGGAGAAGCAGATCCCCGACACCATGAAGGCGCGCAACCTGACCGAGGAGCAAGTCAAGCGCGACGTGCTGCTCGCCGCCCAGCCGACCAAGGAGTTCGTCACCGTCGATCAGGTCGCCGCACTCGCCCTGTTCCTTGCGAGCGATGCCGCCGCCAGCATCACCGGCGCGAATTACACCATCGACGGCGGCTGGACCGCGGAGTGAGGCGCGGCAGGCAGGCCGCGCTGCAGCGATGACAGCCGACTTCTGGTCGCGTCTGCTCCCCACCCGCGTGCCGACCGGGAAGAAGATCAACCTGGCGCTCCAGGGCGGCGGCGCGCATGGCGCCTTCACCTGGGGCGTGCTCGACCATCTGCTGGCCGACGGCCGAGTGACGATCGAGGGCATCTCCGGCGCCTCGGCCGGCGCCATGAACGCCATCATGCTGGCCGATGGCCTCGCGCGCGGCGGACCCCAGGAAGCACAAAAGCGACTGGCTGAATTCTGGCGCGCCGCCAGTCTCAGCGGCAACCTGCCGCCGCTGCAGCGCGCCGCTCTCGACCGCATGCTGTCGTTCCTGCCGCTGGAGGGCACGCCGGCACACGCCTGGCTCGGCGCGTTCTCGCACCTCTATTCGCCGTATGACACGAACCCGCTCAACATCAATCCGTTGCGCGACGTGATCGAGCGCTTCGTCGATTTCGAAGCGGTGCGCAGCTGCCCCGACCTGCAATTGTTCATCTCGGCGACCAACGTTTTTACCGGTCGGCTGCGGGTCTTTTCGCGCGACGAGATCACCGCCGAGGCGGTGCTCGCGTCCGCGTGCCTGCCGCTCCTGTTCCGCGCGGTCGAGATCGATGGCGTGCCGTATTGGGACGGCGGCTATCTCGGCAACCCGGTGATCTTCCCGTTTTTCCGCACCACCGATACCGAGGATGTGCTGGTGGTGCAGATCAATCCGCTGGTGCGGCACACGATGCCGACCTCCGCCAACGAGATCATGGGACGGATCAACGAGATCACGTTCAACTCCTCGCTGCTCAATGAATTCCGCGCTATTGCTTTCGTATCGCGCCTGATCGAGAAGCGCCTGCTGCCGCGTGGCAAGGGCCGCGGACAATATCGCCACATCAACCTGCATCGCATCGTGCTGGATGGCGAAGGCAAAGCGTTTGCGCCGTCGAGCAAACTCTCGAACGACTACGAGTTCTTCGAGATGCTGCGCGACCACGGCCGCAGGGCGGCGCGCCGGTTCCTGGACGAGCATTTCGA
>JAFAXD010000348.1 GCA_019241285.1 Xanthobacteraceae bacterium | reverse complement strand
CGGAGCCGTCGATCAAGGCGGTCCAAATGGCATTAGAAATGCGCCAGGCGTTTGCCCAACTTGCTGCGAAATGGCGCGAGCACGGTCACGATCTTGGATTCGGAATGGGCATTGCACATGGGTTTGCCACTCTCGGACGAATAGGCTTCGAAGGCCGCTTTGAATATTCAGCGGTGGGGAATGTGGTTAATCTTGCCGCTCGCCTATGTGCGCGAGCCGAGAATGATCAAATCTTGATTGATCCCAGGGTGCGGGCGGACGTGCAGGCCCAGGCAGATGTTGAACCAGCAGGCGAGTTCTTGCCGAAGGGTTTTTCGCGCCAAGTCAGAGCTTATAATGTTGTCGGGTGGAAAAGTACTTTAAGCGGTTAGGGCAACTCAATCGGATTTCCTCACCCCACACCTCACGTGCCTTCCGGACCGGGTCGACGTCGCGCCTCAATCCATCACGGCAAGCTTCGTCTTCGGCGCTTCCATGCCGAATATGCGCAGCGCATTGCCGCCGAGGATCTGGCGCTTCTGCGCCTCGTTGAGGAAGGGCAGGTCATAGATGACGCTCGGCAGGTCGAAGTCCCAGTGCGGATAGTCCGATGAATAGAGCAACTGCGTCTCCGCCTTGATCACCCGGAATGTGGTCTCCAGCAATGCCATGTCACCGGTCTTTTCCATCGGCTGATTGGTGTAATACATGTCGCGGATATATTCGCTTGGCAGGCGCTTGAGCTCGGGCGCGTCGGCGGTGCGCATCATGTATTCGTTGTCGAGCCGCTGCATGATGAACGGCAGCCACGCGAGACCGCTCTCGATCCACAGCACCTTGAGCTTGGGGAAACGCTCGGGAATGCCGTTGATCACCCAGTTGGTGAGGTGCACCAGGTTGTGCCACACGAAGCCGAGCGCATGCGCCGAGATGAAGCGGTTGACCATCAGCAGCGACTGATCGTTCCAGTTATAGGCGCCGTGGAACGCGAGCGGCAGGTTTGCTTCCTCGAGCAGTGCATATGTCTTCATGTAATCGTTGTGATGCACTGGCCTGTAGCGGTTCGACGTCACCATGAAGCCAACGACGCCGGGCTTGCCTGTGAATTCCTTCACCACTCGATAGGTGGCGGCCGGATCGTTGAAGGGCAGGTAGAGCATGGAGCGGATGCGCGGCTCGTCCGCCAAAACATGCTCGACCAGCCAGCGATTATAGGCATTAGACAGCGCGACCTCGATCTCGACCTGCGGATGCAGCCCGAGATGCAACATGGGAGTCGGGAACAGGATTGCGATATCGACGCCCATGGAGTCCATCCAGCGTCGCGTCAGGGTGACGTCGCGATGCGGTTGTGGCTCCGTGCGCTCGAGCTTGCGCAGCGGCTCGCGCATGATGCGGCCACCATAGTCCTGATAACCGAGCCCGGCCGGCAGCGCACCGACACCGCGATAGCCGGCGATGGAGGAGGCTTCCAGCAACTGACGGATGACGGGATCGTCGATATATTTGACGATCTCGGAAAAATGCTCGGTCTCGAAGTGGTGCGAGTCGACGTCGATGATCGGGAAGTTCTGATAGCCGCGCTCGCGTGCCTGCTTCGCGGCATGGGCGAGCACGATGCGGGTGTCGAACTCGTCGACACTCATACGCCGGTGATGGCTGAGCGGCAGTTCCATCGTCACCTCCTCACTCGGCCACAACGAACACCTCGCCACCGCGCTCGACCACCGGGTACCTGCGCAGCTTGAGGCGCCGATCACCGACGCATTCGCCGGTCGTGAGATCGTATTCATAGCCGTGCCAGGGACAGACGAAGTGCACGTCGGTGTCGGAGAATTTCTGCCGCACGAAGGTACGATCAGACGCGAGCACGTCCTCGACCTGATGCATGAGCACGCCCTCGCAGGCCGGGCCGCCCTGATGCACGCACAAATTCTCGTAGGCGTAGAACTTGCCGCCCCAGCGAAACACGCCGATCTCGACGTCGCCATGAAACACGATGCGCTGGCTCCCGTCCTCGAAGGATGCGGCCTTGCCGGCGGGAACTTCGGTCATGCGCGGGCGTGCTCCCGGAAGCCTGTTGTTATCGTCGGATCGAAGCTAGCATACGGGTCCTGCGACAGTGTCACCGGGGGATGCGACAAGTCTCGCGCTTTCACCCATGAGCATGAACAAGCGTCATTTTGCCCGTACTGGACTTGATGTCTCCGAGGTTGTGCTCGGCGGCGGGATCGTCGGCGGTATCCTGATTCTGACCGACGAGGACGTGCGCCAGGCGGCGCTGGAGCGTATCGTGGCGGCGGGGATCAACTGGATCGATACCGCCGCCTCGTACGGCAACGGCGTGTCGGAGCAAACAATCGGGCGCCACCTGCCGCATCTCAGCCCGCGGCCGCATATCTCGACCAAGTTCATCATTGCTCCGGAGGATCACGGCGATATTGCGGGTGCGATTACGCGCAGCCTTGAGCAGAGCCTCGAACGCCTGCGGCTTGACCGGGTCGATCTCCTGCAATTGCACAACCATATCCGTCATGGGAACGGGCCGCGCGCGATCACGCCGGAGCAAATTTTGCGCCGCGGCGGCGTTGCCGATGCCCTCGACGCGCTCAAAGCGCAAGGTCTGATCGGTGCCTTCGGCCTCACTGCCGCGAGTGACATGCGCGCGGTGCGTGAGGTCATCGACAGCGGCCGCTTCGATACGGCGCAGGTCTACTACAACATGATCAATCCGAGTGCCGCATGGGATCGCGTGCCGGCTGGCTGGACTGCGGATGACTTCACAGGGCTGACGGCGGCGTGCCAGCGCCAAGGCATGGGGATGATGAACATCCGGGTTTTCGCCGGCGGTTCGCTCGCTAGCCCGCAGCGACACGGCCGCGAATTCGTGATGTTCCCGGGGGCCGATCTCGACTCAGAGGAGAAGCGTGCCGCCGCGCTCCGCCACGCGCTCGGCGATGCGTACGGCACGCCGGCGCAAGCGGCGCTGCGTTTTGTCTTGGCGAATACGGACTTTGCCTGCCACGTGGTCGGTATTGCTGACCTTGCACAACTCGACGAAGCGCTCGCCGCCGTGCGCATGGGCCCCCTGCCGCCGGAGGCGTTCACCAAGCTCGAGCCGGTTTGGGCGAGCAATTTTGGGGCGGAGTGAGGTTAGTGCAGCGCTTCTGGTTCACCCGCAGGCAGGCGAGGTGAGGGGTAACAGTGCTAGGCCGTGTACGCATTAGGCGCAGAATGTCTGAATACGAGGTCCGCAGTCACTTCGCATCGCGGCTTGAGCATCGCCCACGTGCGGGGCGCACGCGCGGTGCCGGCGTAGGTCTGTTGCGAACTCAAGCGCCGTCGAACTTTGCCTATCAGGAAACCAGGCGGAATGCCGGCGTGAACCACTCGCATCACTCGCGGTGTTTGTATGTGACGCAGGTCGCCTATGGCGGCATCAGCCCGCAGGAGTAAAGGCGTGAACCCCGAAGCCAAGCGTCAGAGTGCACGCGCCATGCTGGCGACCCTGTGCCAGCGTTGGTCGAAGTGCTTCGATCTGAAAAATCGTCGGCCACTCAAGATCGGGATCGTTCACGATCTCATGCGCGAGCTGGGCGACCCAGCGTTGCTACCAGAATTGAAAGCCGCGTTGAACCTCTACTGCGGTAATCGCGCCTATTTGTCGGCCCTGAAGGCTGGCGTGCCGCGCCTTGATCTTCACGGCAACGAGGTCAGTTTTGTATGCCGCGAAGATGAGCTGCGAGCGGCCGCGCGACTGAAAGGGCTCAAGGCCGCACAGGTCGAGGTAAAAGAGGGGGATGTTTCAAGAGGTGAGCCAAATCCAAGGCCGAAGCGGCACGGGGACAGCTTTGAAGGCCTCCGCAGAGCCGCGCGGGAGCGCAAATCAAGGGCAACAATCAAGCCAATGAGGATGTGAACGACCACAGCCCAATCGGAGTAAGTGGCGAGTCTTTCCGGCTCATAGTGCGCCATCATACGTCGTTATGATCGATAACCGCGGAGCGCAGTTTTCAAATCGTCACTGGACTGTCACAAAGGATTGCCGGTCGTTCAATGGGGCGTTGATGTTTGTCACCGAAGAAGAAGCTGCGACAATCTACGCGAAGGCATGTCGCAGTTGGTATGGCGCTAGAGCAGGCTCAGTCGTGCACTCTCAGGTCAAAAAATTGATGGCCAAGGGCGATGGCAAAGGGGTCAAGGCTTGGCAGCAAGTCGCGCGCGCTCTCGAAAGCTTAAGCGCGGAGGCCTTAGCGGACGAAGCGGGCATGCGCCGCTGGACCAGGATACAGTAGAGATAGCCACGCGCCCAATACTCCGCGCTGGGAAACGCCTGTTGCCGGCGCCGCCAACGCGTGTTCCCGCGCAGGCTAAGCGTTTCCCGCCTCATGTCTCTTGAGACTCGATAACGACGCGCTATTGACCTTTATCTCGGCCACATCGTCATCCAACGCGGTATGATTCGGGCGTGCATGAACCGCGGCGACGTCGCGGCGCTTATAATTTTCGTACGCTGGGTACGTTATCCCCCAACTTTCAATCCATTCAAGGAGCGCTCTCAATGGACATGTTGGATCGGCCAAACTGGGGATGGGGCCTGTCTCTCATCGCCGTGACCGTGGCCATCCATGCGATCGTTCTGGTAATCATGGCTTTCGTCGCAATGAAGATCAGGCTTCGGCAGGAATCGCGCAGCCTCAGTTCGTGGAACCTGATGCTGATCCTGGTTAGCGTTATCGGTGCCATCGGACTTGGATTAGCCGTGCTGCACGGATTGGAATGCGCGATCTGGGCGGCCGCGTATCTGTGGCTCGGCGCTCTAGATTCCTCATTGGATGCCTTGTTGTTTTCCGTCGACTCCATGACCACGCGCGGCGCCTCAGGCCTCACTCTGCAACCGCATTGGCAAATGATGGGGAGCCCTGGAGGCAGTCGACGGCATGTTGTTGTTTGGGGTAAGCACGGCCTACATTTTTGCGGTGATGCAAGAATACTGGGCAATGCTCTCCAAACACCCTGACTGCGCACAACTCGGCCGTGAACCGCTGAAATCGCTCCGATACTGAAACGGCCACCGCACAGATGATGTGGGAGATCATTTGCGCTTGCGCGACAGACTCGTGGGTTGCTGTCTCCCAGCAAAGGCGCGATCATTATTCCGGCAAGGGGTTGAGTAACGGTGCGCAGGCACCAGCCAACTCCGCCGGAGAGTAGCGAATGGACACGCCAAGCCCAGAAACTCATATCCGGGGTGGGCCGCTCGCCAAAACGGCACCTTCTGAAAAAACTGCCGGTTCGCACGCGCCGGCGATCATTGTTGGCGTCATCGTCATTGCGATCATCGCATTGTCAATTTGGTATCTGGTCCGCCCTGAGCCGCTGCTCGTACAAGGCGAGGTGGATGCGACCCGGATGGATATCGCGGCGCGTGTCGATGGCCGCGTGGGGGAGATTCCGGTCGAGCGTGGACAGGACGTTTCGGCCGGGGCCGTTTTAGTGCGCATCGACAATCCGGAAACATTAGCAAAGCGCAAACAGGCGGTAGCCGCAAAGGTCGTCGCCGAGGCGCAGCTCGCGAACATCAACGTCGGCACGCGGGCCGAGGTCATCGCTGCCCGCAAGGCCGAGGTCGAGCGCACAAAGGCGGCGGTGGCGCTGGCGCAGAAGACGTTCGATCGCACGGCCGACCTGGCGCAAAAAAACTTCTCGCCGCAGGCGCAGCTCGATCTCGCGCGCGATCGGCTCGAGGAAGCCCAGAAGGCGGTTGAGCAAGCGCAATCGAACTACAGCCAGGCGGTCAACGGTTACACCAAGGAGGAGCACGAGATCGCCAGTGCCAACGTTCAGAAGGCCATTGCAGACATCGACAGCGTCCAATCAATCATCGATCAGATGGTGGTTTACGCACCGGTCGCCTCACAGGTCTACAAGCGCAACGTCGAGCCCGGGGAATACATCTCGCCCGGCGTTCCGCTGATTACATTGATTGATCTCAATGACATCTGGGTTCATTTCGATCTGCGCGAGGACCTGATCAGAGGCTTGAAACTCGGCGATCGCTTTGACGTGCACATTCCGGCGCTAGGCGATCGCGTCATCACGGTCGAAGTGAAGCTGATCGCGACCAAAGGCGAGTATGCAGGCTGGCGCGCGACACGGGCGACCGGCGACTTCGACCTGCGCACGTTCGCGATCCGCGCCTATCCGGTCGAAAAGGTGCCGGAACTGCGGCCCGGCATGAGCGCCTATACGGACTGGCGGGTACGCTGATGAAGCGGCCCAAACCCGGGTTCTGGCTGGTCTGGGCGCGCGAATGTCGCTTCATCAGGCGCGATCGGCTGGCGCCGATCCTCATCTTCGGCGTGCCGCTGCTCGCTTACTTCGCCCTGATGGCAATCTTCAGCAATCAGGTAATCCGCGGACTTGGGGTCGTCGTCATCGACCACGACCGGTCCCAGACCTCGGCAACGATGATTCAGGCAATTGCCGCTTCGCCAAATCTGAAGATTGTTCAGCGGTCCTCGGACATGACCGGGGCTGCGCGGGCGGTACGTGCTGGCGATGCGATAGCTGCAGTCTACATCCCACCGAACTTCGAGCGTGATTTGAAGGCCGCGCGCCGGCCGCAAGTCGTTGCGTTTTATAATCAACAACCGCTCACTGCGGCCGGCATCGCATCGCAAGGATTGAACGACGCGCTCACCGCGGCCGCCGACAGCGTCTCATCAGAAGGCCGCTCTGCGCCCACGGCAGCAAGGACTGGCGCCCTCACGGTTCAGAACATCGTATTGGTCAACCCCGAAAGGAATTACGCGCAATTCCTGCTACGTGCGCTTCTGCCGATGGTGCTCCACGTCGTCATCGCCATCAGTGCCGGTTATACGGTGGGGTCGGAGTTTCGGCGGCGAAGCCTGCGCACCTGGATGGCCTGTGCCGGCGGCAACCCGATTGTGGCGCTCGCCGGCAAGCTCGCGCCACTGCTCGGCATCTTCACCGTCATGATGTTTCTGCTGACGTTCATTCTTGAAGGGCTGTACCAGATCCCCTTCAGGGGGCACGTCGGCATGATGATCGTGGCGGCGATCCTGCTCATCGTTGCCTACCTCGCGGTCGGCGCGCTCATGCAGCTTCTCTTGCGCGATCTCGCCTCCGGACTGAGCATCACTGGGCTGATCGTATCGCCGGCGTTTGGCTATGCCGGTGTCGGCTTTCCGATCATCGGCATGAACTTGTTCGCGCAGACCTGGAGCGCCCTGTTGCCGCTGCGCTGGTACATGGCGGTGCTATTCGGCCAGGCCGCGCGGGGGCTGCCGACCTACGCTTCCGCAAAGCCTTTCACGATCCTGGCAGGCTTGGCCATCCTTTACGCGTTGCTCGCCCTGCTGCGACTGCGGACAATCACAAGAGGAATCATCAGTAGAGCACCGCCGGAGGAGGAGGCCATCCTCCCCGTCGCGCCCGGTGTCGGCGGCGCCTTTGCAACCGAATGGAGGCGCGTTCTCGCCAATCGCGGCGCCCTGGCAATGATGGTGCTCGCGCCAGTCATTTATGGTCTCTATTACCCGCAACCCTATCTGACGCAGATCCTGCACAAGGTTCCGATTGCTGTCGTCGATAACGATCTCAGCCAATTCAGCCGCGATCTGATCGATATGATCGATGCGAGTGGGTCGCTTTCAGTGAAGGTCCGTGCCAGCACGTTGGAAGAAGCGCGCCGGTTGCTGGATCGCGGCGACGTATTCGCCATTTTCGCGATTCCGCCCGATGCGCAGCGCGACATGCTCAAGGGCAATGAAGTCGATCTGCCGATCTATGCCGACGCGACTTATCTGTTCGTGTATAGGACAACGGCGCCCGGCATTGCGGCAGCCGTCCAAGCATCGTCATTTGATTTGATCGCGCGCGGCGCGCGTAGCGATGGCAGCTTGGCCAAAGCAGCGATCGCCGAGTCGAGCCCCGCCGATATTCTTCTGCAGCCTATTTTCAATCCGGTCGGCGGTTATGCGGCGTATATTGTGCCGGCGGCATTCGTGCTGATCATTCAGCAGACATTGCTGATGGCTGCCGCCATGCTGACCGGGGACGCGCTGCGAGGCTCGGCAACAGGGCCGCTTGGTACCGTGCTCGGCCGCGGGGTCGCGCATCTCACGATCTATCTGCCGGCGTTTGCGCTCCACTTTCTGGTTCTGCCCCGCGTCTACGGTTTTTCCGCCCTTGGTCACCCGCTGATGTTGCTCACGTTCGTGGCGCCGTTCCTCCTCGCCGCGAGCTTCCTCGCCCAGATGTCGGGTGCCTGGTTCAAATTTCGCGAGAGCGCAGTACTTCTATTCCTCGCCACCAGCATTCCGCAGCTCTTCCTAGTCGGCTTTTCCTGGCCGCGCGAGGCAATCCCGCGCCCCGTGATCGAGGCGGGACGCATTTTTCCATCCGATTTTGCGATCTATGGCCTGATCCGTCTCAATCAGATGGGCGCCAGCCTGTCCGAGGTGATGTCGGATTGGCGCGGATTATGGGTCATGACCGGGATCTACTTCGTGCTCGCCGCGCTCTCCGCGTCGTTCTTCTACAGAAGGCGCTCCCATGCATAGCACTAAACGCCTGCATATTGTGGTCTTGCTGATCCTCGCGCTTCTGGCAGCCGGGGCGATCTACGTCGTGCTACGTCCTCAGCCGCCCGCGCCGATTATCGGGATGGTTCGCACCACCGAGGTTGTGATCGCCCCGGAAATTGGCGGTCAACTCGGCGCAATCAATGTTCACAAGGGCGATCATGTGCGCGCTGGCGACGTACTGGCCGAGCTTGCTGCGCCCGAGTTGAGCGCCGCGGTCGCGCAGGCCAAGGCGACGCGCGAGGTTGCGATCGCCTCGCGCGACCATGTGTATGCCGGCGTTCGCGAAGAAGAACGGGCGGTTTTGGCAGCCGAGATCCGCAAGGCCAATTCCCGCCTGACCTACGCGCAGTTGCAGCACGATCGCGTGTCGCAACTTGCCAAGGAACAATTTGCCGCCCAGCAGACGCTCGATCAAGCCGATGCCGACATTGCAACCGGCCATGCCGATGTGGCGGAAGCCCAGGCAAACTATGACGCGGCCCAGAACGGCCCGACCAAAGAGGAACTGGGGATTGCCGATGCCCAGGTACTCGCCGCAACTGCTGCGGTCGACGTGCTCGAACGCCAATTGGACAAGACAATCCTGCGGGCGCCAGCCGACGGCGTGGTGCAGGTGATCGTGGCGGAGATCGGAGAGGCAGTGCGCGCCGGAGAGCCGGTGCTCACGCTCGAGGAGGCCGGAAAGCGATGGCTGTCATTCAACATCCGCGAGGATCAACTCCACGGCATTTCGGTTGGGATTCGCGTAGATGTGGAAGCAGCGGGGCTGGGCGCGCCCGTGCCCGCGCGCGTGAGTGAGCTTTTGCCGCTCGGCGCGTTCGCAACCTGGCAGGCCGAGCGGGCCGTGGGCGCCCACGATCGCAACACGCTGCGCATGCGCGTCGAGCCCGAGGGCGAGCTTGCGAAGCTCGAACCGGGACAGACAGTCTGGTTGGTGGCCTCAGCTGAGCGCTGAGTTGAGTCATACTGACGCGAAGGCGGGCGAGGGGCCTGCCAGAGTGGCTGGAGGCATCAAATGCGTTTCTCAAGCGGGCTGCTCGCCGCCGTTATCTCGGTGTTGGCTCTATCGTGGGGCCGCGCTGACGACATGATCGTGACAGCAAATGGAAAATCGTGCTCGCAGGTCTGCAAAGTCAGCAATCATCACGCTGTACCTGTCGCCTCGATAGGTTGTTACAGGGAAGTGTACGTATGCCTATTTGCCGACGCGCCGGCTGGTGCGGGGGGGTCGCGTTTGCTTGCCGGGTGGCAAGGAGTCGATTTTATGGGGTGCGCAGGAGCTAGCCCCGACTCCAAAAGAGTAGGTGGCTGTATCTTCGGTTCGGTGGCTCGTACAGATTTCTATTGCCTTTGCCTGGACAAATCGATCGACAGCCTGGCCAATGGCGATTAGCGCTTAGCGGTCGGCTCAGAGACTTAGTAATCGGCTCAGAGGATGTCCGATTTTGGTACAAGCAGCCGATCAGCAACGTCCGCGATGGACTCCGCTTGCAGGGGAGGGACGGACGTAGCGCGAGTGAGGCTCTGCGGCGGCAATTGACCTAGCCTGTGGGAAAACGCAAAAATTTGGAGAGTCGCGAGAATGATATTTCCATCCGCGGTCACTCAGCGCTGCCCAGTTCCCAACTGTGGACCTCCATCGGAGACTGAAAACCGGCTGGGATATTCTACTCGTGTTCCATATCGCGGGTCGGAGAATACGCTCCAGCCGCCCGAATCGTCAGAATTGCCCAGCGCAGCTTTCGCAGAGGTACCTAGGAAGAGGATGAGGACGAAGCCGACTTTGTACATCCGCAAGTTCTCGCTCGTATGACGCACGCGATCCGCCCGCCGCTAGGGAAACATTTTCTGCACCGGAGCGTTCCTTGTGCTCAGAGGAGAACAAGAAGAGAGCTCGTCATGAAAGAATGTTTCTGATGGCAACGGTCGGAGCCGCCCTGATCGCAGTTGGACCGGCCTCGGCTCAGGTTCACTTCGGGGCCGGGCCAAGTGGCGTCGGAGTAGAGGCGGGCCCCGAACCACACCCCGGTTGGCATCAGGACCATTTCCAGGACCGACTTGCTAATGGCAGCGGCTACCAAGTCATGCAGGAGCGCACAGTCGCCCCGAGCGGAAGGACGATTCAACCACTCGTCGCGTTGTGTGAATGACTTAGTTCGCCAATTGAACTTTTTCCGGTGTCTCGGCTCTGGCTTGCTGGTCGGAGCGGAGGCGATGTGCACGCGTCGAGGTCGCTGCTCGCATGCCGCTGGCCTCGCACACAGATGGTATATAACGAATGTTGGACTCAGGCGCGACACTTGGACTGCACTCCGTCGAGCAATACACGCCGTTGATCGGCCTGGAAGCGGTCGAACGAATTCTGCAGAAAGCCGAACTTCTTCGCGCCATGCACGTGGTCCATGTGAGTTCGACGTTCTATGGCGGCGGGGTGACCGAAATGCTCACACCGCTCACCTTGATGATGAACGCGTCCGGCATCCAAACCGGCTGGCGCATGATGCAAGGCACGCCGGGGTTCTTTACCTGCACCAAGAAGCTGCATAATGCATTACAGGGCGAAGATCTTCCGTTTAGCGATGCCGACAAGGGGATCTATGAACAGGTGACGTTCGAGAACGCGCTGCGCCTCGATGTCGAGGACGCCGATGCGGTGATCGTTCATGACCCTCAGCCGCTGCCCCTGATCAGCGTTGTTCCGGAACGAGAAGCCCCATGGATATGGCAGTGCCACATCGAACTGTCTTCTCCCAACCGACCCGTCTGGGACTACCTGCGCGGGTTCGTCGAGCAGTATGACACGGCAGTTTTCCATTTGCCCGAATACGCCCAGGACCTCGGGATAGAGCAGCGGTTCATTCTGCCGGCGATTGACCCATTCTCGGCCAAGAACCGGGACCTCACAGGTGCTGAAATCGACGAGTGTCTTGCGTTTCATCGCATTCCTCTGGATCGTCCGTTAATTGTGCAGGTGTCGCGTTTCGATCGATGGAAAGACCCCTGGGGCGTCATCGAAGCCTTCCGTCAAGCGCGCAAAGTCGTGGACTGTACGCTGGTGTTGCTCGGCAACACGGCAGTCGATGATCCCGAGGCCAAAGTCATTTTGGAGACAATCCATAGCTCGGCAGATGAGCGGCTGCTGGTCCTCACGGTGGATGACGCGACCCTGGTGAATGCATTGCAGCGCAGGGCAGCCGTGGTGTTGCAAAAGTCCATTCGAGAAGGCTTTGGTTTAACGGTGGCGGAAGCGATGTGGAAGGGAGCGGCCGTCATAGGCGGCAACGTCGGCGGGATTCGCCGCCAGATCAGGGACGGCGAGAACGGATTTTTGGTCGATACACCAACGCAGGCTGCCGACCGGATCGTCCAACTGCTCACTGATCCGGGGCTGAAGCAGCAACTGGGAGCGAACGCGAAGAATACGGTGCGCGAGAACTTTTTGCTGACCCGCTTGATGGAAGACTGGATTGACCTGCTGGCCGAGAAGAGCGGAGCGCCACACTGACGGAGACGGAACCAGAACTTGGTTCTGACTGTTTGAGTCAAGTGCAGAGCTATGTTTCCCGGTTAGCTCTCCGATATGACGGGCAGGAAGTCGATGCGGATCGCGCAGGTGGCGCCGCTCGCGGAAAGCGTGCCGCCAAAGCTCTACGGAGGAACCGAGCGGGTTATCTCATGGCTGACCGAAGAGCTGGTCAGCCTTGGACACGAGGTGACGCTGTTTGCCACCGGTGACTCCCGGACCGGCGCGGATCTGGTGCCGGTCTGGCCGCGTGGATTACGGTTGGGTCGCCCGAAAACAGATCCAGCCATCCCGCAAACTGCCCTGCTCGAAGCTATCGGGGACCGTGCGTCCGAATTCGACGTGATCCACTGCCACACCGACTGGCTTCAGTTGCCCGTGCTCACACGCCAGTCCGTGCCATTCGTAACCACGACGCACAACAGGTTGGATCTACCTGGACTATCGAACCTAGTGAGCCGATTCCCAGACGCTCCGTTCATCTCGATCTCGGACAACCAGCGGGGCCCCTTGCCCGAGGCTCACTGGCTCGGCACGGTCTATCATGGCTTGCCGATTGATGCATTCCAGCCATCGTTTGCCCGAGGAAGCTATCTGGCCTTTCTCGGCCGGATCACTGCCGACAAAGGTCCAGAAGCTGCGATCAGGATCGCGCAGGCCGCGCGCATGCCACTTCGGATTGCAGCGAAGATCCCCCGAGCGGAGCACGGGTATTTCAATGAGAAAATAAAGCCAATGATTGATGGAGATGGGGTTGAACTCATCGGGGAGGTCAACGAACAGGCCAAGCAGGACTTTCTGGCTGGCGCCGCGGCCCTGCTGTTTCCGATTGAGTGGCCGGAGCCGTTCGGCCTGGTAATGATTGAGGCGATGGCCTGCGGCACACCGATCATCGCTTTTGCATCCGGCTCGGTTCCTGAGGTGGTCGAGAATGGCGCAACCGGCTTCATCATTGAGGGTGAAGCCGAAGCCGCAGAGGCTGTTGCGAAGCTCGATCAAATTGATCGCCGGGGTGTGCGCGCGCGCTTCGAGCAGCGCTTCACGGCCAAACGCATGGCGCTAGACTACGTACGGCACTATGCCTCGCTCTCAGCGTCCCCGCGCCCGCGCCTCAACATGGCGGGCCAACCGATCCCGATGCCGCGTCGACGGCCTAAGCGCGTTTCTGATCCTGCAACGGGTTGAGAGAGCTCCAAAATCCGAACTACAGATTTCAGCGGTCCCGCTAGTGGATCAGGTTCGCTCAGTAAAGCAAACACTTCCTCGCAGCAGTCTTTCGCTCGAGCCCGCAGTACATCCTGGGCGCCAGATGACGGGGGATTTGATTTCCTTTCTCATTCTTTATGTTTCGCTCTATGGGGCGTTTGGAGCGCTCTCTCCATTTTTCCCAGCTTTCCTAAACTCGCGCCAGCTGCGGTCGGACGAGATCGGGTTTGTGCTGGGCACGGCTAGTGCAGTACGCTTGTTTGCAGGACCGGCTGCCGGCGCAGCCGCCGACCAGATGCAGCGCGCCCGGACGGTATTTGCTGTGTGCTGCATCGGTGCTGCCCTATTTGCGTTGAGCAATATAGGACTGACGACGTTCTGGCCGCTTTTTGCAGCTTGCATATTATGGTCGGCGTGTATCGCTCCGGCCGCACCATTGACCGACGCGCTCGCTTTGGCAGCCGCGAAGCCACGGCACGGCAACAAAGGGTTCGAATACGGGTGGGTGCGCGGCGCCGGCTCTGCCGCATTTGTTCTGGGGACACTTGGGGCGGGCCAGTTGGTGGTGCCGCTCGGAGTTAGCGTGACGCTCGCGTTGCAAGCATGCCTGCTGGTTTTCGCCGCGACATGGATCATCAGGGTTCCGAACTATCTGGCAACCCCGCGCGGTTCTCGGAATCGTGCAGAACAAGTCATGCTGGTCGAGCTCCTCCGATCGCGTGCGTTCCGGCAGGTTGTTCTCGTTGCCGCCCTCGTGCTTGGGAGTCATGCCCTCCACGACAGCTTCGCGATCATTTATTGGAACTCAGCCGGCATTAGCCCGGCGGCCGTCAGCATCTTATGGTCCGAGCAAGTCGTTGCGGAAGTGGTCGTCTTTCTTCTCATCGGTCCGGCCGTATTGGGCTGGATCGGCCCTGCTTGGGCGCTCACAATCTCGGCTGTGATCGGCGCGATCCGATGGGCCCTCACCGCAACGAGCACGGACCCGTACGTATTGGCATGCATCGAGCCCCTGCATGGCGCAACCTTTGCTCTCCTACATCTTGCGTCGATGCGCGTCATAGCGACGGTCACACCTCCACGTTTGGCCGCGACGGCGCAATCCATCTATGGCACTCTGGGGATCGGGGCGGCCGTTACAGTCCTAACTTTCGCATCCGGCGTGCTCTACCAGCATCTAGGCGGCCGCGGGTTCTGGGTCATGGCTGCCCTCTGCATGGCAGCAATCCCGATTGCTATGCGGCTGCACGTGCGGGAGTAAATGTGCGCTCTCTTACGCCCGCTGCCGGCACCGCATTAGTCCGCTAATGGCACCGAGCCGACGAACAGGATGTCCGCTGCGAGGTCTGGTTTCGATGGCAAACCGGACTTCACGCTGATTTTGCCAGAGGACCGAGTCTGACCCAACTGGCGGGTTCGGGATCCGCAAAGAGGGCTGTCCCGCAGACACGCTCACCGAGACAATGCCGGCTGACCAGATGCGATCGCAGGCGGCGCACAGGAGCAAGGCGAGATCCACGTAATTTGGGCCGTACCAATTTGTTCATTAGGCGCTGACCTCAGAACGACCTCGAATCGACCGGCCCGCCATTGTTCGGTAATAAGGAAATCGAAGTCAGGTCCGTAGTCGTACAACCTCGTTATTTGTAGTTGGAACAGCCCCGCTGCTTCTTTGCATTGTGAAGCATAGCCAGTGACGCCCGCTTTCCATATGCGTTCTTGCGGGAAGATGCCCGAAATTGAACGAAACGGGGTGAGTTCAGGGCGCGGTCGGCAATTGTCGTGTGGCGCTGCTCGGACCACACCCATGGCCAAGGCGAACGTGGCGACTATTGAAGCACCACAAAGTCGCTTCTGCATGTAAAGCCAAACGATACTACTCGGTGGCGATCCAATCTGGATACCGCAAAACACCCTGGTACGGCTGTGATGGCGATCACCGGCGTTTGTTAGGTTCAGCTGAGCGCAAGTAAGCAAAAAATAAAAAAGCCCCGACACGGCGCCGGGGCTCAAGTCTGGGAAGAATCGCCCGACCGGACGAGGTCGCAGTCGGAACAAATAAACTCTATGCAAACCGACGACAACGCGTCAGATCGTTAAATTGCGTAGCCCCTCCTTGTGACAACGACGAATATCAGATCATTTGCTCAGGACGAGCCCTTGTCGCCGCACTTCCGATCGCAGCGATATGGATGATGATGGGCCTGAGTTTTTAGGATAGGCTCACATTGGTTCACCGGCTCATCGGTGACTATTTACAGAGGGCGAGTTCATGAAGACGCAATGTGTGGTCGCCTTATCATTGTTCGGAGCGGTAGCAAGTCTCGCGCTAGTAGCGACCCAGGCGCCTGCTCAGGATAAAGGCTTTAAGGAAGCAATCACCGGCGCGTGGCTCATCACCGCAGTCTATGATGAGTACCAGAATGGCGAAAAGAAAGACAATTGGGGAGGTCCAGTTCAGGGGCAAATTACGTTCGGAAGGACGGGGCGCTTCACGCAGATTATCGTGGGACCCCCCGTGGCCTCGATGAAGACTCCTGATCCGAGAAAACCGGACGCGCCAGTCGTCGCCTACTATGGATCTTACACAGTAGATGAAGCGGGTAAGAAGGTCATTGGCAAGATTGAGGGAGCCAGTTATTCGCCGAGGGCGAACACCGAAACTACTTGGACGGTGCAGGGAAGCGGCGACAAACTCACTTTGATAGGCAATCCGCGCCAAGACCAGAACGGGACGTTTAGTCCAAAGCTAGAAGTAAAGCGGCCCTAAGAGAACCGATCGATTTACAATATTTGCCGCCGGCTTTAGCCGGCCGGCGGCGAGAGAATAAGTAACTGGAAGCATCCGTCCAGAAGCCGCCCCAGAGGGGTGCAACCTCAACGGTCACCGGTGATCTATCGGAGCAACAAACGAAACACCCATTCGCTTCAAGGAGATCGCCCGACAACCGGTGATCCCATGAAAGATACAAAAGAGGAGGGAACGATCATGGCTCATTGCCGGAACGCGCTGCGCACCCTCGGCGTCGCGCTGATTGTTGGACTTGGCTTCTTTTCGGAAGCGGTCGCGCAAAGCGGCGATCCGGTTCGGATCGGCATGAGTCTTGCGCTGACCGGCGCCGGGGCGTCACCAGCGAAAGTCATCAATACCGCGCTCGAAATTTGGCGCGACGACATCAACGGCAAGGGCGGCTTGCTGGGCCGTCCGGTCGAGCTCGTCATCTATGACGACCAGAGTTCGCCGGCGAATGTTCCAAACATCTACACCAAGCTGATCACGGTCGATAAGGTCGATCTCCTGCTTGGCCCTTATGGCACAAACTTCGTCGCGCCGGCAATGCCGACCCTCATCAACAACCAAAAGATGACGATCACCTTCACCGCAATCGGCATCAACGACAATTACCATTACCCGAAATACTTCTCGATGGTGTCAACTGGCCCGGAGGGCATCAATTCATTTTCGATTGGCTTTTTTGACATGGCCGCAGCGCAGCAGCCAAAGCCGCGGACAACCGCCATCATTGCTGCAGACGCCGAGTTCGCCCAAAGCGCAGCCGACGGTGCTCGCAGCCAGATCAAGAAGCACGGCTTCAATCTGGTCTATGATCAGAGCTATCCGCCGAGTACGACCGATTTCGCGCCCGTAATCCGGGCCGTGGAGGCCACCAATCCCGACATCGTCTATATAGGCGCGTACCCCCCGGATAACGTTGGCATCATCCGCGCTGCCAATGAGATCGGGCTCAGGCCGAAGATAATGGGCGGCGCAATGATCGGAATGCTGGTGACGCCGATTAAGGTGCAGCTCGGGCCAATTGCCAACGGGCTCATTACCGGTGAGAACTTTGCGGCCGCGTCAGCTGGGCAAATCGCTGGGGCGGCTGATTTTCTAAAGCGTTATGGGAAGAGGGCGGTGGTTGCAAAAATCGATCCGCTTGGCTTCGCCTGGGGCCCGTTCGCCTATTCGGCCGGCCAGGTGTTGGAGCAGGCGGCGAGCGCCATCAAGAGCCTCGATCAGGATAGGCTCGCCGAGTACATGCACAGGGCGAGCTTCAAGACCGTGTCAGGCGACTTCTCGTTCGGCAAAGATGGTGAGTGGTCGACGTCGCGGATGTTCTGGACGCAGGTTCAGAATGCCCAACCTAACAACCTCGAACAGTTCCGTGACGGCAGCGCGCAGCCCATCGTCTGGCCGCCCGAGGCCAAGACCGGCACCTTGATTTATCCCTACGAGAAGGCGCGGCAGAAGTAGACCTTGGCTTGCTCATCACGTTGGCCGGAACGGTGGAGATCGAACAACTGGCGCGCTGGTACTTCTCCAAGAATTGGATTACCTCGCGAGCTTACGGGTGCACGTTATTACAGGCGTTGGTGCCAGGTGTTACCTGGAGGTAGGGCTCCCCGGC
>JAFAXD010000241.1 GCA_019241285.1 Xanthobacteraceae bacterium | reverse complement strand
GAAGCCCGAGGACAACTCATTGAGGCTCTCCGCATCGCCCGCCTCGCCGACGGTGACGCCCTTGGGCAGATTTTGCATCACCGGCAGCTTGTTGACCTCTTCCAACGCATCGCCAAGCGCGGCGAGACCGACGAGGTCGGCGCTGATGGCGGCCTGGCGATCACGATCGTAGCGGTCGATCGTCGTCGGCCCCTGGTCAAGCCGGATATCCGCCACCGAGGCCAACGGAATGCTGCCGCCGCGCGCCAGTGGAACGCGCAGCTGCTCGAGTGTCCGCCGATCAGCGCGTGCCTGCCCGTCCAGTTGCACCCGGATCGGAACCTGGCGATCGCCAACATCGAACTTGGCGAGCGCCGGGCCGACGTCACCGATCGTTGCCACCCGGATGGTCTCCGAAAGGCTTTCGGTCACCACCCCAAAGCGGGCCGCGATCTCGTTGCGCGGGCGGATGCGAAGCTCGGGGCGGTCGAGCGACTTCTCGGCAATCACGTTGGCAAGCAGCGGAATCCGCCGCATCTGGCTTGCCAAATCGTCGGCGACGCTGGCGACGAGGGCGCTGTCCGCGCCGGTCACTACGAGCGAGACGGCCCGCAAACCATTCTCATCCACGAACCAGTAGCGAATATCCGGGACGTTATCGAGTTGATGGCTGATCGCTAGCTCCAGCTCCCGCTGCGTGATCGAGCGATCACCCTTCGGCGTGTAGTTGACGATGAGCGAGGCGCGCCGCACTTCCGTGCCGCCGCCGGGCGTGCGCCCTCCATCAACAAAAACGCTTTTTACCTCGGGATGCTCATGCAGGCGGGCGACAATATCTTCCGTCACCTTCTCGGTATCGGCGAGCTGGGAGCCGGGCGGCAACTCGATCGCCAGCAGCGAGCGCGCGCTGTCCTGCGCCGGGAGAAATCCCTTGGGCAGAAGGCCGATGCTCCAGATCGAAGCGGCGAACAGGCCCAGCCCGACCAGGACAGTAATAAATCGGTGTCCGACCGACCAGGTAACGAGACGCGTGTAGCTTTCGAGCAGGCGTCCGCCCTGCTTCTCGGCCTTGACCTCCGGCTTGAGGAAATAGGCGGCGAGCATCGGCGTCACCAGACGCGCTGCCAGCAATGAGAAAAACACCTGGACCGAGACGGTGATGCCGAATTGTTTGAAAAACTGCCCGGCAATGCCTGACATGAAGCTTGCCGGTGTGAAGATCGCGATAATCGTCAGGCTGATGGCGATCACCGCGAGACCGATCTCATCCGCGGCATCGATCGCAGCGTGGAACGGCGATTTGCCCAGACGTATGTGACGTACGATGTTCTCGATTTCGACAATCGCGTCGTCGACCAGGATGCCAGTGCTGAGCGTGATGGCGAGGAAGCTGACGAGGTTGAGCGAGAAGCCCAACAAATCCATCGCCCAGAACGCCGGGAAGATGGATAGCGGCAGCGAGATCGCGGCAATCACGGTCGCACGCAGATCGCGCAGGAACAGGAACACCACGATCACCGCCAGTGCTGCGCCTTCGAACAACGTGTGGATCGCGGCTTCGTAGTTGCCGTGGGTAAAGTTCACCGAGGTGTCGATCAGCTTGAGATCGACGTCCGGATAGGTCGTCTTGAGCTCGTCAATCCGCTTTTGAACAGCTTTGGCCACCACCGTATCACTGGCGCCGTTGGAGCGTTTGATCCCGAACGCGACGACTGGTTCGCCGTCGAAGCGCGCAAAGGTTCGACGATCGGCAATGGTATCGGTGACAACGCCGAGATCCTGCAGCCTGACCTCGCCACCGCTCGGCAAGGTGATCATGGTTTGGGCGAGCTCGTTGAGGCTGCGCGCGCCGCCCAGGGTGCGGATCGCTTCGTCGCGTCCACCGATCTCGGCACGGCCGCCGGCCAGATCGACGTTGATCCCGCGCAGCCGGCGGCTGACATCAACCGCGGTCAAGCCGACCGCCTGCAAGCGGTCCGGGTCGAGAGAAACCAGGATTTCGCGATCGGCGCCGCCAATGCGCTCCACCTGCGCCACCCCGCGCACGCCTTGCAGTGCCCGCGTGACCACGTCGTCGACGAACCAGGACAATTGCTCCGGCGTCTTCCCTGGCGCGATCGCCGCGTAAGTGACGATCGGCAGTCCGACGACATCGACCCGCTGCACCAGCGGATCATCGACCCCCTGCGGAAGGTTTGAACGGGTGCGCGTCACCGCATCCTTGACGTCGTTGAGCGCGCGGTCCGTGTTGGTTTCGAGCCGGAACGTGATTGTGGTGACGGAAATACCGTCGGCAATTGACGAGGAGATGTGGCGCACGCCTTCGACACCGGAGACCGCGTCCTCGATCGTCTTGGTCACCTGTGATTCAAGTTCAGTAGGCGCCGCCCCGAATTGGGTGACGACGACCGACACCACTGGAATATCGGCATTGGGCAGCCGCGTGACCGGCAGCTTCATGAAACTCGTCCAGCCGAGGAACAGGAGGATGAGCGACAAGACGACCGCCGGGAGCGGGCGGCGGATCGACCAGGCCGAGACATTCAGCGCCATTGCCGGGCTCACTTATCTGTTTGATCGACGAGCACGGTCTTGACGTGATCGCCGTCATGCAACGAGCCGCCCGCATTGGCGACGACCAACTCGCCTTCCTTGAGACCCTGGCGAATCTCGACATTGGCATCCGAGAGGAGTCCAATGTTCACTGACCGCGTCTCGACCTTGCCATCACGCACGACCTGCACCGTCGTTCCGTCACCCTCATAGCTCACGGCGGCACGCGGTATGGCGATTCCGCAGCTGTTGCTCGCGTCGATCGCAGCGCGCGCGAACATGCCGACGCGCAGGCCCGGCGCGCGGTCAATCGACACGCGCGCCCGACCGAGCTGCGTCGCCCGTTCGATCTCCGCAGGCACGGTGCGTACGTGGCCGTTCACATGGGTTCCGTTATCGACCTGCACCCATGCCGTTTGGTTGCCATCGGCTCGAAGCTTGGGGACGTGGATGCTCGGCACGTCGACCTGCAACTCGAGTTCGTCATTGATCATGATTTGAAACAACGGGTCGGCTTCTGGAGACGCGACCGCACCCGCCACAGCGGCGACGCGCGTGACCAGCCCCGCCGCCGGGGCGCGTAGCGTGACGACTGCTGGCAATCCTGCCCGTGCGGCTGATGGATCATTCACATTCGGCGCGCCCGGAGCATCGCCCGGTACGCGCGCGAGCCGAACAAGCTCCTGCCCCGTTTTCACGTGATCGCCTTCCGCTGCCAGGACATCGCTGATTCGATAGCCCGGCGCGTCGAGGGTTACCAACGCCAGATCGCGCGGCAGCAAAAGGCCGGTGACACGGATGGTATCGGAGAAGCAGCCGTTTGCGGCGCGCGCGACCATCACGATCACGCTCGGTTCCTTGGCGGGCGTCGAGCGGGCGTCCGCCGCGGCCGCGTTGGTCGCTCCGAGCACCAGGGCAGCACCTGTTGTAAGCGCACCAAAGCGTTTGTTCATTGGCCCGCCACGTTTTTTGCCGCCATGTTCACCACCTGGACGCGGCGGTTTTCCGGCGCAAGCGGGTTGTCTTTGTTCTTAAGCATGCTCTTGCCATACCCGACCGCGATCAAATTATTGGCTGGCAGCTTGTAGCGGGCAATCAGGTAGCGCTTGACCGCATCCGCACGCCGCTCGGAGAGATCCTGATTGAACGCATCACTGCCTTTGCCATCAGTGTGTCCAGCAAGCATGAACGTGCCGTTCGCGAGTTGCGGGCTCGACAGCGCCTTTCCGAGTGCGGTGATCCCGGGCGTGGCCGTCGCCCCGATCTGTGCGGAGTTGTAATCAAAGTCGATGTCGATATCGATGCTCAGCTTGTCCTTGGCGATTGTCGCAAGCTCTTGGCGCTCATCGAGCGTGAGTGAGCGCGTGGGGCGGTTTCGCACCGCATCGAGAAACTTGGCCTCCTCCGGAGACATTGCCGGGGCCTGCGGCGGCGACAACGTCAAGCTGCGCGTCACCGGCTTGGGGGCGAGCGCATTGATGATCTGCTCTGCCGAGATTGGATCAGCCGCTACGACGCGCGCGCTCGCGAGGAGCAATGCAGTGACAACCATCAACATCGAAGGAGGCGCACACGCGAGCCCTCTTCGTGCGTCGTCACGTCGGGACATGGCACTCTCCCCGTGTCTCAACACTGTTTTAGTCTGCCCGCGCCAGCCCATACCGCGGGATCAGCGGATGCCGTAGCTTGCGAACTCGTCGGCAATGCCGGAATCGATGGCTTTGGCGGCGGCGATATCGGCGTTGCCTTCCGCCGCCTTGCCGATCCGCAGCTTGCCGATGCCCCGGCCGTAAAGCGAGGAGGCCTGGTTTGGCTTGACCTTCAGCGCAGCGTCATAGTCCGTAATCGCGCTTTGGCTCATGCTGAGTTTCAGATGCACAAGCCCGCGACTGTCGAGTGCATCGGCGAAACCGGGACGCAGCCGAAGCGCCTCGTCACAATCCGAGAGCGCGGTTTTGAGATCAGCAACCATCGCCCTTACCCAACAGCGGTTGTTGAACGCTTCCGGATCCTTGGGATTGAGCCGGATCGCGGCGTCGAAATCGTCCGCCGCGCGCGTAAACACGCCATTCTTGGCGTAAAGCTGGCCACGCCGGTAGAACGCGTTCGCATCATTGGGGTTTTGTACCAACTTCGCGTCGAGCGCTTTAATGGCCGCGTCATCGGTCGGGTTGATGGCAGTCGAAGAAACTCGTCCCTGGTCAGGATCGATGCGCGCGAGGACTGCACCCGATTTGTTACCTGCGTCGCTCGCCGCGGACGGTGCAGTCGTATTGGCAACCTGAGGATTCGCCGGGCTGTTGCTTGGCGTGTTCTGGCTCGAAACCGATTGTTCTGACGCCTGCGGCCTGGAGGGTTCGGTTGTTTGTTGTTCCTCAGGTTTGGCGGGCTCGACAGCCGCCATTTTGGATTGCGACGTCGCCGGCGCGGTGGTCGATTTCTCGCCGAATGATATTTGCTCGTCGAGTGCGGACGAGACCCAGGGGATCTGCCCGCCCTGCGACGCCTGCGACACCGCAAGGCTGGTGCGATTGAACACATCCTGTACGGGTGAATCCGCTTTACCGATTTGCTTGATCAGCTCGCCGACAAACAGGCCACGGTTGGTATCATCGAGCAGCGCGTTGGGAGCAGCGGCGTGCGCGATAAGGGTGCCTGGCGCGGCGGTGATGGCGGCAAGTCCCGCGGACGTCAATCGATAGCGACGCTCGAACGGGTTTCGGCGCGCCGCTTCGAGAACCGCGATTGCCGCACTCGGCTGGCGATTGCCGAGCTCAGACAAGATGGCGGCAATGCTCATGCCGTCGCGCCGCACATCGGATTCCGTCCAGATGTGTGCGTCGGTCGGGATTAGATAGTTTTGCCGATTGGACTGAATGCCGTATCCGCTGAAGAAGATCAGCGTCATGGCACCTGGTTTGACCTTGTCGTAGAACCGGTCGAGGGTACGGCGCATCGCGTCCTTGGTCAGGTCCTCCGCAACGTCGACATCGAATCCGGCACGTTCCAGGGCAGACCCCAAGGCCCGGGCATCGCCGACCGGATCTTTGAGGGGCGTGTCCGCATCCTGGTAGTTCGCATTGCCGATGACCAATGCGATCCGAGTCTGCGCATCGGCCGCCGTGGTCTGCTCCGCGTTCGCGGGCCAGTTGCCCGGCACTATGATCAGACTTGCCAATAGAATGAAGACGAGACGCATGCCCTACCCCAGGAACCCTCTCCCGCTGTAACCTGGTCCGCACCATAGCCCCAATGGTGGCCGAACCCGGGCGGATGCTAGTCGCGACCAGGGCCAAGATCAAACGCCGGGGGCACGGACGAGGCCGGGAGCCCTCGCAACGGTTGCGCGCGGTCGAAGAAACCCGCACAATCAGCCACGCAAAGTCCAATGACAATCTTGCTCATGTGCACTTCGGATCGGAGGTGTGCGAGCGGGCGGGGTTCTCCAATGAAACACATCGTGCCTGGACTTGGCTCACTTGCCCTTTTTGTCCTCGTAATCACGGCCGGCGCTCAGACCGATAGCTGGAAGGAATACGTCTATACCGGCGACGGGTTCGCCATCTCGTCCCCAGCCGAGCCGGCGCGCAGTTCACAACCAATCTATGTGGTCGGGGGAACGGCCGACGCTCATATCTATACCAGCGCAGCGAACTCCAACACGGCGTTGCTGTTGTTCGTGTACGAGCGCCACGGCAATGACAAGCGCTCGCTTCAACAAATCCATGCGCAGGCGCAGGAAGGCGCGCTCGGGTCAGTCAACGGGAAACTGCGCGCGCGATCGGACTTGGCGCTCGGAAAATATCAAGGCGCTGAACTCGAGTTCGAAGCTCAACATCCCGAGCTGGATACAAAGACGCACCAGGTGCGCAGCCGATATTATGTGGTCGGACGCAAGATGTATCACTTGTTGGCGATCGCTCCGCTCGGAGAGCCCTTCCCCACCGATGCGGAGCGCTGGTTCAAATCATTTCGGCTCACCACGGCTGCAGATCGGTGATCGTGGGGTGTCAGTAGCGGCCTGGAGGATGCATCATCGTCCCGCCGCCCATGTTGCCGCCGCCATGATGCCCGAATGCCAGTCCACCGGCGATCAACCCGCCGATCATCAGGGCCGCGCCGAGCGAATCGCCACCACTCGGCCGCGTGGTCGCGGGGGGCGCGTGCTGGACAAAGACCGGCGACGGATGCTGGACGGTCACGGGCGGCGGCCGCTGGATGATCACCGGAGGCGGCTGGCGGTCGACAATGACCTTCGGCGGGTCGACATGCGTGATCACCGGCGGAGGAATATCGACGTGCTTCGGCGGCGGGGTGACAATAATCTGTGGCGGTGGCGACACGTCGACCCGCTTTGGCGGCACCACCGGAATATCGACATGCTTCGGCAAAGCAGGCGTCGTCTCGGCCGGGTTTGGCGTGACATCCGTGCGCTTGAGCGGCGGGATCGTCAGCGGCGCTGGTGTCGGCGCACAGGGGCACGTCGGAGCCGCCGTGGCCAGGGTTGCGGCGTTTGCATTTCCTCCGCTGCCTGCCGACGGCAAAGCTATGGGGATCGCCGCCTGGCCAAGCGCTGCGATTTGCGGCCGGTTGCGCGCGCGCTCCTGAAGTTTGCGTGCCGTCGGGGCGAGATCGCTTCCCGGGTAAGTCGCGAGGAATGCCGCGTAGCCGTCCGGCGTGTTTATTGCGACCGCAGTTGCCCAGGCGGTCATTTCCTGTCGTCGGACCAGGAGGTCGCGCACGCGCGTCCCGAATGGGGAATCGGCGAACACCACCAGGAACGCCTCGTACGCTTCCACAGTGTCCTCGCCGATCACCCGCTCGTAGGCGGCCTTCGGTTGCAATGTTTTCAGCTCGCGCTGCCAACCTTGGCTGGTGCGGGCCCCGCTGGCTTGGCCAGCGTGTCCACCAGCCGATCCGGGGAAGAAATAGAAGTCGGTGGTGAGCGAGGAACTGTCCCACGGTGTTTGCCGCCCATCAGTCGCCTGGTTGACGGAAACGCGCACGCGCTTGAGCGCCTCCTCGATGGTGAGGCCGGGCTGGTGCGCCGCCGCGAGCAGCGCTGTGGTGTAAGGACTGTCCACGCCCGCACCGTCCTCGGCGACGGCGCCTGGCGAGGTCGAAAACGAGATAAAGGAACCCGCCGCGCCGGCTTTGGTCTCGACCAGCGCCAGGCCGTGGCCGATCGACTTCTCCAGTTCAGGGAACGGATTGTCGCGGCAGGCATCGAGCATGACGATGCGGGTCTTGCTCGGGATCAGCGCAAGCGAGTTCAACAAATCATTGAGCCGCACGCCTTGCAACGGAACATCGGTTTCGTGCAGCACGGAGACATCGACCGGCAGCAGAAAATTCTCGCCGTCCACCTGTAAGCCATGGCCGGCGTAATAGAGCAGCGCAACCGTATCCGGTCCTTTGTTGTTGAGCTTGTCGATAAACTCCGCAATCGCCCTGCGCATCTCGGTCTGCGATGCATCGGGCACCGCGGTTACCTCGAACCCGGCCGACGTCAGCAAATCGGTCATCATCTTGGCGTCGTTGGCCGGATTGGGCAGCGCCGGAACGCTCCGGTAAGCCGATTGTCCGATCACGAGGGCAACCCGGTTCTCCGCGCTCGCCGTCTGAATGCTGTAGATGAGAGCCGCTGCGAACGCTGCCACGTGAACGATGGAACGTATCATCGCTTCACCTCCCGCGAACTATAAAATCCGGGTTGAGATTAGCAGGCATGCGCCGCGCAGATATGACCGCCATCACTTTGCGGAGCTTGGCGGAGAACGCGCGCAGGTTGCACCCGCCCTCGCCTAGCGTGCGAGAGCTGCGAGCCCTTTCAGTAGCGCCTCGTGAAACTGGGCCGGCGCCTGGATCTGCGGAGCATGTCCCAGCTCGGGAAACTCGACCAGGGTTGCGTGCGGAATGCGTTTGGCCGCGGCGCGCCCAAGCGCCGGATAATTTCCGAGCTTGCCCGCGACTTCGGACGGGGCGCGTGTCGCGCCGGGCGCGGTGCGGTCCTTCTGACCGATCAACAACAAGGTTGGCGGCCGGATATGTTCGAGCTCATACACCACCGGCTGCGTGAAAATCATTTCGGCAAGGCGCGCGCGGCTCCACGCGACGACATCAGTCCCCGGCCCCGCATACATGCCGCCCAGCATATCGACCCAGCGGTCGTACTCGGGCTTCCATTCGCCGGCATAATAGAATTTTTGCTGATATTGCTTGATGCTGTCGAAGCTCGTCCGCATCTCGGCCTGATAACTCTGATCGAGCGGAATGAACGGCACCCCTTGCGCCTGCCAGTCCTCAAGGCCGAGCGGGTCGACCAGCACGAGTTGCTCGACGGCATCCGGAAACATCAACGCATATCGCATCGCCAGCATGCCACCCATCGAGTGGCCGACGACCGTTGCGCGCCTGATCCCCAAGGATGTGAGCAGTTCATTGGTGTTGGTGGCGAGCTGTTGCAGCGTGAACTGGTAGCTCTCAGGCTTGCTCGACTTGCAAAAGCCGATCTGATCCGGAGCGATGACGCGATAACCGGCTTGCCGCAAAACCTCGATGGTTTCGCCCCAGGTCGCCGCACAGAAGTTCGCACCGTGCAGCAACACCGCGGTGCGCCCGTTCGGCGCCGATGGCGCTACGTCCGTATAAGCCATCGCGATATTCTGCCGCTGCGATTTGAATTCGAAGCGGTGCACCTCGTACGGGTAGGTGAAGCCCTCGAGCTCCGGTCCGTAGGCGGTGTGTTCAGCGCCAGAAACGGCCATCAGCGACCCGGCCATGATGGCGCCGCCCAGCACACAAGCAAAAAGATGTCTCGAAAAGAGGCGCATCATGCGTCGTGGCCGCGAGTCTCACACAGCCTGGCGCTGCACCGGCTCCATATCGTTCTCGCGGCGCAGGTTGAAGTGCATGTTTCGGTCCAACAACATGTCTTCCAATGTCTTGGCTTCGATCGGCTTCTGCAGCACCGGCACATCGGCAAAGCGGGGATCGATGCTGGCTGAACCGTAGCCAGTCATGAACAAAAACGGCACCCGGCGCGCCTTCAGCATCTCTGCGACGGGATAAACCGACTCGCCGGCAAGATTGACGTCAAGAATGGCGGCATCGACCTCGCCCTCGACTTTGAGCGCGTCTCCCACGCGGCTGAATGGTCCGACCGCCATCAGCCCCAGTTCCTGCAGGTGATCCACCAGAACCATGGCGATCAATGCTTCATCCTCGACGATCATGACCCGGCCAGCACGCGGCGCCGCGGCTGCGGGCCTGCCTTTTTGTGACTTCTGACTGAGCCGTTCGAGCCCGATTGGTCCGGTCTGTACTTTGGGGCGCGGGACCGACATCACACAACGCAAGCCCTCCGGCCGCCAATCGAACGTCACCGTCCCGTGCAGCTGGCGCTCGACACTGCCCAAGATAATCTTGGTTCCAAAGCCGGACGCAGCCGGACGCCGCACGCGCGGACCGCCGCTTTCGGCCCACGTTACGACGAGGCGGTCCTGTTCGAACCCCCAGGATAACTCAATACGACCGTGTTCGCTCGACAGCGCCCCATACTTGGCCGCGTTCGCAGCAAGCTCGTGCAGGGCCAACGCCAATGCCTGCGCTGTATTGGGATCGAGAAATGCTTTGGGTCCATCGACCTGGACCTGCTCGGAGCCGGCGCAGGTATAGGGCGCGAACTCCTCATCGATGAGCCCGCCGAGATCGGCACCCTGCCAGCGCGAATGTGAGAGAATCGTATGCGCGCGTGACAGCGCCTTGATCCGGCCTTCGACCGCCTCGACGTACTCGTTGATATCGCCTGCGCGCGTGAGCCGCAGAATGGACTGCACCAAAGTCAGCGCATTTTTGGCGCGATGATCGACCTCCTGGGCAAGCAATAACTGGCGTTCCTCGGCGTGCTTGCGTTCGGTGATGTCGACTGTGACGCCTGTGATGCGCAGCGTGCGACCCGCGTTATCAACCGTGGCAATGGCGGTGCCGACGCACCAGCGGATCTCCCCGTTGGGTCGGCGCACGCGGAAGTCGGACTGGAACGGCTTGCCGTGACTCAACACGGGGGCCGACGCGCTGAACAGGCGTTCCCAGTCATCCGGGTGGACCAACGCTTTCGCATTGTCCGGCGTGACCACGAAAGACTTCGGGTCGACGCCGCAGATCCGATATTGCCCGTCGTCCCAGGTGAGCTGGCCGGTCGCACCGTCCCACTCCCAGGAGCCCATGCTACCGGCCATCAATGCAAGCGAACGCCGCTGCTCCGTGTCGAGCAGACGCGCGGTCGAGGCTTCGAGCTCGGCGGTGCGTGACGTCACGCGGCTCTCGAGCTCGGCGTTGAGACGTTCGAGCAGCCGGGTCTTGCGGTATAGCTCGGCGAAGACTTTCACCTTTGCGCGCAGCACTTCCGGGATCACCGGCACCGGGACGTAATCGACGGCGCCCATGGCATAGCCGCGCAGGCGATCAACATCGCTAAGGTGAATGGCCGAGATGAAAATCATCGCGGTGCTCTGGAAGCGCGGATGCTCACGAATCATCTGCGCGAGCTGAAAACCGTCCAGATCCGGCATGCAGACGTCGACCAACACGACCGCGACTTCGTTGCGCAACAGCTGTTCCAGAGCCTCTTTGCCGGACGCAGCCTTGATCAGGTTTTCACCGAGGTCCTGCAGGATGACCTCATAGGCCATGAGCTTGGCCGGATGGTCATCCACCAGGAGAATATTGACCTTTTCGTGCGGGTCTGCCGCCATTTTGCGCTTCTCCGGCTCTCAGCGGTGCAGCCACATGCGCAATGCGGACAGCAATTGCTCTGTGTTGACCGGCTTGGCCAAATAGTCCGACGCGCCGGCTTCGAGACACTTCTCGCGATCGCCCTTCATCGCCTTGGCGGTCAGCGCAATGATCGGCAGACGACGGAACATGGGTTTGGCGCGAATGACCTGGATCGTCTGATAGCCGTCCATTTCAGGCATCATGATGTCCATCAGCACGAGCGCCAGATTTGGTGTTGCCTCGATCAACTCGATGGCCTCGCGGCCCGTGGTGGCGGTCAACACTTTCATACCGCGCCGTTCCAGCACACTGCTAAGTGCGAAGATATTGCGCGCGTCGTCATCCACAAGGAGCACAGTTCGTCCGACCAGGTCTTCGTCAGACGAATTGAGCCGCTCGAGCATGCGTTGTTTCTCCGCCGGCAGCTCGGTAACGACGCGATGCAGGAACAAGGCTGTTTCATCGAGCAGGCGTTCTGGTGATTCCACGCCCTTCACGACGATGCTGCGCGCCATTGTGTGCAGTTGCGCATCCTCCTCGGCCGAGAGTTCCCGGCCCGTGAACACCACGACGGGCACCTCGGACAGCGCGGCATCGCCACGTAGTTCACCCAACACATCGAACCCGGACATGTCCGGCAATCGCAAATCGAGCACGACGCAATCGCATGGCTGGTCGCGCAACGTCGTGAGAGCTTCCGAGCCGGTGCGCGCGCTCACGATCTCAATATCGTCATAACCGAGCAGTTCCTTGATGCCAATTTGCTCAGCTTCGTTGTCCTCGACCACCAGCAGCCGTTTTCGCCGCGGCTTGGAGTACTCCATGATGCGTGACAGCGCAGCCTCGACCCCTTCTTTCGTGGTCGGTTTGGTCGAGAACGCGAATGCGCCGCGCGCCAAAGCATGCTGCCGGTCCTCATCGAGGGTGATGATCTGTACCGGAATGTGCCGCGTGAGCGGATTCTGCTTAAGTTGACTGAGCACCGTCCAGCCCAGCATGTCGGGTAGGAACACGTCGAGTGATACCGCGGTCGGCTGGAACTGCTTGGCGAGGTCGAGCGCGTCGGCGCCGCGCATCGCGAGCAGCACTTTGAAGCCCTGATCGCGCGCGAGGTCTATGACCACCCGGGCGTAGTGGGGGTCGTCCTCGACCACGAGCAGGATCGTGTCGCCAGGCATGATATCGAGCCGGTCGTCGGGGATGACTTCAACCGGGCGCTCGGGCGGCGCAGCGAGTTGCAAACCGGCCAGGGCCGGCGATTGCACGACAGGCTGTACGGTTGAACGGCCCGGGGTCGACGGACCCACATATTTGAGCGGCAGATAGAGGGTGAAGGTGCTGCCCCGCCCCGGTACGCTGCGCAGGTGGATTTCTCCGCCAAGCAGGTTGGCGAGCTCGCGGCTGATCGCCAGCCCCAAACCGGTGCCGCCATACTTGCGGCTCGTGCTCGCGTCAGCCTGTTGGAAAGCTTCAAAGATGATCTTCTGCTTCTCGCTGGGAATGCCGATGCCAGTGTCGGTTACCTCGAAGGACACGACCGCCGGCGCTTGACTGAGAACCGGATGTTCCGAGCTCCAGCCACCGACCGCAGCCGCCACGCTCAACCGCACCCCGCCATGCTCGGTGAACTTGAAGGCATTCGACAGCAGATTCTTGAGCACCTGTTGCAGTCGCTTCGAATCAGTCGTGATGCTCCGGCTGAGGTGCGAATCGACTTCGACATCAAACGCGAGCTGACGCGTGTCGGCCTCGTGCCGGAACGGGCGGGCGATGGCATCGAGCAGATTGGCGAGGAACACCTCTTCAGCGTCCACCGTCACCGTTCCGGATTCGATCTTGGACAGGTCCAGGATATCGCTGATCAGGTTGAGCAGGTCGGTGCCAGCGCCCTGGATGGTACGCGCGAATTCGACTTGTTTGGCCGTTAGATTGCCGTCCGGATTCTCAGACAACTGCTGCCCAAGGATCAGAATGCTGTTGAGCGGCGTGCGCAGCTCGTGCGACATGTTGG
>JAFAXD010000166.1 GCA_019241285.1 Xanthobacteraceae bacterium | reverse complement strand
CCGCACCGTGACCCGTGGCGGGGGTGGTCCGTCCTTCACCACATCGAAATGCGCGTAGAAAGTCGCGACCTCGTAAACCTCGGTCAGCGCGAGCTTCATTTCCTGCGCAAGCGCCGCCAAATGCGCGGCCGACAGATGACCGTAGTGGTCTTGAATGAGATGCAGGTACTCGATCAGAAGATCGCGCTGCCGCGAGCGCTCGCCCAATAACGCACGCACCTCATCGAGCGCGCGCGGATCGACTTGCCGGCCCTTCGGTGTCTTCGGTGGTTTCCGCCGCCCGCTCGCGGGCCTGTCATTCACGACGACTGTATTCACTCAGAACAGCCCCACGATCTTTCCGTCTGCATTGACGTCGATGGAGTCCGCCGCCGGCACCTTCGGCAGGCCCGGCATGGTCATGATGTCACCGCAGATCGCGACCACGAACTCGGCACCGGCGGAGAGGCGAACCTCGCGCACCGGGATCACATGATCGACGGGCGCGCCTTTGAGGTCCGGGTTGGTTGAGAAACTGTACTGCGTCTTGGCGATGCAGACCGGCAGCTTGCCGTAACCCATCTGCTCGAACGATGCGAGCTGATCGCGCACCGACTTTTCGACCGCAATATCCTTGGCGCGATAGATCTCGCGCGCGATCACCCGGATCTTTTCCACCAAAGGCAGATCGTCGGGATACAGCAATTTGAGATGGCTCTTGCCGCTGTCGACCGCCTTGACCACCGCATGCGCAACGTCAGCCGCCCCTGCTCCGCCCATGGCCCAGTGATCGGCCATCACGGCTTCGACACCGAGTTTTTTGGCGCCTTCCTTGACGAGCGCGATCTCGGCATCCGTATCGGCCGAGAACCGATTGATTGATATGACCGGCACGATGCCGAACTTCTGAATGTTCTCCACGTGGCGCTGCAAGTTGGACAGTCCAATCTCGAGCGCCTTGAGGTTCTCGGTCTTGAGATCCTCCTTCTTGACGCCACCGTGCATCTTGAGCGCCCGAATGGTCGCGACCACGACGGCACAGTCCGGCGCCAGTCCGGTCTTGCGGCATTTGATGTCCAGGAATTTCTCGCCGCCGAGATCGGCGCCGAAGCCGGCTTCCGTCACGACGTAATCGGCAAGCTTCAGTGCCGTCGTCGTTGCCAACACCGAGTTGCATCCGTGTGCGATGTTGGCAAACGGACCACCGTGGATGAAGGCAGGCGTGCCTTCGAGCGTCTGCACCAGGTTCGGTGAGAGCGCATCCTTGAGGAGCGCCGTCATCGGGCCGTGGCCCTTGAGCTCGCTGGCGCGCACCGGCTTGCGGTCACGCGTATAGCCGACGATGACGTTGCCCAATCTTTTCTTCAGATCTTCAAGATCGCTGGCAAGACAGAAGATCGCCATCACCTCGGAAGCAACCGTGATGTCGAAACCGTCCTCGCGCGGAAATCCGTTGGCGACGCCCCCGAGCGAATTGACGATTGAGCGCAGCGCGCGATCGTTCATGTCCATGACGCGGCGCCAAGCCACGCGGCGGCTATCGAGGCCGAGCGCGTTGCCCCAGTAGATGTGATTGTCGATCAGCGCCGAGAGCAGATTGTGCGCGGTGCCGATGGCGTGGAAGTCACCGGTGAAATGCAGGTTGATGTCTTCCATTGGGACGACCTGCGCATAACCCCCGCCAGCTGCGCCACCCTTCACCCCAAAGCAAGGTCCGAGCGAGGGCTCGCGCAGGCACAGCATCGCCTTCTTGCCGATGTGATTGAGCGCATCCGTCAACCCAACCGTCGTCGTGGTCTTGCCTTCACCCGCTGGCGTCGGCGTAATGGCCGTGACCAGAATGAGCTTGCCGTTGGGTTTGTTCTTGAGCGACTTGATGTAGTCCATCGAGATCTTGGCCTTGTAGTGGCCATAGGGCTCAAGGTTCTCCGCGGCGATGCCGAGCTTCTCCCGCGCGATGTCGAGGATCGGCCGCTTCGCCGCCGCCTGCGCGATTTCGATATCTGATTTCGGATTGGTGTGTTGCGAAGCTGGCATTGCGCGGTTTCCGTAGTTGCGAATGTGGTGTTGTGCCGAATGCGATCAGATACTCATAATCGAGTTATTCACCCGAGTCGCATACCGACCGAAAGCCTGGCAGCGGCCGCAAACTCGCCGGCCGCCGTTTTCGGTCCATCGGCAGGTTTGACGCGTAGAACCTTGATGCGGCCATCCGCACAAGCCACGAGAAAACCGTCGCCGTCAACAGCAACAATTTCACCCATCTTCCCACCGATGCCCTTGGGATCGTGGGCAGGATAAGGTCTCGACTCAAACACCTGCAGCTTGGCCCCGTTCCATGTAGTCCACGCGCCGGGGGCCGGATTGCACCCGCGGATCAGATTGTGGATCTGGCTCCAGGGCTTGGCCCAATCGATGTGGGCATTCTCAGCCGAACACCAGCCTTCATAGGTCGCATGAGTGGAATCCTGCTTGATGCGCGGGGCTTTTCCGGCCTTCACCAGATCGACCGCTTCGAGCATGGCCTCGACCCCCATGGGGAACAGGCGGTCGAAGTAGACGCTGCCGAGCGAGTCCTCGGAGCTGATGGGCGTCTTTTTCTGCAGCAGGATATCGCCGGTATCGAGCCCATTATCGGGCCAGAAGATCGAGAGTCCGGTCTCCGTCTCGCCCTTGATGATGGGCCAATTGATGGAGCTTGGCCCACGAAACTTGGGCAGAAGCGAGGGATGGTACTGGATCGACCCACGCGTCGGAATATTCAGAAAGTCCTCCGGCACGAACAGCGTGACGAAGGCCATGACCTGCAGGTCCGGCTTGAGGGCGCGGAACTCGTCCCACACCTCCGGCTTGCGGTAGGAAGCCGGCTGGTACAGCGGCAGCTTGGCGGCAAGCGCCGCCTCCTTCATCGGGTCAGCCTTCTGTCCCGGTTTCTCCGGAGCAACATAGACCCCGACAACGTCCTCGCCGCGCTTGAGCAATGCTTCAAGTACGGCCTTGCCGAACGCTTGTTGACCATGAACCACAATGCGCATCGAACCTCTGTCTCCTGCGCGACTTACGCGGCTTCGGCGCGAGATTTCTCGCCCGGCGTGATTGCACCCGAACCCTTGATATCGGCGACTTCGCTGGCGCTATAACCCAGCACCTCGCGCAGGATCTCTTCCGTGTGCTCGCCGAGCAGCGGCGCACGCTTAACCTCGCACGGCGAGTCCGACAGTTTGATTGGATTGCCGACTGTGAGATAGGCGCCGCGTTGCGGATGATCCACCTCCACCACCGTGCCGGTTGCGCGCAGCGATGGCTCTTCGGCGATCTCCTTCATGGAGAGGATCGGCCCGACTGGAATATCGTGCTTGTTGCAGACATCCATGACCTCGAGCTTGGACATGGTCATGGTCCAGGCCTCGATGGTGTTGAAGATATGTTTGAGCCGCGGCAGCCGCGCCGCTGGCGTCGCATAGTCCGCGTCGGTCTTCCATTCGGGCTTGCCGATCAGATCGCAGATCGCACCCCATACCGGCGCCTGCGTGATGAAATAGATGTAGGCGTCGGGATCGGTCTCCCAGCCCTTGCATTTCAGAATCCACCCAGGTTGGCCGCCGCCCGAGTCGTTGCCGGCGCGCGGCACAGCTGGGCCGAACGGAACGCCTTCGCCGTACTGGCTGTATTCCTTGAGCGGCCCATGGCCGAGGCGCTGCTGATCGCGCAGCTTCACGCGACACAGATTGAGCACGCCGTCCTGCATGGCGGCGAGGACGCGCTGACCGCGCCCGGTGCGCACCCGTTGATAGAGCGCCGAAACAATCCCGAGCGCGAGGTGAAGTCCTGTTCCTGAATCACCGATCTGGGCGCCAGTGACGAGCGGCGGGCCTTCGCGAAAGCCGGTCGTGGAGGCGGCACCGCCCGCGCATTGGGCAACGTTCTCATACACTTTGCAGTCCTCATACGGTCCCGGACCAAAGCCCTTCACCGAGGCGACGATCATGCGCGGATTGAGCTTATGGATGTGCTCCCAAGTGAGCCCCATGCGGTCCAACGCACCGGGCGCGAAATTCTCCACGAGCACGTCGCATTTGGTGATGAGGCGATCGAGGATCGCCTTGCCCTTCGGATGTTTGGAATCAATGGTGATCGAGCGCTTGTTGCCGTTGAGCATCGTGAAGTAGAGGCTGTCCGCGTTCGGCACGTCGCGCAGCTGACCGCGCGTAATATCGCCGACGCCGGGCCGTTCGACCTTGATCACATCGGCGCCCATGTAGGCGAGAAGCTGCGTGCAGGTCGGTCCCGATTGCACGTGCGTGAAGTCGAGGATGCGCACGCCGTCGAGTGCCTTGCCGGCTTCGCCGTAGGGTTTCGTGCTTGGGCGCGGCAGACCGTTGCCATTTTGTTTGACGGCGGGTTTCTTTGCGACCTTGGCGACCTTGAGCTTCACGACCGGTTTCGCCGAGCGCTTGGGCGCGGCCTTCTTCGCAGCCGGCTTGGCGCGCCCCTTGGCTGCCTTGACCTTCTTTGCCATCACCTATCTCCCAGATTCGTCTTTGTTCGATTTCGCCAGCCGCTGCGCGTTCAAACTACTTCTTGCGCAGCACGCTTTGCGGATTGAGGTTGCCGATGCGGCCGCTCTCGCTGCCCGCCGCCGGATCAATCACGGCGTTGATCAGCGTCGGTTTTCCGGAATCCATGGCCGCATCGACGGCGCGCTTAAGCTCATCCGGCGTCGTGACGTTGACGCCAATCCCACCGAACGCTTCGATGACCTTGTCGTAGCGCGAGCCTTTCACGAAAACGGTTGTCGCCGGATCCGAACCGCCGCCGGCATTGACGTCGGTGCCGCGGTAGATGCCGTCGTTGTTGAACACCACGATGCAAACCGGCAGGCCGTAGCGGCAGATGGTCTCGACTTCCATGCCGGAGAACCCGAAGGCGCTGTCGCCTTCAACCGCAAGCACCGGTTTGCCGGTCTCGATCGCCGCCGCAATGGCGAAGCCCATGCCGATGCCCATGACGCCCCAGGTGCCGACGTCGAGCCGCTTGCGCGGCTTGTACATGTCGATGACCCCCCGGGCGAGATCGAGTGTGTTGGCGCCCTCGTTGACCAGAATGGCGTCCGGGCGCTCCTTGATCACCGTGCGCAGCGCGCCAAGCGCGCCGTGAAAATCCATCGGCGCGGTGTTCTTCATCAGCCGCGACGCCATCTTGGAGACGTTCTCTTCTCGCTTGGTGTTGATCGCACCGGTCCAGTCGGCCGGTGCCGCCGGCCACTTGCTGTCCATCGCCTCGAGCAGCGCGGTCAGGCAGGAACCGATATCGCCGACCAGCGGCGCGACGATCCCGACATTGCTGTCCATTTCCTTGGGATCGATATCGATCTGAACGAATTTCTTCGATCCCGGCTCGCCCCAGGTCTTGCCTTTCCCGTGCGAGAGCAGCCAGTTGAGCCGCGCGCCGACCAGCATGACGACATCGGAGTCTTTGAGCACAGTCGAGCGCGCCGCGCCCGCACACTGTGGATGCGTGTCAGGCAAGAGGCCTTTGGCCATGCTCATCGGTAGGAACGGCATGCCGGTTTTCTCGACGAAGGTGCGGATCGCATCGTCCGCCTGCGCATAAGCCGCGCCCTTGCCGAGAATGATCAGCGGGCGCTTGGCGCTCTTGAGGACCTCAAGCGCGCGCTTGACCGCGGCGGGCGCCGGCATCTGCGCGGGTGCAGCATCAATCACCTTCACCAACGACTTCTGACCAGCAGCCGCATCGATCACTTGCGCGAACAACTTCGCCGGCAAATCGAGATACACGCCACCGGGACGTCCTGAGACTGCGGCGCGGATTGCGCGCGCGACGCCAATGCCGATATCAGCTGCGTGCAGCACCCGGAACGCCGCCTTGCAGAGCGGCTTGGCGACCGCCAATTGGTCCATCTCCTCGTAGTCGCCTTGCTGCAGGTCGACCACCTCGCGCTCCGAGGAGCCGCTGACCATGATCATCGGGAAGCAGTTGGTGGTGGCGTTCGCCGGCGCCGTCAGGCCATTGAGAAAGCCCGGCGCCGATACGGTCAAACACACGCCGGGCTTCTTGGTGAGGAAGCCCGCGATTGCAGCGGCGTTGCCGGCGTTCTGCTCGTGACGGAAGGAAATGACGCGCATGCCGGCCGCCTGCGCCATGCGGCCCAGATCGGTGATCGGGATGCCCGGCACCCCGTAGATCGTGTTGATGCCGTTGAGCTTGAGCGCATCAATGACGAGGTGAAAGCCGTCCGTCAGTTCCGCCTGCGCATCCGGGGCCGCTTCTTTCGCCTTCACTGCGGCTTCAGCCATAACGAACCTCCCTCAACAAATTGTCCGCGTCATCAATCGAGATAATGCGCGTGGCGCTTCACATGGTCCGCGAGCCCGAGCGCGTGATCGCGCACCAAGGCCTCGGCACGTTCGGTGTCGCGTTGTTCCAGCGCCTGGATGATGTTCATGTGATCGCGGATCGAGCGATCGGCGCGATCGTTCTCGCCGATGGTCTTGCGCCGGATCATGCGCATGTGAGCGAACAGATTCTCGGCGAGATCGATCAGCACCCGGTTCTGACTCATGCGGATGATGGTCTGGTGGAACTCGATGTTGACCTGCGAGTACTCATCGAGCTTCGCGTGCAGCTGCCCGTTCTCGAACTTGGTGAACATCTGCCGCAGCTTGCCGATCTCTTCGTCGCTCGCCTGCTGGGTAATCAGTCGCGCTGCCATGCCCTCGAGCGCCGCCCAGGCGGTGATCAGCTCGATCACCTCCTGCTTGGTCTTGCGCACGACATAAATGCCCCGCCGCGGCACCGAGCGCACAAAACCTTCGCGCTCGAGCTGCGCCATGGCCTCGCGCACCGGTGTGCGCGAGATGCCCAGATCCTGCGCCAAGGCGCGTTCATCGAGGCGGACCTCGTCGGGGCCTTCGTAGACGTCGATTGAGAGGATCACGTCCTTGAGGGCCACATAGGCGCGCTCGGCGAAGGTCGACGTGTCGGCCAGCGGCGCGAGCGCGACCCGGGCTTTGATTTGCGGGTTGGGGTCTTCGGCAACGGGTGTGTCCATGGGCACGTTCACCGGTTTGGAACTCTTGTTATACAAAATACCAGATCCGCTGCAAGACGGCGCTGGCCCGACTAGATGGTCCGGGAGCGGGCTACTGGCGCTCCAGAGCCCGTTTGCGCATCGGCTTGAGGACAAAGAGAGCGGCCGCTGCAACCAGGAGGTTCATGACCGTCGCCACCACGAACACCCCGTGCCATGAACCGCTGTAGTCTTTGAGCACGCTGGCGAGCGGCACCACCCAGGCCGATGTCCCCTTCGCGGTATAAAGGAGCCCGGCGTTGGTAGTCGCGTATTTGGATCCGAAGCTGTCCGTGCAGGTGGACGGGAACAGGCTGAAGATTTCACCCCAGGTGAAGAACACAAATCCGGCCGTGAGGATGAACATGTAGGGATTGCCGCCCGACACACCGAGGCCCCAATAGGCCAGAGCACCCAACACAAACACGCCAGCCATGGTGTTTTCGCGGCCGAGATGATCCGACACCCAGCCGAAGAACGGACGCGCAAGGCCGTTGAGAATGTTGTCGATCACCAGCGCGGCGCTGAGCGCCGATGCCGTGATGAACAGGATGGTGACTTCCTGGTCGGCTAGCTTGAAGTCTTTGGCAATGGGGGCGATTTGCGCGGTCGCCATCAAGCCGCTGGCCGAGACCATCACGAACATCACGTAGAGCACCCAAAAGATCGGCGAACGGACCACGTCCTGAGGCGCGTAGTCGTGCTTCGTCTGAGTGACTCGCGGCGGTGCGGCCGGCAGCTGTCCGGGAAGCGGCGCCTTCAGGAATTGTGAGAACAGGAGAACGATCAGCCCCTGGCCGATCCCGAACCAGAGGAATGCCGACTCGAACCCGTAGCCGAGAATCACTTCCCGAATCGGAATGACCGTTGCGGCAGCACCGGCGCCGAATCCTGCAGCCGTTAATCCAGCCGCAAGCCCGCGGCGATCCGGAAACCACTTGAGGGCGTTGCCCACACAGGTGCCGTAGACCGCCCCCGCTCCGATGCCCGAGATCGTGGCTGCCAAATACAACATTGGCAACGAGCTCGCGACCGAGTTCAAGGCCCAGGCAATTGCAACCAGCACGCCGCCGAATGCAGCGACCACGCGCGGCCCGTAGCGGTCCACGAACCATCCCTCGACGGGCACAAGCCAGGTCTCGGTGGCGATGAAGATGCTGAAGGCGACCTGGATGGCCGGCGCGCCCCAGTGGTACTTCTGGTCGATCGGGTTGACGAACAGAGTCCAGCCATACTGCAGGTTGGCAATCATCACCATGCAGATGATGCCAAAGACGAGCTGCCCCCACCGGCTGGCTTCCGATGCGGTCGCCTGTTCGGTGCGCATATTCGAGGATGCGAGCGTCATAACGCGAATTCCTCCCTACGATCTTTTTGCCGGCCTCTGCCCACACCTTGAGCATGGACAGGAGCCGAAGCGGTTCGGTCAGGCGACCGCCAGTGGGCATGTTATAAGGTATTCCAGACGGTGCAACGGCTGGTTGGTGGGCCCCCGACGAAAAATTTTATTAAAAACCGAAGGAACGAAGCCAGCGTCCGTTTTCAGTTGGCGCCGAGAGGCCTGCATCCTGCATCAAGGTCCGATGCCGGTTCTCTTCATCGCCGAGCCATTTGGCGAACTCTGCGCCGGTCAGAAAGGTCTGGTTGAACGCCCCCTCGGTCATCAGCGCCTTCCACTCGGAGGTGTCGCGAACCTTCTTGAGGACGTCGACATAGTAGGCGACCTGCTCGGGGCTTGCGCCGGGCGTGGTGAACACGCCGCGCAACATCAGGTACTCGACATCGATGCCCTGCGACTTGCAGGTGGAAATATCGCTCCAGGACAACCCGTTGGCGATCTTCTCCGACTGCTGCAGCGGCTTGCTGTCGAACACGCAGAGCGGGCGCAATTCGCCCTCCTTCCAGCTCGTCACCGCCTCGATCGGATTGTTGACCGTGGAATCAACGCTGCCGTCGACAAGCGCGAGCGCCACTTCCCTCGCGCCACGATGATCGCAAAGGCAAGCTCGAGCTTGAACGCGACAGACGAAGTCCACGCCCGCCGGAGTTTCGGCATGGCTGCTCCCGTCATGAGGTGCGCTTCCGTTCCACCCTCAGGCCATCCCGCCCCGCGCCGCCCGGCGGGAAATTAGCATGCCGGGCCCGGCGCACACCAGGTTGCGATTGTACGCAAATGCGCCTAGCGCTGGCCGCGCGCGTGCGCGCGCGGGGAGGGGTGGGCGATGTCGGATCATCAAGGCGACCCTGACGCGACGGTGCCGCGTGGCCGCGCCGCCGAGGTGTTCGCGGCATTTCTCAAGCTCGGCCTGACCTCGTTCGGCGGCCCCATCGCCCATCTCGGCTATTTCCGCGACGAGTTCGTCACCCGCCGGCAGTAGCTTTATGAAGCGAGCTATGCCGACATCGTCGCGCTCTGCCAGTTCCTGCCCGGGCCGGCGAGCAGCCAGGTCGGCATTACGTTGGGCTTGCTGCGCGGCGGGCTCGCGGGCTCCCTCTGCGCGTGGCTCGGATTCACCGGCCCTTCCGCTCTCGCCATGGTTTTGTTCGGCTACGGGGTCGGCGCGTTCGGCGATCTCGGCCACGCCGCCTGGCTGCATGGCCTGAAGATCGTCGCCGTCGCGGTGGTCGCGCAGGCCGTATGGGGCATGGCGCGCTCGCTCTGTCCCGACCGCGCGCGGCTGACGCTGGCAATCGGAGCGGCCGTCCTGACCTTATTTCTACCGTCCGCCATCGGCCAGATTGGCGTAATCGCACTGGGCGCCTTGATCGGCTGGTGGTTTCTGCCGGGCGATGCCGGCGGGCCCTCCATGCACCTGCACATCGCGCTCAGCCGCCGAACCGGCATCGTCAGCTTCACCCTGTTCTTTATTCTATTGATCGGCCTGCCGGTGCTGGCCGCGGCAGCGCAGAGTCACACCATCAACCTACTGGACTCGTTCTACCGCTCCGGTGCGCTGGTGTTCGGCGGCGGCCACGTGGTGTTGCCGCTCCTGCAGCAGGAAGTCGTGCCGCCGGGCTGGATCAGCAATGACGGTTTCTTGGCCGGCTACGGCGCGGCGCAAGCGGTGCCCGGTCCGCTATTCACCTTCGCGGCCTACCTCGGAACCGCCATGCAGCCCGCGCCCAACGGTTTGCTCGGCGGCCTCATTTGCCTGATCGCGATCTTCCTGCCCTCGTTCCTGCTTCTCTTCGGCGCGCTGCCGTTCTGGACCGACCTGCGCAAGCGCACCGACATCCAGTCGGCCCTCAAGGGCGTCAACGCCGCCGTCGTCGGCCTTCTCCTCGCCGCGCTCTACACGCCGGTTTGGACCAGCGCCATCAACGGTCCGGCCGATTTCGCGGTCGGCTTGGTGGCGTTTCTGCTGCTTGTCTTCTGGAAGACACCACCGTGGCTTATCGTCATTCTCGGCGCGCTGGCCCGCA
>JAFAXD010000140.1 GCA_019241285.1 Xanthobacteraceae bacterium | reverse complement strand
CGCTGTGGGATTCGTGGGATGACGATGCCTTCGTGCGCGACAAGGACGAGGGCCGCTACTTCGATCCCGCGAAGGTGCATTTTCTCAATCACAAGGGGCCGCATTTCTCGGTGCGTGGCGCCCCCAACATAAAAAACTCGCCGCAGGGCCGCCCGGTGATGGTGCAGGCCGGCACGTCCGACGTGGGACAGGATCTCGCGGCTGAAGTCGCCGATGTGTTGTTCGCCACGACGCAGACCATCAAGGCGGGACAGACGCTGCGCCATAGCCTGCACGACCGGATGACCCGCCACGGGCGCGCGCCCGACGAGATCAAGCTCATGCCCGGTCTCGTCCCTATCATCGGCACAAGTCAGCAGGAGGCCGATGACAAGTTCAATAAGCTGCAATCACTTGTCCACCCGGAGGTCGGACTTCACTTGCTCGGCGAGATGCTCGGCTCGATCGACCTCTCCGGTTATCCGCTCGACGGGCCGCTGCCCGAGATTACAACAACGATCGGCAGCCACACCGCGCTCAAGTTGTTCACCGAGATGGCCAAGCGGGAGAACCTGACCATCCGGCAGCTCTATCTGCGCGCAGTCCTGCGCGGGCACAACGTGGTGTGCGGGACGCCGCAGCGGATCGCCGACCATATCGAGGAATGGTTTGCGGCCGGCGCCGCCGACGGTTTCAATGTCATGCCGCCTTACCTACCAGGGGCGCTGGATGATTTTGTTGATGCCGTCGTGCCGGAGTTGCAGCGGCGCGATCTGTTCCGAACCACATATCACGGCCATACCCTGCGCGATAACCTCGGCCTGAAGCGCCCGCAGAGTCGCTACGCCAAGCCTGGGGATAGGACGCGTTACTAAGCGCCTTGCACGGGCTTGCCTGCGAGCACGGTTGCGCTCGGGAACAGTCGAGAGCACACTAGGTATCCAACACGTTGAAATTTACCTGACCTGCGGCGACGAGGTCGTGATCGAGCGCGGTCCGGGTTCGGCTCGGCGCTGATCAGTGCAGCAATTTGCATGACACCACGGAGCGTGTCGCTCCTTGCAAAGCCCCTCGGCTTTAATGCTTACAACCAGGGCCGCTCGGCTTTCGCCTTGCCCTCGTAAGTATCGATCTTGCTCTTTTTCTCGAGGGTCTGGCCGATGTCGTCGAGGCCGTTGAGCAGGCAATGCTTGCGGTGCTGGTCGATCTCGAACGTCACCACGCCGCCGTCCGGCCCGCGGATTTCCTGCTTGGCGAGATCGATCGTCAAGGTCGCATTGGCGCCGCGGTCGGCGTCGTCGAAGAGCTTGTCGAGATCCTCGCGTGAGACTTTGATCGGAAGGATGCCGTTCTTGAAGCAGTTGTTGTAGAAAATATCGCCGAACGACGTCGAGATCACCGAGCGGATGCCGAAATCGAGCAGCGCCCAGGGCGCGTGCTCGCGCGAGGAGCCGCAGCCGAAGTTATCGTCCGCGACCAGGATCTTGGCCTTGCGATAGGCCGGCTTGTTGAGCACGAAATCCGGGTTCTCGCTGCCGTCATCAAGATAGCGCTTCTCGGCGAACAAGCCTTTGCCAAGCCCAGTGCGCTTCGTGGTCTTCAGATACTGCTTAGGAATGATCATGTCGGTATCGACATTGATCTGGTCCAGCGGGGCGGCAACGCCTTCCAAAGTCGTAAATTTATCCATGACAATTCTCCAAAGTCTCTGATGGACATTCGATTGGCCGGGGTCAAGTGGTCCATGCGCATGGGTTGGTTGACTTTGCCCCCGGATGCGCCCCAATGGGGAAGGGGCGACATACGGTAACGGTAAGGTGGGGCGTACAATGAGCGCAACGAACTGGGATAAATCCGACTGGCCGACGGTCGGCGTATGCCTTGCCCTGAGCGGCTTTGGCCTGTCGGCCGTGCCCTTCATTGGAACAAAATACGGTGATTGGCCGGAAGCGACGGCGCTCGCCATCGGGCTCCTCCCGCTCGTCTACATTGCGATCCGCATGAGCTTGCGGTTCAACAGCCGCCTCAATCAAATCGAGGAGCGCCTGCGCCTGCTCGAAGGCGGCGGCGCCAAATCGTCACTCAAGGTTTAGTCCTCCGCCGCGGCTTCGATTGCCTCCATATCGGCATCCGACAAGCCGAAGTGATGACCGATCTCGTGCACGAGGACGTGCGCGATGACGGCTCCGAGCGGGTCTTCGTGTTCGGCCCAGTAATCCAGGATCGGGCGGCGATAGAGCCAGATCATATTCGGCATCGCGCCCGAGATCGCCTCCGAGCGGAAGGGCAGCCCGACGCCTTGGAACAAGCCCATCAGATCGAACGGGTCATCGATCCCCATGTGATCGAGGACCTCGTCGGTCGCGAAATCCTCGACCTGGATCACGACATCGGCGCAGAGCGCGCGGAACTTCTCCGGAAGACCGCGGAAAACCTCCATCGCCAGCCCTTCGAACTCGGCCAGGGAAGGCGCCGACTGTGAGCGCCACGCCGGAATGGTCTCTGACATCAGTCCGTTTTAGCGTATTTTGCCGTCCGGTCAGCGACGCTGGTTGACGCTGGGACGCAAATGCGGGACCGTCGTCTCAGGGGGGTGAAGACGATGCGAAAATCGATTCCGATTGGAATTCTGGCGGTGGCTCTGTTGGGGCTGACTGCCGCTGAGGCTGGCGCGCAATCCTATTATGCGCCTGCACCGGCTCCCCCACGCGCGCCCTTCCGCGTCGAGATCTATCCGCGGCTGCGCGTGCAATATTACCGCAACTGCTCCGATGGTTATGTGGTCGAGCAACGCCTCACGGGGCCAACCGTGGTACCGCGCATGAACTGCCACTGGGCCAAGCGCTATTACACGGATTAAGAGCTAGTGCCAGTCGCGGATATCCACGAAATGGCCGGCGATCGCGGCCGCAGCGGCTGTGGCGGGTGACACGAGGTGGGTGCGGCCCTTGTAGCCCTGGCGGCCCTCGAAATTGCGGTTCGACGTTGAGGCGCAGCGCTCACCCGGCTTGAGCTTGTCCGGGTTCATGGCGAGACACATGGAGCAGCCGGGCTCACGCCACTCGAAGCCCGCAGCGACGAAGATCTTGTGCAGTCCCTCCGCCTCTGCCTGCTCTTTCACCAAGCCTGAGCCCGGGACAATCAAGGCATTGACGTTCGGATTGACGCTCTTGCCGTTCACGACGCGCGCCACTTCGCGCAGGTCTTCAATCCGCGCGTTCGTGCACGAGCCAATGAACACGCGATTGACCGCGATGTCGGTGATCTTCTCACCGCCCTTGAGGCCCATGTAGGCGAGCGCGGTCTCGGCGGCCTTGCGCTTGTGCTCGTCGGCGATCTCGGCCGGAACCGGCACGTGCCCGGTGATCGAGGTGACCTGCTCGGGACTCGTGCCCCAGGTGATGAGCGGCGGCAGCTTTGCGGCATCGAGTTTGACCACCGCGTCGAAGTGCGCGTCGGGATCCGAGTGCAGCGTCTCCCAGTAGCGCATCGCCGCGTCCCAGGCCGCGCCCTTGGGCGACTTCGGCCGATCCTTGAGATACGCGTAGGTCTTCTCGTCGGGCGCCACCATGCCGGCACGCGCGCCGCCTTCGATCGACATGTTGCACACGGTCATGCGCCCCTCCATGGAGAGCGCACGCACGGCTTCGCCGGCATATTCGATGGTGTAGCCGGTGCCGCCGGCGGTGCCGATCTCGCCGATCACCGCCAAAATGATGTCCTTCGCGGTCGCGCCCGGCGCCAGCCGGCCGTCGACCAGGACCTGCATGTTCTTCGATTTCTTCTGGATCAGCGTCTGTGTGGCGAGCACGTGCTCGACCTCCGACGTGCCGATCCCGTAAGCCAGCGCACCAAATGCGCCGTGCGTCGCCGTGTGGCTGTCGCCGCACACGATCGTGGTGCCCGGCAGCGTGAAGCCCTGCTCGGGTCCGATGATGTGGACAATGCCCTGACGCGGATCAAACTCGTTGTAGTATTCGATCCCGAAATCCTTGGCGTTCTGCGCCAAGGTGCGGATCTGCTCGGCGCTCTCCGGATCAGGATTTGGCTTGGTGCGATCCGTGGTCGGCACGTTGTGATCAACAACAGCAAGCGTCTTCTCCGGCGCTCGCAGTTTGCGCTTCGACATACGCAAGCCTTCGAAGGCTTGCGGGCTCGTCACTTCATGCACGAGATGACGGTCGATGTAGAGCAGGCAGGTTCCGTCCGGTTGCTCATCGACCAGGTGGTCGTCCCAGATCTTGTCGTACAGTGTGCGTGACTTGGACATGATGCTCACGGTGCCCGGCGGCACCCCGTTTGCGTTCAACGCATCTCATGTAGGTCGGAAGCGGGCCGCGCACGAGCGGCCCGCGCAGAAAGCGCTATTCGGCGGCCTTGATGTCCGCTGCCGCTTCGGCCGCGCCGCCACCATGACCTTGGCCCTCGGCGATACGCGCCGACTTGCCGCGGCGGCCGCGCAGATAATAGAGCTTGGCGCGACGCACCTTGCCGCGGCGCACGACCTTGATGGAGTCGAGCATCGGCGAATACAGCGGGAACACGCGCTCCACGCCCTCGCCGTAGGAAATCTTGCGCACCGTGAAGTTCTCGTTGAGGCCGCTGCCAGCCCGACCGATGCAGACCCCCTCATAGGCCTGGATACGTGTGCGGTCGCCTTCGACCACCTTCACGTTGACCTGGACGGTATCGCCCGGTTCGAAATCGGGAATCTCTTTGTTGGCGGACAACTTCGCCATTTGCTCTTTTTCGAGCGTCTGAATCAGGTTCATTGGAATTTCTCCGCTGGCCGCGCCGGATTACGCGGGGCGCATGTCGGCGTCATGTTTCGGGTTGCGCAGGCTTCTACGCCAAACGCGCCTATTTGTCACGATGCAGTCACGAATGTTTTGATCGCCGCGCCACATAGGCCTGCCAAAGGTCGGGGCGGCGCTCGCGGGTGACGCGCTCCGCCTCGGCCCTCCGCCAGGCCGCCACCTTGCCGTGGTCGCCGGACAGGAGCACGTCGGGGATCGCGAGCCCTTCGAACACCGGGGGTTTGGTGAACTGGGGGTATTCCAGCAGCCCATCGGCGAAACTTTCCTCAGCGACCGACGCCGGCTGCCCGATCACGCCGGGAATGAGCCGCACGCAGGCGTCGAGGAGGACGAAAGCCGCAACCTCCCCGCCTGAGAGCACGTAATCCCCGAGCGAGACCTCTTCGAGCTCGCGCGCCGCAATCACCCGCTCGTCGACCCCCTCGAACCGGCCGCACACGAGGATTGCCCCCGGTCCGTGGGCCAGCGCCGCGGCCCGAGCTTGGCTCAGCGGTCTGCCGCGCGGGCTCATGAGGAGGCGCGGGCGGCCGAGCAGCGGCACTGCATCGATCGCGCGGGCCAGCACGTCGGCCTTCATCACCATGCCGGGACCACCGCCGGCCGGCGTGTCATCGACCGTACGATGGCGATCGCTGGCGCTCGCCCGGATGTCGACGGCGTCGAGTGCCCAGAGCTTCGCAGCCAAGGCCTTGCCGGCGAGGCTCGCGCCCAGCGGGCCGGGGAATAGATCCGGAAACAAGGTCAGCACCGTCGCGCGCCACATCAGGTGACCTCACGCTTGCCCCTCAAGATCGATAACGACGCGACCGGCAGATACATCGATGTTCGGAACTGCCTGATCGGTGAACGGCACAAACACCGTGTCGCCGCCGCTGGCCGGCTTGAGCTCCAGCAAATCACCGGCGCCGAAATTGTGGACCGCCAGGATCGTTCCCAGGGCATGCCCACTCAGGTCGAAGGCCGGCAAGCCGACCAGGTCCGTGTAGTAGAACTCGTCCGAGCTCTCGATTGCCGGCAGGCGGTCGCGCGGCACGAACAGTTCGACGTTGCGCAGCGCCTCAGCGGCGTCGCGGTCCCGGATGCCCTTGAGGCGGGCCACCATGCAGTCACCCGCGGGGCGCAACGCCTCAATCTCAAAGCCGCGTGCGCCGTCCGCCGTCGTAAGCTCGCCGTACTGGGCGATGGCCAGCGGATCGGCCGTGAACGGCCACAGCTTGACCTCGCCGCGCACGCCGTGCGGCGCGCCGATCCTGCCGACGCAGACGCGCTTCAAGCCGCCGCAGCCGCGCCGCCGGCCTTGGCCGCTTCAGCGCGGGCCTTGCGTTCCTTGCGCGGGACCGCCTTCTCGGGATTGTTGCGCGGCTCGCGCTTGCGGATGCCTTCGGCGTCGAGGAAGCGCATGATGCGATCCGACGGCTGGGCGCCCTTGGCGAGCCAAGCCTTCACCTTCTCGGCATCGAACTTGAGCCGCTCCTTGTTGTCCTTCGGCAGGAGCGGATTGAAATAGCCCAGCCGCTCGATAAAGCGGCCGTCGCGCGGATAGCGGCTGTCCGCCACCACGATGTGATAGAACGGCCGCTTCTTGGTGCCGGCTCGCGCCATGCGGATCTTGAGAGACATTCGGTTCCTTTCTGTCGCGTGTGTTTGTTTGTTGATGTGAAATTATTTCTTCTTGCCAAAGCCCGGGAAACCGCCCAGCCCTGGCAATCCGCCCGGCAGCTTGCCGCCGAGTCCCGGTAATCCACCGGGAAGTTGCGGTGGTAGCCCCGGCATTGCCGGCGGCAAACCCGGCGCGCCGCCCCCCGGCAATCCGCCCGGCATTTTCTCCGCAAGCTTCGCCATCTCCTCAGGCGACGGCATGCCGCCGCCGCCGAGGCCCATCATGTTGGCAAGCCCTGCAAGCGGACCGCGTTTGCCGCTGCCGATGGCCTTCATCATGTCGGCCATGGTGCGATGCATCTTCAGCAACTTGTTGATCTCTTCCACCTTGGTGCCGGAGCCGGCGGCGATGCGCTTCTTGCGGCTCGCTTTGAGGATGTCGGGATTGCGCCGCTCCTTCGGGGTCATCGAATCGATGATCGCCACCTGGTGCTTGAGCATGTTCTCGTTGACGTTCGCGGTGGCGAGTTGATTTTTCATTTTGGCAATGCCGGGCAGCATGCCCATCAGGCCGCCGATGCCGCCCATGCGCTGCATCTGGCCAAGCTGTTCGCGCAGATCATTGAGATCGAATGCGCCCTTGCGCATACGCTCTGCGGTGCGCGCGGTCTTCTCGGCGTCGATCGTCGCCGCGGCCCTCTCCACCAGCGAGACGATGTCGCCCATGCCGAGGATACGGTCGGCAATGCGCGCCGGATGAAAATCCTCGAGCGCATCCATTTTTTCGCCGGTGCCGATCAGTTTGATCGGCTTGCCGGTGACGGCACGCATGGACAGCGCGGCGCCGCCGCGGCCGTCACCATCAACCCGGGTGAGCACGATGCCGGTGAGACCCACGCGCTCATTGAACGCGCGCGCCAGGTTGACGGCGTCCTGGCCGGTGAGCGCATCGGCGACAAGCAGAACTTCGTGCGGGTTGGCGGCACGCTCGACGTCGGCGGCTTCCGCCATCATGGCTTCGTCAAGCGTGATGCGGCCGGCGGTGTCGAGCAGCACCGCATCGTACCCGCCGAACCGTCCGGCTTCGATGGCGCGCCGCGCGATTTGCACCGGGCTCTGACCGGCGACGATCGGTAGCGTGTCGACGCCGACCTGCTGGCCGAGTACGGCGAGTTGCTCCATGGCGGCCGGACGCCGCGTATCGAGTGAGGCCATCAGCACCTTGCGGCGCATCTGCTCGGTCAGGCGCTTGGCGATCTTGGCGGTGGTCGTGGTTTTGCCCGAGCCCTGCAGGCCGACCATCATGATGGGGACGGGCGCCGGCGCGTTGAGATCGATCGGCTCGGCATTCGCGCCCAGCATGGCGACGAGCTCATCGTGCACGATCTTCACGACCATCTGGCCGGGCTTCACCGACTTGATGATCTCGACGCCAACCGCGCGCTCGCGCAACTTTTCGACGAAACCGCGCACCACCTCAAGTGCGACATCGGCCTCCAGCAGCGCGCGGCGCACCTCGCGCGAGGCCGCATCAACGTCGGCGGCGGAAAGCGCACCGCGCCCGGTGAGGCGGTCAAGAATGCCTGAGAGTTTCTCCGACAGATTGTCGAACATGCCTATGCGTCCAACGCGTTTCGCGCCCGAGGGCGCATCGCGCTGTCGGGCGTTGGCCGCCGATCTCACGGGATCGGTCGGAACCTTGGGAATTCTGTCTCGTAGCGAGAACGTCGGACAGGTAGGCGAGGCGGGCGCTTAAGTCAACCGGGCAAACCCGCTACTGAAACCCCTCGGTTCGTCATGGCCGGGCTTGTCCAGGCTTGTCCCCGTCATCTGGGCTACTTGATCGGGACGTAAATGTTGATCACGAGCTTGTCTTCCGGCGTGGTGACCGGGTCCGTCACGTATTCCTCAATGAACAGGTCCTTGGCCTCGAGCTGTTTCTCATCGAGATAGTTCGTGATCGACTCGTAGGTCGTATCCATCGCGTCGTAAGATCCGTGATGGACGAACTTGTAGGCGCGGCCGGACGGCGATTGGCCGACCGCAATATCGCCTTGTGGTGCGTTCGCGGGTGCATCGGCCACCGGGACGGCGGCTTCAAATTGGAAGCTGGTGTCATCGGTCGAGGTGTAGATCGTCATCGGCGAGCCCGCAGGCTTGATCCCCTGCTTGGCCAGGAACGCATTCACGTTCTTGAACGCGTCAACGATGGTCTCGAAGGCGGAATCCCAATTCCCGGTGCCCTTGAAGTAGATGATGGTCTTCTCCGGCAGCGTGACTTCCTCGGCAAACGTTTCAGACCCCTGTCCGGGCGGCTTTTGCTCAGGGGTTGGTTGTTGGGCCCGGGCCGAAAGTGAGAAGGCAAACAAACCCGCGACTGCAAGACACATCACCTGGGAACGAAACGCCGCCGCCGAACGAAACATAAGCCTGGTCCTCAAAATGCGGAATCATGAGTTCGATTGGAGCACTATCGGATAACCCGTTGCCCAAGTCACGGGTTTCAATCGCATAGCCGGATCAAGTGTATGCGATACGACGGGCAGCAGCACATTGCCCACTGAAACCCATGCCCATATAAGGTGCAGCATGAGCGCCCTTGCCAGTTACCGTTTCCGCAAGATGAACGGTCTCGGCAACGAGATCGTCGTCGTCGATATGCGGCACGAACCGCAGGTAATCACCGCCGCCGATATTCGCGCCGCGGCCGCCGGCGTGCGCTTCGATCAGATGATGGTGCTCTATCCGGGCCGGGTCCCGGAAACTGACGCGTTCGTACGCATTTACAACACGGATGGGTCGGAAGCGGGCGCCTGCGGCAACGGCATGCGCTGCGTCGCCGATATCGTGTTCAAAGAGGCCGGCAAGCCTGTTCTGACGTTCGAGACCAAGGCTGGCCGCATCAATTGCTGGCCGGGCGAGCGCCCGCAGGTTTCCACCGTCGATATGGGCACACCGCGCTTTGGTTGGGACGAAATCCCGCTTGCCGAAGAGTGTGGTGATACCCGGGCGATCGCGCTGCAGATCGGTCCGCTCGATGCGCCGGTGCTGCAATCGCCGTCCGCGGTGAACATGGGCAATCCCCACGCCGTGTTCTGGGTCGAGGACGTGGAGGCCTATGACTTGGCGCGGCTGGGCCCGACCTTGGAAACGCATCCGATGTTTCCGGAGCGGGCCAATATCTCGCTCGCGGTCGTGCGCTCGCCTGGGCACCTCGTCGTGCGCACCTGGGAACGTGGCGCCGGCCTGACCAAGGCGTGCGGCTCCGCCGCCTGCGCGGCTGCTGTCGCCGCGGCCCGCACCGGACGCGCCCAGCGCAAACTCACCGTTACGCTGCCCGGCGGCGACCTCCTGATCGAGTGGCGCCTGAGCGACGGTCACGTGTTGATGACCGGCCCGGTCGAATATGAGTTCGAAGGGCAATTCGAAGCCGACCTGTTGGCCCAGCAAGGCGTGGCGTGAGCGTCGAGGTCGTCACTTTCGGCTGTCGACTCAATGCCTACGAGTCGGACCAGATGCGCGCCGCAGCGCAGGGCGCATTTGCTGACGACGTTGTCATCATCAACACCTGCGCGGTCACCGCCGAGGCCGTACGGCAGGCGCGTCAAACAGTCCGCGCCCAGGCCCGCGCAAACCCGCAAGCGCAGATCGTTGTCACCGGCTGTGCGGCGCAGACCGACCCGGCGATGTTTGCGAATATGCCTGAGGTCGCCCGTGTCATCGGCAATGATGAGAAACTCACGCGAGAGGTTTGGCAGCGATCCGATCCGGAGAAAATTGCTGTCGGCGACATCATGCGCAGCACCAGCATCGCGGTCGCATCGGCGCACCAGGAGCGGGCGCGCGGCTTCGTGCAGATCCAGAACGGATGCGATCACCGCTGCACGTTCTGCATCATCCCGTTTGGCCGTGGCAATTCACGCTCGCTGCCGCCACGTGGTGTGATCGATCAGGTGCGCCGGCTGGTCGAAGACGGACTTGCTGAAGTGGTGCTCACCGGCGTTGATATCACGAGCTATCGCGCGGCTGACGGAACCGGTCTCGGCGCCCTGGTGAAGCGCATTCTGGCTGAGGTGCCGGAGTTGCACCGGCTGCGCCTTTCGTCAATCGATTCCGTTGAAGCCGACCGCGATCTCCTCGACGCGCTCGCCGACGAGCCGCGCTTGATGCCGCATCTGCACCTGTCCTTGCAGGCGGGCGATGATCTCATTCTCAAGCGCATGAAGCGACGCCACCTGCGCGGTGATGCGATATCGTTCTGTCGCGAGGTTCGCAGGCTGCGTCCCGATGTCGTGTTCGGCGCCGATCTGATCGCCGGCTTCCCGACCGAGACCGAGGAGATGTTTGCCCGCTCGCTCGATCTCGTCGCCGAATGCGAGCTGGTGCATCTCCATGTATTTCCATTCTCGCCGCGACCCGGGACACCGGCGGCGCGCATGCCGCAAGTTGATCGCGCGCTGATCAAGGAGCGCGCCCACCGCCTGCGCGAACGCGGCGAAGCGGCGCTGGGCGCGCATCTGCAAGCGCAGGTCGGATCGCACCAGCGCGTGTTGGCGGAACAGGGGACGAGCGCACGCACCGAGCAGTTCACGCGCGTGCGGCTGGCGAAGCCGATCGCGTCGGGCCGGATCATCAATGTCGCGATTTCGGCACACGATGGCCAGCAGCTGATCGCCGCTTAGATCATGAAAGCGCAACCGCACGAACGCTTCAGCGAAAAAATGCGGCTCACGCCCGAGGGGGTGAGCGCCTTTGCGCGCGCCGCCGGCGATACCAACCCGCTGCACCACGATCCCGCCGTCGCCGCCCGTACGCGATATGGGCGGCTGATTGCCAGCGGCACCCAGACCATTGCCCACCTTATGGCGCTGGGCGCCCGGCATTTTTCCGAGCGCGGCGACATGGTCGGACTCGATTTCTCGTTCCGCTTCAAGAAGCCGATCTACGCCGACGAGACGATCGAAATGGAATGGCTCGTCATTCGCGTCGAGAACGCGCCGCATCTCAAAGGTGACGTGATCGAGATGCGCGGCCGCATCCGCAACCAGGCAGGCGAGACCGCGCTCGGCGCCAAGGGCCGCGTGCTGGTCGCCGACAAGCTTTAGATCAGCTCTCAGGCTCGCCTGCCCAACCACAAGCCTTCAGATAGTCGTGCATGTGCGCCGGCACCGGCGCCGTCACGCGCACCGGCTCGCGGTTTTTGGAAATCGGCACCAAAACTTCGCGGGCATGCAAATGCAGTGGCGGACCGTTGAAGCGTGGCGCCCCGCCATAGATGCTGTCGCCGACGATCGGCCAACCCAGTGCGGCGCAGTGAACCCGCAGCTGATGAGTTCGGCCGGTCACCGGCTCCAACGCGAGCCACGTGAGGTTCCGGTCAGTGGCTCGCCCCATGACCCGCCACTTGGTGACCGAGGGCAGTCCTTGCGGATCGGGCTTCATCCACCAGCCGCGCTCATCGTTGAGCCGCCCGAGCGCCAGATCGATGGTACCTTGATCCGCGTCGGGTGAACCCTCGACCACGCCCCAGTAGGTCTTGCCGATCTTTCCGTGCTTGAACAAGAGTCCGAGATGCGCCAGCGCCTTGCGATGGCGGCCGAGCACCAGGCAACCTGAAGTGTCCTTATCGAGCCGATGCGCCAGCGCCGGCGCGCGCGGCAGTCCGAAGCGCAGCGCATCGAAGTGATCCTCGAGACTTAAGCCGCCTTTGGGCCCACGATGCACCGGCAGGCCGGCCGGCTTGTCGATCACCAGCATCAGCCCGTCGCGATAGAGCACGCGGGCGAGCATCTCGTCCGGGCTGAGGCCATTGCGCGCGGCGGCTTTATCCATCATGGGCAAACCGCTATCACGGCAGCCGCCATGGATGACAGCACCAACGCAACGGGCAAGAACTGGTGGCAGCGGCTGACCGGCGGGTTGCGGCGGACCTCCGCCTCGATCAGCGGCGCGATCGCCGACCTTGTCACCAAGCGCAAGCTCGACGAAGCGACCATCGAGGAGCTCGAGGAGGTGCTGATCCGCGCCGATCTCGGCATCGACACAGCCGGCCGCGTCGCGGCAGCAATTGCCGAGGGGCGCTACAACAAGACCGTGACCGAGGACGAGGTGAAGGACATTCTCGCTACCGAGGTGGAGAAGATCCTGGCGCCGGTCGCCGCGCCGCTGACGATCGCGCCCGATGCCCACCCATTCGTGATCCTGGTGGTCGGCGTCAACGGCTCGGGCAAGACCACGACCATCGGCAAGCTCGCGGCGCGGCTCGCGCGCGAGGGTCGCAAGGTCACCCTGGTGGCGGGCGACACGTTCCGCGCCGCTGCAACGGAGCAGCTCAAGATCTGGAGCCAGCGGACGGGCGCCAGCATCGTCGCCGGCACGCAGGGCGCGGATGCGGCGGGCCTCGCCTATACGGGTTTGGAGCAGGCGCGCGAGCAGGGAGCCGACGTGCTCATCGTCGACACCGCCGGGCGGTTGCAGAACAAAGCCGGGCTGATGAGCGAGCTCGACAAGATCGTGCGCGTCATGAAGAAGCTCGACACGACTGCGCCGCACGCGGTGCTGCTCGTGCTCGACGCGACGGTCGGGCAGAATGCAATCTCGCAGGTGACCGAGTTTCAGAAGACGGCCGGTGTGACCGGGCTCGTCATGACCAAACTCGACGGCACCGCGCGCGGTGGCATACTGGTCGCACTCGCCGCCAAGTACCGGCTGCCGGTACACTTCATCGGCGTCGGCGAAGGTGTGGACGATCTGGCCCCGTTTGCGGCACGCGATTTCGCCCGCGCGATTGCGGGACTGAATTGACGCGGGTTGGCTTGGAGAGGTGAGGGATGGACGCGAAGGACAAGCCGCCGCAGATCAATCCGCTGCTCAAGATCGCGCTCGATCTCGGGCCATTGGTGCTGTTCTTCATCGCCAACGGCCGCTTCGGCATCTTTGGCGCGACCGGCGTGTTCATGGTGGCGACCGTCGCGGCGCTGGCGACCGGTTATGTGCTGACGCGCCATTTGCCGGTGATGCCACTGGTCACGGCAATCATTGTCCTGATTTTCGGCGGGCTCACGATCTATCTGCAGGACGAGACCTTCATCAAGATCAAGCCGACGATCATCTACGTGCTGTTCGGCGCGGTCCTGCTCGGCGGCCAGATCATGGGCAAGCCGCTGCTGGCGATGGTGTTCGACCAGATGTTCCACCTCAATCCCGAAGGCTGGCGCAAGCTCACCATCCGGTGGGCCGTGTTCTTTTTTGCATTGGCCGTGCTCAACGAAATCGTCTGGCGCACGCAGACGACGGACACTTGGGTCGCCTTCAAGGTGTTCGGCTTCATGCCGCTAACCTTCATCTTCGCCGCCGCGCAATATCCGCTGCTACAGAAATATGCAGTGAAGGAATCCGCCTCCGACGCATAGATGACGTTTCCGGCATAGATGACGTCGTTGTGCGGCCATCCTTCGAGACGCATGCGGGCATAGCCCGCATGCTCCTCAGGATGAGGGCCCTCGTTGTTGCTGCTGCCTAAAATCGTCTCAACAATCTCACTCCTCATCCTGAGGAGCCCACGAGCTTCGCTCGTGGGCATCTCGAAGGATGGCCGCAAGCATAGATGACCTTTCTCACATAGATGACGTCGCCAGCATAGATGACACCATGTAGTCCTGGTGAAACCCGGGGCTGACACTCGTCCCGGCTACAATCTAATTCAATTGTCAAACAGCCCGACGCACGCAATGCGTCATCGCCCGCGTACCTCAGCTTCCCGCGCCCCGCCGTCATGCGTTTTGCCTATTACTTGTCAATAACTGAGTTAAAATTCTCTCGCGCTACGAGTATGCTGGACCACAGTCGAGCCTGCCATCCTGATTGCAACATCTCTCTTTCGGAGAGGAAGCCTCATGCCGGCCGATTCAGACCTCGTGTCACGCATGCGCGCTCTGCTCACAGCCACCGGCAACATCACCGAGATGAAGATGTTCGGCGGCATCGCCTTCATGCTCAACGGCAACATGTTAGCGTCGTCCTCCAAGCGCGGCCTGATGCTGCGGGTGGGCAAGGATCAAGCACCGCTTGCGTTGACGCACCCCGGTACGCACCAAGTCGAGATGCGCGGACGCCCGATGGAGGGCTATATCCGCGTCGACCCGGCTGGGCTCGATGACAACGGGCTGCGCGAGTGGCTCGAGCTGGCGACGGCGTTCGTCAAAACGCTTCCGGCAAAAACATCAAAACGAAAGGCAAAACGCGCGAAGTAACCGTCCCCTCACCCGCCCTGCAGCGCCTTCTCGATCGCAGGCGCCAGTTTCTCCTGCAGGTTCTCCGGCGTGATCGGGCCGACGAGCTTGAAGGCGATCTTGCCGTCGCGGCCGACTACGAATGTTTCCGGCACGCCGTAGACGCCCCATTCGATCGCGGCACG
>JAFAXD010000060.1 GCA_019241285.1 Xanthobacteraceae bacterium | reverse complement strand
CGCATAAGGTTCTCTGATCAAAAGACAATTCGCCTTCGACAAGGTCGCGATCATGGAGCTGTCCTGCGTCCCGAACGCAGTCGCGACCAGGTGGCCGCGGGGGTCGGCATCGAGCCTCGCGCGCAGGTAGTCCGCCCGTTCATCGTTGGCCGGAAGCGAGCTGCCAAGCACAGCTGATTCGACCGGCAGGTTGATGTCAGTGCGCCCGGACAGGGTACGAAGCAGCGGTACCAGGAACAGGAGCCCGCACACGAAGGCGGAGACCGGATTTCCGGGCAAGCCCAGCACTTGCATTTCGCCAAGCCGTCCATGCATCAGCGGCCGGCCAGGCCGGACCGCGACCTTCCAGAATGACAACGTCATGCCCTCTGCGCCGAAGGCCTTCTGCACCAAGTCGTACTCGCCGACGGAGGCGCCGCCGGTGGTCACAAGGATGTCGGCTTCAACCTGCCGCGCCTTGCGGACCGCGGCGACGGTTTCGTCGAGCAGGTCGGGGACGATCCCGAGATCGATCACGTCGGCGCCTTCGCTGCGCGCCAGCGCCATCAAGGCAAAGCCGTTCGAATAGACGATCTGCCCCGGTCCCGGCGTGCTGCCGGGCGGGACGAGCTCATCCCCGGTCGCGAGCAACGCAAGCTTCGGGCGCCGGTGCACCGGCAAGGTCGGATGATTCATCGCCGCCGCGAGGGCGAGGTCGCGCGCGCCCAGGCGATGTCCGTGCTTGAGCAGCACGTCGCCGGTGCTGAAATCGAGTCCCTGCGCACGAATGTTGCGGCCCAGCGTAGCAGTCCGTGTAACGGTGACGTCATCGCCGCTGCGGGTCGTATGTTCCTGGATCACAATGGTGTCGGCGCCAGCGGGGACGACGCCACCGGTGAAGATGCGGGCGGCCTGGCCCGGACCAACGATCTTCTCAAACGGCCGGCCTGCAGCGACTTCTCCGACGATCTTCAGACGTGCCGGGACCTCCGCCACGTCCGCCGCTCGCACCGCGTAGCCATCCATCGCGGACATTGACGCCGGCGGCTGGGTGCGCAGGGCCGCGACATCGCCAGCGAGCACGCGCCCATGCGCATCAACGAGCGCAGTATCCACCGGGGGGAGGGCCCTGGCGTCGGCCAGCACGCGAGCAAGCGCGTCGGCGACGCTCAACATTCAGGCCTCCGCCAGGAAATGACCGGACTTGCCGCCACGCTTTTCGATGAGGCGGAGGCCTTCGATCCGCATGCCGCGCTCCAAGGCTTTGACCATGTCGTAGACCGTGAGACACGCGACCGAGGCCGCCGTCAGCGCTTCCATCTCGACCCCGGTGTTTCCGGTCACGCCAGCCGTCGCGCGTACGATCAGTCCCGGCAACTTTTCATCGGGCGTGATATCGACCTCGACGCGCGTGAGCGATAGCGGGTGACACAGCGGGATCAGCTCGTGCGTGCGCTTCGCCGCCATGATGCCGGCGATACGAGCAGCCCCGATGACATCGCCCTTTTTGGCGTCGCCCTTGCGCACGATGTCGAGCGTCGATTTGCGCATGATGACGCGGCCTTCGGCAACGGCCAGGCGTTCGGTCGGCGGCTTCTTGGAGACATCAACCATGCGCGCTTCGCCGCGTCGGCCGAGATGCGTCAGTCTACGGCCTTTCATTGCGCCGGCGCCGCGGCCGCGTTTGCGCGGGCGAGGAGCGCCCGCGTTGCTTGGGCTACATCCGGCTGGCGCATCAGGCTTTCGCCGATCAGGAACGTCGAGATTCCGCAGTTCGCCATTCGAGCCAAGTCGCGAGGCTCCGCCAGGCCGCTTTCGGCAACGATGATCTTGTCGCGCGGGATGCGCGGAGCGAGGCGTTCGCTGTTCGCAATGTCGGTTTTGAAGGTCTTGAGGTCGCGATTGTTGATGCCGATGAGCTGCGATTTAAGGTGCAGCGCCCGCTCGAGCTCGTGCTCATCATGAATTTCGATCAGGACGTCCATCCCGAGCGCCAGGGCGGCGGCTTCGAGATCGGCGGCCGTCGGGTCGTCCAGCGCGGCCATGATGATGAGAATGCAATCGGCCCCCCAGGCACGCGCTTCGACGACCTGATAGGGATCGAACATGAAGTCCTTGCGCAGCGCCGGCAGGCTGGTCGCCGCGCGCGCACGGACCAGATAATCCGGTTCGCCCTGGAACGATGGGCCATCGGTGAGCACGGACAGGCACGTGGCTCCGCCTTGCTCGTAAGCGCGCGCCAAGGTCGGGGGATCAAAGTCCGCGCGGATCAGTCCTTTCGACGGGCTCGCCTTCTTCACCTCGGCAATGAGCGCGTATTCACGCCGCGCCAGCCGCTGGGCGATGTGCGCCACGAAACCGCGCGGTGCCGACGCAGCCTTGGCGTCGGCCTCGAGCTGTGCGAGCGGGCGGGCGCGCTTCGCGGTGGCGATCTCCGTGCGCTTATAGGCTTCAATTCTGGTGAGGATGTCCGACATCAGTCATTCGAAACCGCAATCAGGCGATCGAGCGCGCCCTCGGCTTCCCCCGAATCGACCGACTTCCGGGCCAGCGCCAGCCCTTGCTTGAGATCGGCAGCAACATCGGCGACCACAAGCGCCGCCGCGGCGTTGAGCAGCGCGACATCGCGGAACGGACCAGCCTTGCCCTGCAGCACTTGAGTCAACGCATCGGCGTTGGTCTCAGCATCGGCACCACGCAGGTTCTCCGGCTTCACACGCGTCAAGCCAAGCTCTTCGGGCACGATCTCGAATGTATGCACCGCGCCTTTGTCGAGCGCCGCGACGTAGGTCGGCCCCGACGTCGTGATTTCGTCGAGCCCGTCGGAGCCGTGCACCACGTAGGCGCGGTCGGACCCGAGATTTCTCAGCACGTGGGCGAGGGGCTCAACCCACTGCTTGGAGAAGACCCCGACCATCTGCCGCTTCACGCTCGCCGGGTTCGACAATGGACCGAGCAGGTTGAAGATCGTGCGCGTGCCGAGCTCCGCCCGGGTTGCGGCCACGTTCTTCGTCGCCGGATGATGCGCGGGGGCAAACATGAAGCCGATGCCGGCTTCGGAGATGCAGCGGGCGATAGCCTCCGGATCGAGGTCGATCTTCACCCCAAGGGCGGTGAGGACATCAGCCGCGCCGGAGCGGGACGATAGTGCCCGGTTGCCGTGCTTTGCGACCGGGACCCCGGCGCCGGCGACTACGAAGGCCGCACAAGTCGAGATGTTGTAGGAGCCCGAGGCATCCCCACCGGTGCCGACCACGTCAATGGCGCCCGGGGGGGCCTCGACCCGCACCATCTTGGCGCGCATCGCCGACACAGCGCCGGTGATCTCATCCACGGTCTCGCCACGAACCCGCAGCGCCATCAGCAACCCACCCATTTGCGACGGGGTCGCCTCTCCCGACATCATGCTCTCGAAGGCGGCTGCGGCCTCGTCGCGCGTCAGCTGCGCACCGGTCGCGACCTGGCCGATGAGTGCCTTGAGTTCCATGTCAATGAGCCTGTGCGGTCCGCCGCGGCGCCGCAAACCGGCCGGTGGCGGCATTCCATTGCGCGGCTATGTCGAGAAAATTCTTCAAGATCAAGTGGCCATGCTCGGAAGCGATGCTCTCGGGATGGAATTGCACGCCGTGCACCGGATAGCGCCGATGATGCATTCCCATGATCAGGTGATCACCTGTTTCTGCCGTGACTTCAAGATCTTGCGGAAGATTCTTGCGATCGACGATGAGCGAGTGATAGCGCGTCGCCCGGAACGGCCCGTTGATGCCGCGGAACACGCCTGCGCCGGTCTGCTGGATTTCGGAGAGCTTGCCGTGCACCGGAACCGGCGCCCGGATCACGCTGCCGCCAAAAGCCTGGCCGATGGCCTGATGGCCGAGGCAAACGCCAAAGATCGGAAGGTGCGTGGAAGCGCGCTTGATCAGATCGAGGCAGATGCCGGCCTCATTGGGCGTGCATGGACCAGGCGACAGCACAATCGCGTCGGGCTCGCGCGCGAGCACGTCATCGACGCTGATCTTGTCATTGCGATGGACATCGACCTGCGCCCCCAAGCCGCCCAGGTAATGGACGAGGTTGAAGGTGAAGCTGTCGTAATTGTCGATCAGCAGGATCATGACCGCGTTTATCCCCCCAAAGCGGTCTTATCTGAGGCGGGGGAGCGGTGGCAAGCGGGAGGCTTATTGTCCGCGGCTCGCCGCTGACGCAAACCGGCGCGCTTCTTCCGCGGCTCGGAACAGCGCCTTGGCTTTGTTGATGCATTCTTGCTGTTCGGCGGCCGGATCCGAGTCGGCAACAATGCCGGCGCCGGCCTGCACATACATGCGGCCGTCCTTCACCAGGGCGGTGCGCAACACGATGCAGCTGTCGAGATCGCCGGCGGCTGAGAAATAGCCGACGCAGCCCGCGTAGAGACCGCGTTTCTCCTTCTCCAACTCGTCGATGATCTGCATCGCGCGCACCTTCGGGGCGCCCGACACCGTGCCCGCCGGAAAGCCTGCTGCGAGCGCATCGAGGGCGTCGTAGCGCGCATCGAGCGCGCCTTCGACATTGGACACGATATGCATCACCTGGCTAAAGCGTTCGATGAAAAACTGATCGGTGACCTCGACGGAGCCGATCTTCGCCACGCGCCCCACGTCGTTGCGGCCGAGGTCGAGCAGCATCAGGTGTTCGGCGCATTCCTTTGGGTCGGCGAGGAGTTCCTCCTCCAGCGCTTTGTCTTCATGCGGCGTCGCGCCGCGCGGCCGCGTGCCGGCCACAGGACGGATCGTCACGGTGCCGTCGCGCACGCGCACGAGAATCTCCGGGCTCGAGCCGGCGACCGCAAAGGTGCCGTAGTTGAGATAGAACAGAAATGGCGCCGGATTCACGCGCCGTAGGGCGCGGTAGAGCGCGAACGGCGGCAGCGTGAACGGAGTTTCGAAACGCTGCGCCAGCACGACCTGGAAGACGTCGCCGGCCGCGATGTATTCCTTGCCCTTACGCACCATGCGTTGGAATTCGTCCGGGCTGGTGTTGGAGACGGCCGGGACGTTGAGAGGACCATCGACATTG
>JAFAXD010000668.1 GCA_019241285.1 Xanthobacteraceae bacterium | reverse complement strand
TCGGCGCCTTCTACTTGAAGCGCAAACTGAAATTTGAACATGCTTTTCCGGGGGGAGGGCCCCTGTTACCGACGTCACTGCGCCATCGTCAGTACGAACGCTGTGAGGCAGAACACCGACGCAAACAGAGTTGTTACCGCTATAAAGCGTACCGGGATCGATCTCAGGTCCATGAGCTTGCTCCTTCGCTCACGTCAGGCGGGAGCGCAACCAGCCGCCACAGCCGGTAATGCATGCCATTCTACTGGATTCACGAGTTAATGCTGCATCATTTGACACTTTGCTGCTCGCTAGCGGCCACATAAAGACGCGCCCGGGCAAGCTGCCAACACCAAGACGGAACCGGTTGCTCGCTCCATTGTTCTCACGTTCTGACGGGGGCGACGGAGGCAACTCATGACACTACGCAACTCTCTGATCGGCACTGCTCTCGGGACGGCGATTCTTGCGGTCTCCGGCGTGAACGCGTCGGCGGCGATCGTCTGTAATGGCAACGTGTGTTGGCACACGCACGAAGCCTATACCTATCCGCCTGAAGCCCGTGTGGTTGTCCACCCAGACAACTGGAACTGGGGTCCTTCCGAGCACTACACCTGGCGGGAGCACGAGGGCCGTGGTTATTGGAATGGCGATACCTGGACGACAATAGAGGAACGCCGCTAGGCAAACGGTCGCGCGTTCCGAGCAAAGGGAAACGCGGTAAGACTCGGCGACGCGCCCGTATCAGCTCGTCCGACGGCCGGGCGGGGGTAATGCCTCGTCCGGCCTTTCGAGCCACATGGCAACATGAACGGCTTCTGCAGGCCGGAAGTGGCAAAGCCGTCGAAACCCGTCGGGCCTAAACCGCCGCAGGCGCGAGCGCGCGGCCGCGGATCAGGTCGGAGGCCTTCTCCGCAATCATGATGGTCGGAATGTTGATGTTGCCGCCGAGCTGATCGGGGATGACCGAGGCATCGACAACGCGCAGTCCGGCAAGCCCGTGCACGCGCAGCTCCTCATCGACCACGGCCTTCGGTCCGGTGCCGATCGCGCACGTGCCGAGCGGATGCTGGCGATTATGCCCCAGCTGGCGGATCGTCTGCTCGAGCTCGGCGTCGCTCTTTGCTGCCGCGCCCGGCGTCATCTCCTCGCCGATCAGGCTCTTCTGCGGCTCGGTGTTGTAGATCTCGCGGGCGATGCGCAGCGCGCGGATCATGTCATCCATGTCGGAGCGCTCGCCGAACAGATTGAAGAAGATGCGTGGCTTGTCGGTCGGATCGGCCGAGCGCAGCTTCACCCAGCCGCGCGAGCGCGGATAGAGCGTGCCGACCCGTGCGGTGAAACTGTGCACCGGCGGTGCCGTAACGCCGGGGAACCACAAGTTCGCGTCATTGGCGACCGAGGAGCACACAAGCTGCACATCTGGCCGCTCCAGGTTGGGCATGCTGCGCAGGAACACGACCGCGGCGCTGCCGTTGGTGGCAAACGCGCCGCTGCGGAACAGATGCCAGCGCGCGCCCGATCCCACCGCCCGGTCCAGCCGCAGCTGGTTGAGAAATGTGTCGGGCTTCTTCGCCTTGTACATGAGCAACATGTTGGGATGCTCGGAGAGGTTTTGCCCGACCCCCGGCAGGTCGTGCACCGGCGCGATGCCGACCGATTTGAGATGATCGGCCGGCCCAATTCCTGAGAGCATCAACAGCTGCGGCGAGTTGTAGGACCCGCCGGAGAGGATCACCTCGCGCTCGGCATGCACGCGCGAAAGCTGGCCGTCGCGCGTATACTCGATGCCGATCACGCGCCCCTTGTCGATCAGGAGCCGCGTCGTCAGCGCGCCGGTCTCGACCGTGAGGTTGGGCCGGCTCATCACCGGATGCAGGTAGGCGCGCGACGTTGACTGGCGCTCACCGCCGCCGACGAACAACTCGATCCGGCTGATGCCTTCGCTCTCCTCACCGTTATAATCGTCCCGCACCGGCAGCCCGTAATTGACCACGGCCTGTTCGAATGGCTCGTAAAGGTTCTGCGCGTGGTAGGGCTGCGTGACCCGGATGGGTCCGTCGCCGCCATGATAGGTGCTCTCGCCGCGCCAGCTCGACTCCAGGCGCTTGAAATAGGGGAGCACGTCGGCGTAGCTCCAGCCTTTCAGCCCTTGCTGGCGCCACAGGTCGAAATCGCGCCGGTGTCCGCGCGCGCAGATCATGCCGTTGATGATCGAGGTGCCGCCCAACGCCTTGCCGCGGCGCAATGGGATGGTCCGCCCACCGAGCGCGGGTTCGGGCTCGGTCTCATATTTCCAGGTGTAGCGCGGGTGCCAGGACATATGCACGAACGCGATGGGCATGCGCAGCCAAGGATGGGTGTCGCGCCGGCCGGCTTCCAGCAGCAGCACCCGCACGTCCTTGTCCTCGCTCAGGCGATGCGCGAGCACGCAGCCGGCGGAGCCGGCACCGACGATGATGTAATCATAGGCTTGCATGACAGGGCGTTCTCAAGAACCGATGGGCGGGATTCCGGGTTAGCCCGATTGGAGCAGCCCTGCAATCCGCGGGGTTTCGCTTATCGCCGATCCGGGCTAGATCGGCCGTCACAACGACCGGGGACCCGAGGATGAAATTCAACTTCTTTCATACGATGCCGTGGACGCATTATGAGGGCGTGCCGGAAAGCTGGCCGGTGAGCAGCAACGGCTTCGACGCCGAACGCGCGCGCCTGCTCTATGACGATTACATCACCTCCATGATCCACGCCGAGGCGTGCGAGTTCGACTGGATTGCCTGCAACGAGCATCACTACAGCCCGTTCAGCCTGATGCCGAACTGCAACCTGATCGGCTCGATCGTGGCGCACCGCACCAAGCGGGCCAAGGTGGCGATCCTCGGCAACCTCATTCCGCTGCTCAACCCGATCCGGGTGGCCGAGGAATACGCCATGCTCGACGTCATGAGCGGCGGACGCCTGATCGCTGGGTTGATGCGCGGCATTCCGCACGAATATCTCGCCTACAACGTGTCGCCGAGCGAATCCCACGGGCGCATGCGCGAGGCGGTCGAGCTGATCATCAAAGCCTGGACCGAGCCGGAACCGTTCAGCTGGGAGGGCGAGTACTATCAATTCCCGTCGATCTCGATCTGGCCCAAGCCGTATCAGAAGCCCTTTCCGCAATTGCTGATGTCGGCCACCAATCCGGAAGCCGCCGACATCGCCGCCAAGTATCGCGCCATCATGGGCATGGTGTTCGTGCAT
>JAFAXD010000610.1 GCA_019241285.1 Xanthobacteraceae bacterium | reverse complement strand
GTTCGTCGTGTAGTGCAGCACCCGCGGCAAGCTTTCGCGCGCGCGCTGCATCCAGACGCGACCGAGATCAATGCGCGTCAGCTCGGCGTGGAATGAACCCTGACCGGTAACAAACGCCTCGACTTCCGCAGCGCGGATCGCCCGTTGATACGGATAAGGATCGTTAAAGATCGACGTTGCGGCGAGCGCCATGACGCCCTCCCGGCCGCGTGATTTGACCACAAGTGATAATAGCCGATTTTGAACCCTTGATGTCGGCCAAGCAACCGAACCGGCGGTGGCAGGCAGCCTAGGCGCTTGCCCGCGCCGTGGCTGCCTCTGCAAACTTCGGTATCACCTCGCTGGCAAACAATTCGAGCGACGCGACCGCGCGCTCGGTGCCGTACCAGGGCGGATAGTGCAGCATGATGGAGGCCACGCCGGTCATGGCGCGCAGGCGTTCGATCTTCTCGGCGACGGTTGCGGGCGAGCCGTGCAGGATGATGTCGCGCGACAGCGCGTCATAATCGCGGCTCGCCGCGCCGCCCTTTTCCGAGACGGTGCCGAGATAGCCGGACGTGTGGCCGCTCGAGAAATGCGCGAGGTGGCGCAGGATGCCGGCCTCGCTCTCGGCCCGCGCTTTGGCGTCAGTCTCCGCCACGTAGACCCAACGCGCCACGTCGGCATGGCCGCGCGCCGGATTGTTGCGCAGCGCCGTGGGCGTCTCCTCCAGATGCGCGCGATAGCGCGCGGTCTGCCGCGCCAGCTCCTCGAACGGCGTCCAGCTTGACAACATCAGACCAAATCCCATGCGCCCGGCGACGGCGATCGAGCGGTCGGTCGCGCCCGCAAGAAAGATCGGTGGATGCGGCTGCTGCAGCGCGTGCGGAAACAACTCGTAGGCGCGGTCGACCTTGAACGCGAAATGCTTGCCATGATGGTCGACGCGCTTGTTGTGCAGCAGGTCCATCAGCAACGGCAGCGCTTCTTCCTGAATATCGCGGCGCCCCTCGAAATCGATGCCGAACCCATCGAACTCGTATTTGCGATAGCCTGATCCGAGCCCGAGGGCGAACCGGCCCTGGCTCAGGATGTCGACAAACGCCGCGTTCTCGGCAACGCGGACCGGATTGGCGAGCGGCAGCGTGACAACGGCCGTGCCGATTTTGATGCGCTTGGTCAGCGCCGCGAGATACGCCGCGTAGACGAACACGTCCGGCATGATGCCGTATTCGTTGCTGAAGTGATGCTCGGCAATCCAGGCATAATCGTAACCAAGCTCATCGGCGCGCAGGATCTGCTTTGTAACGCGCGCATGCACATCGCGATGTGGATAAGGCTCGGTGTCGACATTGGGCTGCGAGGTGAACAGAATGCCGAACTGCATGATGGATCCTTTATGCTTACTGTGCGGCCATCCTTCGAGACGCCCGAGCTTCGCTCGGGCTCCTCAGGATGAGGACTGAGTTTGTTGCGCCCCGGTCAGTGCGTTTCAACAAACTCAGCCCTCATCCTGAGGAGCATGCGTGCTTAGCACGCATGCGTCTCGAAGGATGGCCACAAAACAACTAGGTCGCTTCTCGAACGCGAACAAACAAATCGTCCACGGCGATCGGCTTGGCGATCAGTGATTGCTCGGCGAGATAATCGACGAGCGCTTGCAGGGTCGTGCGGTTTGCCTCAAGCCCGTACGGCCAGGGATCGGGTCCAAACACGGCGTCCATGGTTTCGATCTCGGCCAGCATCCAGGGCATCATGGTCGCTAGCATGCCGGTCGAACGCATGCGGGTGAGGGCGATTGCCTTGGCTCGGCAGAACGCCTGATAGAGACTCGTCGCCACGAATGGATGGCGCTCATACACATCGCGCTTGATCGCCACCAGGTGCATGATCGGATAGATGCCGGTGCGCCCGTAGTAATCGGCCTCGACCTTGGGAAAATCGGGGAACAGCCGCGCCACACTGGGATTGCGGCCCAACGCCGCCGGAATGTCGGCGCCAAGGATCGCGTCGATCTCGCCGGCTTCCAGGAGCTCGCTGAGCGTCTTGTCGCTCTCGTTGTTCACAATGGACATGTGCTTGAGCAGCGGCGGCACGGTCGGGCGGCCGTGCGCACCGGTCTTGTTGGTGGCGCCCTGGATCCAACGCACGCCGGAGAGGTCGACCCCGTACTCGTGCATCAGCAGCCCGCGGATCCAGACCGCCGCCGTCATGGTGTAGAGCGGAACGCCGATGCTTTTCCCGGCGAGGTCCTTCGGGCTGCGTACCACCTTCGTGTTCACGGTGATGAAGCCGTGGCGGAACATGCGCGACGGGAACACCGGAAGCGCCACAAACGGGCAGGTGCCCGCTCCCATGCGGCTGATGAATTCCGACGAGGAGAACTCGGCTGCGTCGAACTCGAGTCCGCCCGCCATGCGGTCGAAGGTCTCACGCGGTGACGCGATCTGAATGAAATTCAGGTCAATGCCGGCTGGCCGCACTTCGCCGCTGAGCAGCGGCACCATGCGGTCATATGGGGCGCAGGCGAATGAGATCGGCAGGCTGGACATGGGGTGATACTGGCATGGGCGTTGCAAGCGTCCCAGGCCCGGCGCGTCACGTCAAGTTCATCTGGCGCAGGCCGCCAATTACGGTACGCTGCCTCAAACAAGGCAAAGCTGGGAACGAACGAAAATGGGACGACTGTCAAGGGCTGTTTGGCGCGTCGTAATCCAGGGTGCAGGGTTGCTGACGCTCAGCGTGGGTGCGCAGGCGGCCGACGTGACGCTGCGCTTTTCCAGCGCGGCGCCGCCGTCGGATTTCCTCGCCAAGGCCATCGAGACTTTCAAGAGCGAAGTCGAGAATGCGAAGGTCGGCGTCAAGGTCGAATCCTATCCCGCCTCGACCTTGTTCAAGCAAGGCACCGAGGTGCCGGCGCTCCAACGTGGCAATCTCGAAATGAGCACGATGACCACGTTCGAGGTGGCGCAGCAGATCCCGGAGCTCGGGTTCCTCAACCGCGGCTACCTGTTTCGCGACTATGACCACATGCGCCACATGATCGACGGGCCAATTGGTGAAAGCTACCGGCACGCCGTGGCCGACAAAATGGGGATTGCTATCCTCGCCACCGCCTATCTGGGAACGCGCCAGCTCAATCTGCGTCAGAAGCGGCCGGTGAAAAGTCCCGCCGATCTCGCCGGCGTCAAGTTGCGCATGACGGCCGGGCCGGAATGGTTGCTGCTCGGGAAGGCGCTCGGCGTCAGTCCGGTGCCGATGGGCATGCCGGAGGTCTATCTGGCGCTCAAGACCGGCGCGATCGACGGTCAGGAGAATCCGCTCTCGATCCTCAACGCTGCCAAGTTGTATGAGGTGACCGAGCGAGTCGTGCTCACCTCGCATATGATCCAACCGGTGTTCTTCAGCATGGCCAAGCCGGTCTGGGACAAGCTCGCGACCGATCAGCAGAAGGTCGTGGCCGCCGCCGCCGTGCTCGCCGCTAAAACCAACGATGATAACCGGCTCGCCGACGAGGCGACCGTCACCGAGGCGCTCAAGGCCAAGGGTCTTGTGGTGGACAAGATCGATCTGACGCCCTTCCGCGCACTTGCCGACAAGGTCTATGCCGACTCCGATCTCGCCAAAGGGTGGGACGGAGCGAAGCTGAAGCAGATTATGGAAGCGAATTAGCAGTCAAATTCCGATGTTCGTGTTCGACGTGCCCTGGCCGCAATGGTCTCCCTCCCCCCGCGAGCGAAGCGAGTGGCGGGGAGGGCTGGGGTGGGGGGCTCTTCCTTCTGATACAGACTCGAATGAGTCCTGACGCAAGAGCCCCCACCCCCTGCCTTCGCCGAAGCGAAGCCGCTTCGGCTTCGCGCAGGCAGGCCGACCCCTCCCCGCACGCGCAAGAGCGCGCGGGGGAGGGGAGGACAGAGCCGCTTGCGATGGACATATTCGCTCGCATCGGCGCTGCGATCGGCCGCGTTGCCGACGTGGTCACCAGCCTCATGTTCCTCGCGGTGTTTGCCGCCTTCATCTACAAGATCGTCATGCGTTACGCGGCTGGTGACGCCGTTGCCTGGGCAGACGAGATCAGTGTCGTCCTGTTCATCTGGATCGTGTTTCTCGCCAATGGATTCATGCTCGATGATAAGCGCCAGATCACGTTCGATCTGATCTTCCGCCACCTGTCGGAGCGCAACCAGCGCTGGGTCGCGGCGGCACGCAGCCTCCTGGTCGGCGGCATCTTTCTCTGCGCTCTGCCGGCGTCGGTCGATTACATCCTGTTCCTTTGGCGCGAGCGTACGCCGGTCTTGGGGTGGCGGCTCGAATATGTCTATGCCTGCTTTGCGCTGTTCATGCTCGCGGTGACGGTTCGCCTCGCCTATCGGCTCGTGTTGCTGCTGAGCCTGCGCTGGCGGGAGGGTCTCTCGCGGTGACGCTCGGTCTCTGGGTCCTCGCCGGCGCGTTTCTGCTCGCGGCCGGTATGGGCGTGCCCATGGGGCTCGCGATGCTGGCTGCAGGCTTTGCGTACCTAGCGGCAACGCATCAGGACCTCGGCCTCGTGGTCGATCAGACCATTAACGGTCTCTACAACAACTATCTGCTGCTCGCTGTGCCGTTGTTCATCTTCGTTGCCAACCTCATGAACGCGAGCGGCGTGCTTGAGCGCCTGCTGGCGTTTGCGCAGGCCATGGTCGGCCGCTTTCGTGGCGGGCTCGCCCATGTCAACATCGTCACCAACCTGATCTTCTCCGGCATGAGCGGCAGTGCGGTGGCCGATGCGGCGGGCCCCGGTCTCATCGTTGCCCGCATGATGACGCGCGACAAGCGCTATCCGCCCGGGTTTGCGGCGGCAACGTCGGCGGTGGCTGCAACGCTCGGGCCGCTGGTGCCGCCGTCGATCCCGATGATCTTCTATGCGCTCATCGCCAACGCCTCGGTGGGCGCGCTGTTTCTCGCCGGTACGGTGCCGGCATTCGGCACTGCGGCGGCGCTAATGGGCACCATCGCGGTGATCGCGCGCCGGCGCGGGTTCCCGGCCGAGAAACCGCCGCCCTGGGCCGATGTGCTGCCGATCTTCATCCGCGCGCTGCCGCCGCTCGCTTTGCCGGGCATCCTGCTCGGGATCATCTATTCCGGCATCGC
>JAFAXD010000426.1 GCA_019241285.1 Xanthobacteraceae bacterium | reverse complement strand
GCCGGCATGCTGGCGCGCATCGATCAGGCGGTGCCGGACGGCACCAATATCGCGATCCTGCAGCCCGGCGGCAATGACCAGCGCTTCTTCGTCGCGCACGACCAGCGCGCCGCCAATATCGCGGCGATGTCCAACCGGCTGCGCGCGCGCCACATCCAGGTGATCGTGTTCGACCCGGTGATCCCCAGCCAGTACTACGCCTGGGACCGCATCCATCTCACGGTCGAGGGCCACACCTGGATTGCGTCGAGTTTGCTGCCCCAGGTGCTGGCGATCGCGCGCAAATCGCAGGCGACCGCGCAGAGCGAGGCGCGGTAAAAATACCACCGTTCTTGACCGATCGCACTCAAAATGAGAGCATTGCTATCAGTGCTCTCATGGAGTAGCCGATGGCCGGGAACCTGCACGTGCGCAATCTGGATGATGAGCTGATCGCCCGGTTGAAGCGTCGCGCCGCGCGCCACGGTCGCTCGACCGAGGCCGAACACCGGGAGATTCTCCGCCAAGCGCTTGCCGCCGAGGACGAGCCTTCTTTCGACCAACTGGCCGCCGAGCTGCGGAAACTGACGAAACGCCGGAAGCAAACGCCTTCCGAGGTGCTGCTCCGAGAAGGGCGCGAGCGACGGTGAACACGCTCGTCATCGATGCCAGCATTGCCATCAAATGGGTAGTTGAAGAGGACGGAACGGCGGATGCGTTGACGCTTCGCCGGCATGCCAAACTGATCGCACCAGACCTGCTCGCGGCCGAGTGTGCGAACATCTTATGGAAAAAGGTCCGGCGCAACGAACTCTCAAAGGATGAGGCCTTCCTCGCGGCGCGGCTACTCCAGGCGGCTGACCTCGATCTCTTGCCAACGCGCTCCTTGCTCGAGACCGCAACGCGGAGCGCGGTCGCGCTCGATCATCCGGCCTATGACTGCCTCTATCTTGCGCTGGCAGCCGAGCGCGACTGTCGGTTTGTCACCGCCGATCAGCGTTTCCTGCACAAACTGAACGAAGGGCAGGGTCGGACATTTCGTGACAGAGTGATCGGCCTGCCGCAAGCCGCGGCAGAAGTGGACAAAATATAACCGACCGAATGAAGAAGGGCCGCTCGGCTTTCTGGCGCAAGTGCTGAGGCAGCGTCTTGATCCAGGCGACCAGCGTGTCGACCACGGCCTGAGGCTGCTCTGGAATGAGCGCATGACTGGCCCCGTGGATCACCGCGACGGTGACGCGGTCCCCGAACTCATCCTTCATCTCGTTACGCTTGTCCGCCGGCTTGAACGGGTCCTGCTCCGCCTGCAGATCGAGCAGCGGCGCATGACCGCCGGACCACCAATCTGATTGTTTTACGGCGGCGACTGCGGCGCGCTGCGCGTCGCGAACTTCCGGGTGCCAGCCGTTGAGCCAGATGCTTGGGTCATTACCCGGCGCAAAGAACGCAAAGCGCAACGCTGCGAGCCGGTCCGGCACCGGCTTTGACGGATCGCCGGCGACGTTGATCGCGGCGGTCAGTTCCTTCGGATATTGCTTCGCCGCTGCCGCGGCAATAACGATGCCGCGCACCAAATCGGGATGATCGACCGCGGTCATACGGGCGACCCAGTTGCCGTAGGCGTGACCGACGATCACCGCCCTGCCCGCGCCAAGCTGGTTGATGACCTCCGCGATATCGTTGGCGAAATCATGCAACGAGATGCCGCTCATCGGCCCTGTGCTCGCCCCGATCCCGCGCGGCTGCGGCCGCAGCACACGATAGCCCGCGGCCGCTAGCCCGTCGGCGACGGGGTCGTAATCCTCAGAATCGCGCGCGAGCGAAGGCAGCAGCACGATTGCCGGCCCCTGCCCGTCCACGATCACGTCGATTGCAACGCCATCGTAGCGGATGATTTGCCGCGTACGCGCCGCATATGCGTCAGCGCTCATGAACAGGTTCGCGATCAACAACAAATAGACGCAGGTGCGCAACGTCGTGGCCGCGGGCCTCGTCAGCATTGTCGTCGCAGCTACGCCGTGCTGGCCGAGCTCTTGCCGAGCGCGGCTTGGGCGGCCGCGAGGCGCGCGATCGGCACGCGGAACGGCGAGCACGAGACGTAATCGAGGCCCGCCTCGTGGCAGAACGCGACGGACGCGGGGTCGCCGCCGTGCTCACCGCAGATGCCGAGCTTGAGTGATTTGCGCGTCTTGCGCCCGCGCTCGGTGGCGATGCGGATCAGCTCGCCGACGCCTTCGCGATCAAGCGTGACGAACGGATCGGTCGCGAGAATCCCGCGCGCCGTATAGGCGCCGAGGAAGCTCGCGGCGTCGTCGCGGCTGATGCCGAATGTGGTCTGGGTGAGATCGTTGGTGCCGAACGAGAAGAATTCCGCCGTCTCGGCGATCTCGCCCGCCTTGAGCGCGGCGCGCGGCAGCTCGATCATGGTGCCGACCTGATAATCGATCTTGGCGCCGGTCTCGCGCATGACTTCCTGCGCCATAGCGTCGATCCGCGCCTTGACCAGGTCGAACTCAGCCTTGGTGGCGATCAGCGGCACCATCACTTCCGGCACGACCGGCTTGCCGGTGCGCTTGGCCGCCTCGACCGCCGCTTCGAAGATCGCACGCGCCTGCATCTCGGCAATCTCCGGATAGGCGATGGCGAGCCGGCAGCCACGGAAGCCGAGCATCGGGTTTGCTTCATCAAGCTCGCGCGCGCGCTCGATCAGTTTCCTGGGATCGGCGCCCATGGATTTGGCGACGTCCTCGATCTCATGCTGGGTGTGCGGCAGGAACTCGTGCAGCGGCGGGTCGAGCAGCCGGATGGTCACCGGCAGCCCATGCATGATCTCGAACAGCGCGATGAAGTCTGCGCGCTGCATCGGCAACAATTTGGCAAGCGCGGCGCGGCGATGCTTCTCATCGTTGGCGAGGATCATCTCGCGCACCGCGCGGATGCGGTCGCCTTCAAAGAACATGTGCTCGGTCCGGCACAGGCCGATGCCTTGCGTTCCGAACTTAACGGCGACCCGCGCGTCGGCGGGCGTATCGGCATTGGCGCGCACCTTGAGGGCACGCACGTCATCGGCCCATTTCATCAATGTGGCGAACTCGCCGGAAAGCTCCGGCTCGCGCATCGCAACCTTGCCGGCGAGCACCTGGCCGGTCGAGCCATCAATGGTGATCACCTCGCCCTTCTTCAAGGTCACCTTGCCGGCCGACAATGTGTTGTTGGGCAGATCGATGCGCAGCGCGCCGGCCCCGGAGACGCAGGGCTTCCCCATGCCGCGCGCCACCACGGCGGCGTGCGAGGTCATGCCGCCGCGGGCGGTGAGGATTCCCTGCGCGGCATGCATGCCGTGGATATCCTCGGGGCTTGTCTCCGCCCGCACCAGAATGACGCGGCGGCCTTGTGCGGCGAGCGTCTCGGCTTCATCCGCGGTGAACACGATCTCGCCCGAGGCTGCGCCCGGCGATGCCGGCAAGCCGGTCGCGATGACGGTGCGCTCCGCCTCCGGATCGATGGTCGGATGCAGCAGCTGATCGAGCGAAGCGGGATCGACCCGCGTCACCGCCTCGTGTTTGCTGATCAGGCCTTCGTTGGCGAGCTCCACCGCGATGCGCAGCGCGGCCTTGGCGGTGCGTTTGCCGGAACGGGTCTGCAGCATCCACAGCTTGCCTTGCTCCACCGTGAACTCGAGGTCCTGCATGTCGCGATAGTGCTTCTCGAGCAGGCCATAGATGCGCGTGAGCTCGGCAAATGCCTTGGGCAGCGCCCCTTCCATGGATGGCTTATCGGAGCCCGCTTCGGCGCGCGCGTGCTCGGTGATTTCCTGCGGCGTGCGGATGCCGGCAACGACGTCCTCGCCTTGCGCGTTGATCAGGAACTCGCCGTAGAGGCGCTTCTCGCCGGTCGACGGATTGCGGGTGAAGGCAACGCCGGTTGCCGAAGAGTCACCCATGTTGCCGAACACCATCGCCTGCACGTTGACGGCCGTGCCCCAGCTCTCCGGGATGCTGTGCAGGCGTCGATACGTGATCGCGCGCTGGTTCATCCACGAACCAAACACCGCGCCGATCGCGCCCCATAGCTGCGCGTGCGGGTCCTGCGGAAAGTCTTCGCCGCGCTCTTCCTTGACGCGCTCCTTGTAGCGGTCGACGAGCTCCTTCCAATCATCGGCTTCGAGATCGGTGTCGAGCATGTAGCCTTTGCTGTCCTTGTGCTCGTCGAGGATCTCTTCGAAGTGGTGCGCGTCGATACCAAGCACCACATCCGAATACATGGTGATGAAGCGGCGGTAAGAATCGTAGGCAAAGCGCGCGTCGCCGGATTTCTTGGCGACCGCCGCCACGGTCTGATCGTTGAGTCCGAGATTGAGCACGGTGTCCATCATGCCGGGCATCGACGCACGGGCACCCGAGCGCACGGACACAAGAAGAGGATTGTCCTGATCGCCGAATGTCTTCCCGGTGAGCTTGCCGACATGTTGGAGCGCGGCTTCGACCTCGTTCTTGAGCTGCGGCGGATAGCTGTGGTCGTGGCTGTAGTAGTAGGTGCAGACCTCAGTGGTGATGGTGAAGCCAGGTGGCACCGGCAATCCCAGATTGGCCATCTCGGCGAGGTTTGCGCCCTTGCCGCCGAGCAGGTCGCGCATCGCGGCTTTGCCCTCGGCCTTGCCGTCGCCGAAGGTATAAACCCATTTGTGCTGCGCTGACTTCTGCGCTGGCTTGGCGGACCTTGCCGGCGCTGCACTTCGCGCCGGTGGCTTGCGCTTTGTGGCAGGCGCGGCGGCGCGCGGCGGCGCGGATTTCGCGCGGGCCGCCGGCTTCTTTTTCGGAGCGGGTTTCTGCTTACGTGCTGCTGTTTTAGCCATGGTGTGATCAGTCATTCTATCAGTGGATGAGACCCAGCCCCATGACACCGGCGATGATCAGATAGATCGCCACGATGTAATTGAGGGCTTGCGGAAAGATCAGGATCAAAATCCCCGCTACCAGCGAAACGATCGGCGAAATATGCGACAATGTGAGCATAGTTACGTCTCCGGGTAGCGCACACAAACGATCAAGTTTGCGGCTGGTTCCATTGTAGCGATTTGCTAGCCCTCGATCTTGGAGAAATCCGCAACGGTTCGCGTGGCCGCGCGGATTTCATTGAGAAGCTTGAGACGATTTGTCCGCAGGGCGGCATCATCGACGTTGACGGTAACCTTGTCGAAGAAAGCGTCCACGTGCGGCCGCAGACTTGCCATGGCGCGCATCGCGGCAGCAAAATCTTCCTCCACGACGGCGCGTATAGCTTTTTCCTTGGCGTCGGTAATGGCGAGCGCGAGTGCGACCTCCTCCGGCAGGATGTAAAGTGTCTCGTCCGGCGGACCATCATAAGTGACACTGTCGCGCTTCTCCTCGATGCGCAGGATGTTGGCGGCGCGCTTGTATCCGGCGAGGAGATTCTTGCCATCCTCGGTATCAAGCAGCGCGGCCAATGCCTCAACACGGCGCACGACCAGAACGAGATCATCCTGATCCTTGAGCGAGAACACCGCGTCAACGAGGTCGTGACGCGCGCCCTGCTCGCGCAGCTGCACCTTGAGGCGATCAGCGAAGAAGCCCAACAGATCAACAGCAACATCCTGCTTGTGAAGCTCTTCCAAGCAGAGCGCCTGCAAATGCAGTCGAATCTTGTTGTCCAGAATGATGCGAATGACGCCGAGCGCTGCGCGCCTCAGCGCGTACGGATCCTTGCTGCCGGTTGGCTTCTCATCGATGCTCCAAAACCTGATGAGCATATCGAGCTTGTCGGCGAGCGCCACGGCGACCGAAACCGGATCGGCCGGAACGAGATCATTCGGTCCTTGCGGCTTGTAATGATCCTCGCAGGCGTGCGCGACGGCTTCGTCCTCGCCCTGCGCTTCGGCGTAGTATTTCCCCATCAGCCCTTGCAGCTCGGGAAATTCTCCAACCACCTCGGTCAGCAAGTCAGCCTTGGCAAGCCGCGCCGCGCGCTTGACCTTCTCCACATCAGCATCGACAGCTGGCGCAAGCTTAGCCGCCAGCGCCTCGATACGCTCGATGCGTTCCCACTGGGTGCCGAGCTTTTCATGAAACACGATCTGCTTGAACTTCGGCAGCCGGTCTTCGAGCCGTGTTTTCAGATCGGTCTCATAGAAGAACTTCGCGTCCGACAGCCGGGCGCGGATCACGCGCTCGTTGCCGGCGATGATCGCCTTGCCGCCGTCGCTCGCCTCGATGTTGGAGACAAGGATGAACTTGTTGACGAGCTTCGCGGTCTGCGGGTCGCGCAGCACGAAGCATTTCTGGTTGTTGCGGATAGTGCTGCGGATCACTTCGGGCGGGATGCTCAGGAAGTCCGCATCAAACGTCCCCATCAGCACCACCGGCCACTCCACCAGCCCGGTGACCTCGGCCAGCAGCGCCTCGTCCTCGATCAACTCAAAACCCTGCGCGAAGGCGAGATTCTTCGCGTCGGCAAGAATCATCTCGGCGCGGCGCTGCGGGTCGAGCACGACCTTGGCGCGCTCGAGCTTGCTCACGTAATCATCAAACCGGCGCACCGTGATCGGCGCCGGCGCCATGAAGCGGTGGCCGTAGGTGGTGTTGTCGGCCGCCACGCCGTCCACCGCGAACGCGACGATGTCTGGCTCCTCGGTCTCGGGCCCGAACGTCGCGACGATGGCGTGCAGCGGGCGCACCCAGGTGAGCGCGCTCGGCTTGGCCGATGCCGTGCCCCAACGCATCGCCTTCGGCCACGGAAACGTGCGCACCACCACGGGGAGAATTTCGGCCAGCACGTCGCCAGCAGCGCGACCGGGTTTTTCGATCAGCGCCACGTAAAAATCACCGCGCTTGTCGCGCTCGACGTTGGCCTCATCGATGGAGGCCAATCCGGCGCTGCGCAGAAAACCCTGGATTGCGGCGTCCGGCGCGCCGACGCGTGGGCCTTTCTTCTCCTCGCGCAGATCGGGCTGCCGCGCCGGAATGCCCTGCACGAACAACGCCAGCCGGCGCGGCGTCGCAAACGCGCGCGCGCCTTCATAAACGAGCCCGGCATCGACCAGTCGATCGGTCACCATCTTCTTGAGGTCATCCGCCGCCCGCGCCTGCATGCGCGCCGGGATTTCCTCGGAAAACAGTTCGAACAAGAGATCGGGCACGGCCTAAGTCCCTGCACGGCGCAATTCCCCTCCCCCTTGTGGGGAGGGGTTAGGGGTGGGGGTCGTCGTCACTACCCAACGAATTTCCTCAAGCACCCCGTCGGTATTCCTCAACACATCATTGTTCCAGAACCGAAGCACGCGATAGCCTTGCGCTTCGATAAATCTGGAACCCGCCGCATCAGCAAGTGCTTGCGCGCCATGCTGGCCGCCATCAACTTCAATCACGATCTTGGCCCCGTGGGACACAAAGTCGGCGATGTAATTGCCGAAGCGGACCTGCCGGCGGAAATGAGTTCCTTCGAGACCTAATCGATGGCGCAGGTGCCACCACAGTTTCTGCTCCGCTTCGGTCGGTTCCGCGCGCATGCGCTTTGCATAGGTGCGCAGCGCGGATCTCGGCTGTGTGCGGTCGAGGGGAGCCCAGATGCGCTCATCGCTCGCAGGTGCTTTTGTCACGCGCTTGGCCTCACCAGATCGACCCCACCCCCGGCCCCGCCCCACAAGGGGGAGGGGAGAAGAGCCACAACCTTTGGAGAACTCCCTACAATCGCTTATGGCTGCCGTCGCAGAGCGGCTGGCGGCTGGAGCGCTTGCAGGTGCAGAAGAACGCCTTTTCGGCCGCTTGCGCTTTCCACTCCAGCGGCGTGAACCCTGTGCCCTTGTGCGAGCCGTCGCAGAACGGCTGCGCCTTGGAGCGCCCGCACGCGCACCACCAGTAGGATTTGCCTTCCTCGACCTCGATCGGCATCGGCGCGCGGCCGCCGATTTCGGGCATCATCTCGCTCATTGCGCACCTCCTCCGTGAGTGTGAAGCCAAGCCTCGCCGCACGCTTTTGCGAGCTCGCGCACGCGCAGAATATAGCTCTGGCGCTCGGTAACCGAGATCACGCCGCGCGCGTCCAACAAATTGAACACGAGGCTCGCCTTGATGCACTGGTCGTAAGCCGGCAGCGCCATCAGGTGTGCACGCTTGTGGCCGTTGCTCCAGCCCGCGTCGAGGTAGAGCTTGCAAGCCGCCTCCGCCATGCGGAATTGTTCGAACAACATCGCCGTGTCGGAGAATTCGAAATTGTGCCGGGAATATTCCTGCTCGGCCTGCAGGAACACATTGCCATAAGTGACTTTGCGCGCGCCGTCGCGGCCGTTGAAGTTGAGGTCGTACACGCGATCGACGCCCTGCACATACATGGCGAGGCGCTCGAGCCCGTAGGTCAGCTCGCCGGAGACCGGCGCACACTCGAAACCGGCGACCTGCTGGAAGTAAGTGAACTGCGAGACTTCCATGCCGTCGCACCAGCATTCCCAGCCAAGGCCCCAGGCGCCGAGCGTCGGGCTCTCCCAGTCATCTTCGACAAAACGGATATCGTGCAGGTCGGGATCGACCCCGATAGCCTGCAAGGATTTCAGATAGAGGCCCTGCAGGTCGGGAGGCGACGGCTTCAGGATCACCTGGAACTGATAATAGTGCTGCAGCCGGTTCGGGTTCTCGCCATAGCGGCCGTCCTTGGGCCGACGCGAGGGCTGGACGTAGGCGGCGTTCCACGGATTGGGGCCGAGCGCGCGCAACGTGGTGGCTGGATGAAAGGTGCCCGCCCCCACCTCCATATCGTAGGGCTGCAGGATCACGCAGCCGTAGTCCGCCCAATAAGCCTGCAGGGCGAGGATCAGGCCCTGGAAGGAGCGCCGCGGGTCCATATGATCGGCGCGGACGGAATTTTCGGGCATCACAACGGCCGGTTGCTGGATGTGGGGCTGCTGAATTCGTGCCGGAACGCTTATCGGCGCCCCTTGCGGGGGTCAAGGAGACGCGCCAACCTCGTGACAATGCCGAGCACTGCATTGCGATTGATCATTGTCGCCCTG
>JAFAXD010000137.1 GCA_019241285.1 Xanthobacteraceae bacterium | reverse complement strand
GACTGCACGAACCCGAAGCCTCGCGACAGCTCGGGTGGGATCAAGTTGCGCAGCGAGACATCGTTGCAGAGCATCAACAGGATGTGCGCTCCGGCGGCCTCCGGCTTCACCGCATAGGGGACGCGGTCGGTGATGACGGCGATTTCCGCCTCGTAGTCGATGCCCCAATCCTCCGTCGCGGCCGGGATGTCCTCGGTGGGCGCCAGAAAGGCGTCGGACGCACCCTGATACATCGCCGGTTCTTCGTAGTAGCGCGGGTCGATCGGTTTGTTGATCCACTTCGCCATGCGCTCGTTGTGCGCCTTGTAGACGCTGCCGTCGCACCACTGATAGGCGCGCGGCAACGGCGACAGGGCCTGCGTTGGATCGAACGCTTCGCCACGCTCGCTACCGGCGCAGAGCTGCCGGTAGCGCTCATCGAGCGCGGGGCGCAATTCGACCCAGCGATCGATCGCGGCCTGGAGGGTGGGCGCGATGTCCGCAACGCGCAGCACGCGTTGCAGGTCGCGGGACACGATGACGAGCTCGCCATCGGGCCGCCCGTTACGCAGAGTTGCAAGTTTCATGACGTGGATCTCATTCCCCGGCTGCAGGTGAGGCTTTGAGCTTGGCGCCGCCGCCAAACCGCAACGGAGCCAGCAACAACGCGCCCAATGCCATACCGATACACAGGAACGCCAGTGCCGAATTGAATGACCCGGTGGTCTGCCGCAGCCATCCGATGATGTAGGAGCCGAAGAAGCCGGCGCTGTTGCCAATCATGTTGATCAGGGCGAGGCCGCCAGCCACGGCCGTGCCGCTGAGAAAGCCCATCGGAATGGGAAAGAACACGGCCAATGCACAGCCGAGCCCGAAGCCGGTCACAACCAGACCGCAGAAGGCGAGCGCCGGCGATGGCACCGTCGCGCTGATGAGGAGCCCCGCGGCGCCGGTCAGCGCGCCGCCGACGAAATGCCATTGGCGTTCCTGGACCTTGTCGGAATGCCAGGAATTGAGCAGGAAACCGATCGCCAGTCCGACGAAGGGTAGGGTGGTGAGCAGGCTGACCTGCGCGTTGGTGAGCCCGGAAAGCTGCTTGACGATCTGCGGTAGCCAGAACCCCAGTCCCCAAGTGGTGAGGGTCACGCAGAAGAAGGCAATTCCGGTGCGCCAGACTCGCCAGCTCCGCACCGCATAGGCGAGCGTGGTAATGCCGTGGCGGGAAGCCTCGGTGGCGTCGCGCGCGAGCTCGCCGATGAGCCAGGATTTTTGTGCGGGTGAGAGCCAGTGCGCGTCCTTGGGTCGGTCGGTGAGAAAGCGCAGCGTGAACAGCCCGAACAGGACCGACGGAATGCCTTCAGCGAGGAACAGCCATTGCCACCCGGCGAGGCCGGCGATCTTGTCCATGGACAGAAACAGCCCAGCGATAGGGCCGCCGATGATGACCGACAGCGGAATCGCCAACGCCGAGACCACGACCGACTTCGCGCGATAGCGCTTGGGGGCCCATAGGTTGATGTAGTAGATCGAGCCGGGGGCGAAGCCCGCCTCAGCCAAGCCCAACAGAAAGCGCAAGATGTAAAAGGAGGGCGCGTCGTAGACGAAGGCCATCAGCATGGCGATCACGCCCCAGCTGATGGTGATGCGCGAGAGCCAGATGCGCGGCCCGAAGCGCTCCAGCATCAGGTTGCTCGGCATTTCCGCCAGCAGGTAACTGAAAAAGAATAGCCCGGTCCCGAACCCGTACACTTCGGCGTTGAAACCGAGCTGGACATTCATCTGCAGCGCTGCGAAACCGACGTTTGTCCGGTCGATCTGATTGAGCAGGAACATCACGAACAAGCAATAAAACACGCGGCGGCGCACGATCCGCATCGTATCGCGTTCAACGTCCTCCATGGCCTCCCCTTGGTTTTGGTTTGTTTCGCGGTGCCGGACTGAGCCGGGCTCATTCTTGGGCGCGTCCACGCCGAACTGCGACTCTGCTCGCTATCCCTGGACAGGGATCGCAGCAAGATGTCAGAATCGTTCATCCGATGCCAAACCGTTATCGTCATGAAGCTCACCCAATTCCGTGACGTCGTGGCCATTGCCGAGCGCGGCAGTCTGCGCGCGGCGGCCCGTCACCTCGGGCTCGCCCAGCCGGCACTGACGCGCAGCGTCCGCGAGCTCGAACGCGAGCTGGGCGCACCGCTGTTCGAGCGGCGCGCGCGCGGCATGCTCCTCACCACCATGGGCGAGGCCTTCTTGCGGCGCGCCCAGGCTGTACTGAGCGAGGTCCGGCGAGCCACTGACGAAGCCGAACAGTTGCACGGCGGCACGCGCGGAACCGTGGTCGCGGGCCTATCGATTGCGGCGCATCTCACCTTGTTGCCAGGTGCGCTGGCGCCATTCCGCAAACGCTATCCGGGTTTGCAACTGCGCCTGATCGAGGGCCAATACCCGACGCTTGAGCCCGGCCTCAAGGACGGCAGCGTCGATTTCTACGTGGGCCCGCGCCCGGAACGCCCGCCGCCGTCCGAGCTTAAGGTCGAGACGCTGTTCGACAATACGCGGACCATCCTCGGCCGCCGCGGCCATCCGCTGGGCCGCGCCAAGTCACTGCGGGAGTTGGTCGATGCCGAATGGGCGACAACCTCGATCACGTTGCGGGCCGAGGAGGAACTGAACGCAGTCTTTGCCAAGTATGGCCTGCCGCCGCCGCGGCTGGCGTTGCAGAGTCAGTCGGCGCTGACCCTGATCGTGTCGCTTGCCAACA
>JAFAXD010000240.1 GCA_019241285.1 Xanthobacteraceae bacterium | reverse complement strand
CGGCGACAAGCTGATGGATATCCGCGCCAAGTCAGGGCCGGATTCCGTGTATTGGCTTGGTTCGGCCAAGTTCACCAACGAGGGCGCCTACCTGTTCCGCAAGCTCGGCGCGTTCTGGGGCACCAACAACACCGACCACCAGGCGCGGATCTGTCATTCAACCACCGTCACCGGCGTAGCCAATACCTGGGGCTACGGCGCGATGACCAACAGCTTCAACGACATCCGCAACTCCAAGACCATGGTCATCATGGGTGGCAATCCCGCGGAGGCGCATCCGGTCTCGCTGCAGCACATCCTCGAAGGCCAGGAGCTCAATCGCTCCAACCTGATCGTCATCGATCCGCGCATGACGCGCACCGCCGCGCACGCGACGGAATACGTGCGCCTGCGCCCCGGCACCGACATTCCGGTGCTCTACGGGATGATGTGGCACATCATTCAGAACGGGTGGGAAGACAAGGAGTTCATCAAACAGCGCGTCTACGGCTTCGATGATGTGCGCAAGGAGATCGAGCGCTGGACGCCGCAGGAAGTCGAGCGCGTGAGCGGCGTTCCCGGCGAGCAGCTCAAGCGCGTCGCACAGATGTTTGCCACGCAAAAGCCCGCGACCCTGATCTGGTGCATGGGCCAGACGCAGCATACCGTCGGCACCGCCAACGTACGGGCAAGCTGTATCGCGCTGCTGCTGACTGGCAATGTCGGCAAATCAGGCGCTGGCGCCAACATCTTCCGCGGCCATGACAATGTGCAGGGCGCGACCGATGTCGGCCTCGATATCGTGACCCTGCCGTTCTACTACGGGCTCGCCGAGGGCGCGTGGAAACATTGGGGTCGGGTGTGGGAGGTCGATTACGACTATTTGCAGTCGCGCTTCGACTCCAAGCAAACCATGGAAACGCCCGGCATTCCGCTGACGCGCTGGTTCGACGCTGTGCTGCTGCCCAAGGATCAGGTTGCCCAGAAGGACAATGTGCGGGCCATGTTCGTGCAGGGCCACGCCAGCAACAGCATCACCCGCATCCCCGAATCGATGAACGGCCTGCGCAAGCTCGATCTGCTGGTCGTTGTTGATCCACATCCGACCACCTGGACATCGCTCGCCGTCCAGGCCGGGCGCAAGGACAATTTGTATCTGCTACCGGCCTGCACGCAGTTCGAGGCCCGCGGCTCGCGCGTTGCCTCCAACCGCTCGCTACAGTGGGGCGAGCAGATCGTGGCGCCGATCTTCGAGACCAAGGACGACCTCGAGATCATGTATCGGCTGGCCACGAAGCTCGGCTTCGCCGACAAGATGTTCAAGAACATCAAGGTCGAGAACAACGTGCCCGAAGCAGAGGATGTTCTACGCGAGATGAACCGCGGCAGCTGGTCGACGGGCTATTGCGGCCAGTCGCCGGAGCGCCTCAAGCTGCACATGGCGAACCAGAAAGACTTCGATCTGGTCACCATGCGGGCGCTGTCGGGGCCGGCCAAAGGCGATTACTACGGCTTGCCGTGGCCGTGCTGGGGCTCGCCCGAAGTGAAGCATCCAGGCTCGCCCCTGCTCTACAACACCAACCTGCACGTCATGGACGGCGGCGGCACATTCCGGGCGCGCTTCGGCGTCGAGCGCAATGGCGTCAACTTGCTGGCCGAAGGCTCGTACTCGGTCGGCTCGGAAATCCAGGACGGCTATCCGGAATTCACCTACGGCGTGCTCAAGAAACTCGGCTGGGACAAGGATCTCACCGACGCAGAACGCGGAGTGATCGAAAAGATCGGCGGCAACACTGCCGATGCGATCTCCTGGTCGACCGACCTCTCCGGCGGCATTCAGCGCGTCGCCATGAAACACGGCTGCGTCCCCTACGGCAACGCCAAGGGCCGCATGAACGCGTTTGGCCTGCCGGATCCGATCCCGGTGCATCGCGAGCCGATCTACACCCCGCGGGTCGATCTGGTGTCGCAGTTCCCCACCCTGCCGGACGCCAAACAGTTCCGCCTGCCCAACATCGGCTTCTCGGTGCAGAAGGCCGCGGTGGACAAAGGCATCGCCAAGGACTTCCCGCTCATCCTCTCATCGGGTCGTCTCGTTGAATACGAGGGAGGCGGCGAAGAAACCCGCACCAACCCGTGGCTCGCCGAGCTACAACAAGACATGTTCATCGAGATCAACCCGTCCGATGCGGCCGACCGCGGCATCAAGGACGGCGGCTGGGTCTGGGTGTTTGGCGCGGAGAACAGCTCCAAGGCCAAAATGAAGGCCCTGGTCACGCCGCGCGTCGGCAAGGGCGTCGCCTGGATGCCGTACCACTTCGGGGGCTGGTTCGAGGGCAACGATCTGCGCGGGAACTATCCCAAAGGAACTGATCCGATCGTGCTGGGCGAAAGCGCCAACACCATCACCACCTACGGCTACGATCCGGCCACCGGAATGCAGGAGCCGAAAGTCACTCTCTGCCAGATCAGAGCGGCCTAAGGAGGCTCGACCATGGCTCGGATGAAATTTCTCTGCGACGCCGATCGCTGCATCGAGTGCAACGCCTGCGTCACCGCCTGCAAGAATGAGAACGAGGTGCCCTGGGGCATCAACCGCCGGCGCGTCGTCACCCTCGACGACGGCAAGCCCGGCGAACGTTCCGTCTCGATGGCCTGCATGCACTGCACCGACGCGCCGTGCGCGGCGGTGTGCCCGGTGAATTGCTTCTTCACCACCGCCGACGGCGTGGTGTCGCACTCCAAGGACCTGTGCATCGGCTGCGGCTATTGCTTCTACGCCTGCCCGTTCGGCGCGCCGCAATATCCGCGCATCGGCAACTTCGGCACGCGCGGCAAGATGGACAAGTGCACCTACTGCGCGGGCGGCCCCGATCCGGCCAACACCGCCGAGAACTACGCCAAGTACGGCGCCGACCGCCTGATCGAGGGCAAGCTGCCGCTGTGCGCCGAGATGTGCTCGACCAAATCATTGCTCGCTGGCGACGGCGAGATCATCGCCGAGATCTACAAGACGCGTGTCGCCACGCGCGGCTACGGGTCGGGCGCGTGGGGCTGGCAGACCGCCTACAAGGAGACGATCGCGTCTTGAGCTCAAGCTACAAACAACAACAACACAACAGGGAGGCCCAGCGGTGATCAACCTCCAGCGCATTCGCCTCGCGCTTGCCGCGATGTTGATGGTCGTGGCCGCCGGGCTCGCGTGTCCGGCGGTAGCGCAGGATCGCAATCCGGATGGGTCCGTGAATCCCACCGCAAGCGCCGTGAAGGAGCAGCAACTCCTGCAGCAGCTGCAGATGATCCAGGGCCGCGTCTCGATCCCGGATACCCGCGCCGCGACGCTGGAGCAGCCGGCGGGCCGCCAATGGCGCGAGTTCCGCACCGTGGCGCTGCGCTGGATCGGCGGGATCGCCATCCTGGGCATGCTGGCGCTGCTCATGGTATTCTATTTGATCCGCGGAATGGTGCGGCTCGAGGCCGGCCGTTCCGGCCGCAAGCTCGTGCGCTTCAACGCGTTCGAGCGCGGCGTGCACTGGATGACGGCGACGTGTTTCATCATCCTGGCGCTCTCCGGGCTCAATATCACGTTCGGCCGGCCGTTGTTGTTGCCGCTGCTCGGCGCCGATACGTTCACCGCTTGGTCGCAATGGGCCAAGTATGCGCACAACTTCCTGAGCTTCCCCTTCACCCTCGGGGTCGTGCTGATTTTCCTGATGTGGCTCGCCGGCAATATTCCGAACCGGACCGATGTTGAATGGGTCAAGCGTGGCGGCGGCATCGTCGGCCACGATCACCCGCCGGCCTATCGGTTCAATGCCGGGCAGAAGATGATCTACTGGATCGTGGTGATCGGCGGCGGCATCACGGCGGCGACCGGCTATCTGCTCCTGTTTCCGTTCTACACGACCAACATTGCCGGCATGCAGATTGCCCAGATGACCCATGCGGTGGTGTCGCTCTTGTTCATCGCCGTCATGCTCGCCCACATCTACATCGGCACCATCGGCATGGAAGGCGCCTTCGAGGCCATGGGCACCGGCGACGTCGATGTGAATTGGGCAAAGGAGCATCATTCGCTCTGGCTCGAGCAGGAGATCAAGGCCGGCCACGCCCCGAAACCAAGCCCGCATCCAGCCATAACGCCTGCGGAATAGCGTTGGGTTTACCTCTCGCGATTGTCTCTGGATTGCTTCGCTTCGCTCGCAATGACGGTCCACCCCGTCATTGCGAGGAGCGAAGCGACGAAGCAATCCAGCTCGGCAGCCCAAATTTGATTACCGCCGCGAGAGGTAGAGACCGCACCGCTGTACATCCGCTATAAGGGCGCATGCGTATCATCGGACTGGCCGGCTGGAGCGGCGCGGGTAAAACGACACTGCTGGCCAAGGCGCTGCCGCGCATCGT
>JAFAXD010000151.1 GCA_019241285.1 Xanthobacteraceae bacterium | reverse complement strand
GCCGAGCGCAAAGGCGAGATGACCGAAATGCGCCCATCGGGCGGCGGGCGTGTGCGGCTTGTATTCCTTGCGCCGACGCGCGGGCTGATCGGTTATCAGAGCGAGCTCCTCACCGACACGCGCGGCACTGCGGTGATGAACCGGCTGTTTCACGCCTACGGCCCGCACCGAGGACCGATCGCCGGACGCAGCAACGGCGTGCTGCTCTCGACCGATACCGGCGAAGCCGTCGCTTATGCGCTGTGGAACCTGGAAGACCGCGGGCCGATGATGATCGAGCCCGGGTGGAAGGTCTATCGCGGGATGATCGTCGGCGAGCACACGCGCGGCAACGATCTCGAAGTCAACGTGCTCAAGGGCAAGAAGCTCACCAACATCCGCACCCACTCCAAGGATGAGGCAGTGCGGCTGACGCCGCCGATCCAGATGACCCTGGAACGCGCGCTGTCCTACATCCAGGAGGATGAGCTGGTCGAAATCACCCCGAAATCGATCCGGCTGCGCAAGAAGACGCTCGATCCCAATGACCGCAAGCGGGAAGAGCGGCAAAAGGAAGCCGCCGGTGTTTGAGTATGGCTGCGGCCGGCGCTGAGCCGGCCCACGCTTCCAATCGCCGCAGGAATTTCGGGCTAAAGCCTCTCAGCCGAGCCTATTTTTTAATTTACCGTTTGTTCTTAAAGTCGCTCCCGGCGTGACACGAGGGCACGGGGAGACGCACATGAACAAGACTGTGCTGGCCGCAGCGATAGGCGCACTCGTGTGCCTGTTGGGGAGTTGGCCGGCCAGCGCCCAGACCGATGCGCAGGATCGGTGCATCGAGACCGCCGTTTCCAACGTGCTGGCTGACCCACTGATCAAGCGCGATACGTTTTATTGGCTGGCGCGCCTCTCCGCCGCCGCTGCGGGGCAGCAGAGCAACGAACCGGCTCCAAGCGGGCCAATCAGCATCGAAGGGATCACGGCGCCGCTGTCATACGCAGACGTCGAGCGCATGCTGCGCCCCCTGCTCCCCCAAGCAGATTGGCAAGCGATCTATCGCAACCGCGCCGCGGTCTTGCTCACGTCTGGTCAACAACCGGTCGTACAGGCGTTCCAGAATTGTCTCACCGGATTGGGGGGTGGATTAAACGCCTACTTCCAGGCTGTTCCCAACCAACCCACCTCGATCGAATTGCACGTCGAATATCTCCGGCCGGAGAATGCCGGCGAGATGCCAACCTGGCGCGTGGCCAAGAACGTGGTTATCGAGCCACGGCTCGGGAAGGTCGCGGCGCGGCCCGAATGCCTCGCGCGCAATTATAGCTACGCGCCAGGCAGCAATTGCGTGATCAAGCTCGAAACGCCTTCTGTTTGGAGCAGCGGCACCGTCACCCTGTCGCTCACCGACGGCAAAGCCACAAAAGAGATTTCCGCCTACCTGGCACCGCGGCCATCGATTCGCGGTGAGCAGCAAACATGGCCGACCGAGAAGATGGCGGCTGATTGGAGCGCGGCTCACCCCAACGAAAATCCGATCAACGTGCTGTCGCGCTACACCGACGAGAAGAGCGGTGCGCGTGCGTGGGACCTGAGCGCGCAGCGCGATGCTGCACCAGGCTGGTACTTCATCGAAGGTCCAGCAACACCAGCTCCGGATGGGTCCTACATGTTGCGCAGCGACGACATCCAGGTCAGCGCCAAGCCCAGCGGCGGCGCCAGCCCTCAGGACTGCGTCGGCGGCTATCGTGTCGACGAGACGGGGAAGATCCTGTTCATGGGCATTGGGCTGGCCGCCTCACAACGCGGCCCGAGCTGGTGCTACGTGACGATCACCGCCATGATGGGAAGGCTTGTGTTTGATCCGCCGCGGCCTTCAAGCGATGTTGTCCTGCCGGTCACGCGCCGTCCGCCCTCGCAACGTGCGGCGCCGGCCGCGGCGGCAACGGAACCGGATGCTGAACCAGCGGCTGCGCCCGCCGCTTCGCCACTGTCGCCGGAGCGCGCCGCTGTCTGTGCGCAACGCTATCGCTCCTTCGATCAGCAGACCGGGACTTATCTTGGCACCGACGGCAACCGCCATCCGTGCCGGTGACACGTTGCGATGAGTCAAACGCAACGGAGTAAGCGCCCCGCGCGCGCTCGAAACGCACGCCAAGCCGGGACGGCCGCAACGCGTTCCTCCCCCGCGCACAAGTTCTTCATCTACAAGATCGGAATACTGCGCCGCGCGCTGGACCGTTATTCCGGTCCGGGACTGGTCAAGCGGTCCGGCCTGACCGTGGCGGAATGGCGCGTGCTCACGCACCTCTATGAGGCCCCCGCAACCGCGCTGGAACTGCGGATGCAGGGCCACGCCGACAAAGCCGAGATCAGTCGGGCGTGTGCTGGGCTGATTACCAAGGGTTACGTGCGCGCGGACGTCGATCCCCATGATCGGCGCAGCGCCGTGTTGGCAATCACCGCGCGCGGAACCAAGCTGCACGATGCCATTGTTCCGCTGCGACAGGAACTACAAGATGAACTCGAAGCATGGCTGAGCCCGCGCGAGATCGTCGAATTCCACCGCATTCTCGACAAGCTCATAGCGCGTCTGGCTGATCGCATACGCCCGGCCCGATGAATCGTCATTGCGAGCGAAGCGAAGCAATCCAGAACGGCCCCTCAGCACTGGATTGCTTCGTCGTCGCTTCGCTCCTCGCAATGACGAGTCCTCAAACGCGGATGATCTGATCGACGTAGAGCTTCCAGTTGCCCGGCATGGGCGCGGCGACCGCGCCTGAGAGCCACGTGCCGGTCACCTTGCCTTCCCATTCCGCCGGAAGCACCATGCCGCGCAGGAACTTCGAGGCCATCTGGCGCGACCCCCAGGCAATCACCGTATCCGTGCCGGTCTCCCACCAGGCATCGCCCGGGGCGAGGTTGCGGGCCTGCTCCACGTCTTGCTGCACGTTGAACGTGCCCTGCAACAAACAGCGGATGCCGGGTCCGGGATGCTGGTGGCGATCGGCAATTCGGCCAGCCGTCGTGGTGATCCGGTCCAATCGCAGCAACCATCGGGTCCCGTCAAGCATGGGGAGGTTCGCGATCACCCGCGACATGCGCAAGCTCGACAGCACGCCCGCGCCATCGAGCAATGCCGCATCCAGATTCGGCGGGGCGATCTCCCAGCGCCAGACCTGCGCCCAGTCGGCCGTGCTCTTCATGGTGACGGGAGCATCGCAGTAGATTGCCGTGTCGGCGGCCATGGCTCGCCCATTGAGCACGACCTCGCCATGACGCACGTAGAGCAGGCGATGTGCGGCCGCGAGTGGCGAGGCTGTCGACCCGTTCGAATCGAGCTGATCGTGGTAGAAATTCAAGGCAAAGGGCATCTGCGTTTGATCCAGCGCCATCGAAGAAAGGATGCAATCGTCAAATGATCCCGCTCGCGTGTCAATCGCATTGGGCCGACGGCTGTCGTTGACAGTTCAACCACGCGTCGAACATCATGCCCAACGGAAACGTCACATCGGAGTAAAAGAGAAAATGCTGGAGCTCTATCACGGCGGACTGACCACGTGCTCCAAACAAGTGCGTCATTGCCTGCGCGAGAAGGGGTTGCCGTACAAGAGCCACTTCGTCGAACTGTGGCGCTACGAAAATCTCAGCCCGGACTATCTCAAGCTCAATCCCAACGGAGTCGTGCCGACCCTGGTGCACGACGGCGTTGCGATCATCAATTCATTCTGCATCAATGAATACATCGAAGATGCGTTTCCCGATCCGCCACTGCGCCCAAAAGATCTGCACGAACGCGCGCGCATGCGCTACTGGGCGTGGACCGCGGACGAGGTCCATCCCGCGCTCGCGCGGCTGTCCTACGCGCACATGATGCAGCGGAAAATCCGCGAGCTGAGCGAAGCCGACCTGAATTTCATGCTCGAGAAAACGCCCGTGCCGGAACGGCGCGAGCGTTGGCGCGTGCTGGCCAAGGTTGGCCATTCGGCCGAGCAATTGGATGAGGCGCTCACGAGCGTCCTGTTCACGCTCGGGCGCATGGATCAGGAGCTCGCCGCGCATGGACCCTGGGTCGCGGGCGTGACATTCTCGCTCGGCGACATCAGTATGGGGGCGATCGTGCACCGCACGTTCGAGCTTTATCCGCAGCGCCTCGATCGTGCCACGTTTCCACGCGTCAACGACTGGTGGGAGCGCTTGATGGCACGTCCCGCCGCCAAGATGGTCTATACCTCCGGCCTGGAAGAGACCCCGGAGCGACCCGCGAAACAAACCATCGCCGGCATCAGCGAATTTCGGATTTGATTTGCATCTCGTCACTTTGCGTCGTCATCGCCGGGGTTGTCCCAGGGCTTGTCCCGGCGATCCCGATAAGGGACGCACGGCCCTCATCTTCCTAATCGAGATGGCCGGGACGACCGGCCATGACGAGCCGAGAGGTAGCGTTGCGCGCTTGCATCGCGTCAATAACAGCTTGTCAAAACGCCGTGATTTTCCGCATCCGCGCCCGATATGCAACGCTGCGTCACCACGACGCGACAAAATCGCAACACCTCTTTGGAATATGTGCGCCAATTACGTAAAGGTTAAACGAAGGACTTGCCGTCGAGCCCGCGAATTGATTCAATCATCGCCATGAGCACGCAACTCATAGAAATCAGGCGAGCGAAGCCATCGGATGCAACAGCCCTCGCGGCTGCGCATGACGAGGCTTGGCGCACCGCTTACCAGGGGATCATCCCCGGTCTTGAGCTGGACCGCCTGATCAATCGGCGCGGTGCGGCGTGGTGGGATGGCTCGATCCGTAAGGGTAGCCGCATCTCACTGTTCATGTTCGGCGATACAGTTGCGGGCTACGCCAACTACGGTCGCAACCGCGCGCGCAGCCTCGCTTATGAGGGCGAGATCTACGAGCTCTACCTGCGTCCACAATATCAGGGCCTCGGCTTTGGCCGCCGCCTGTTCAGCGCGGCGCGGCGCGACCTCGCCCAGAGCGGGATCAAGAGCCTCGTGGTGTGGGCGCTGTCCGACAACGAGCCCGCGATCGATTTTTACCGGGCGCTGGGTGGACAGGCCGTCGCCCGCTCGTCCGAATCGTTCGGCGGCAAGGTGCTCGACAAAGTCGCCTACGCCTGGAACGCCTGATCTCCCTCGACCCTGGCCATTACCCGTTCAGACTGCCGGTGCCGGTAGCCCGTGCGCCGCACAAGCGGCGCGGACCGTATTTACCAACAGGCACGCAATGGTCATTGGGCCGACGCCGCCCGGGACCGGCGTGATTGCGCCCGCGCGCTCGGCCGCACCGGCATAATCCACGTCCCCCACGATCCGGGTCTTGCCTGGGGTCGCCGATGGAACGCGGTTGATGCCGACGTCGATCACGGTTGCGCCCGGCTTGACCCAGTCGCCTTTGACCATTTCGGGCCGCCCGACGGCAGCGAACAGGAGATCGGCGCGGCGGCAGACCTCCGGCAAATCCCGCGTCTTGGAGTGCGCGACCGTGACCGTCGCGCTTTCCCCGATCAGCAAGGCGGCGAGCGGCTTGCCGACGATGTTGGAGCGCCCAACCACGACCGCGTCGAGGCCGGCGAGCGACTGCCGCACGGACTTCGCCAGGATGATGCAGCCGAGCGGCGTACAGGGCACCAGCGCCGGCAGGCCGGTAGCCAGCCGCCCGGCATTGAGCGGGTGAAAGCCGTCCACGTCCTTACCGGGATCGATGGCGTTGAGCACCTTCTGGGCATCGATCTGCTGCGGGAGCGGGAGTTGCACCAGAATGCCGTTTACCGCCGGGTCCGCATTGAGGCGCGCGATCAACGCCAGCAGCTCGGCTTCGCTCACCTGCTCGGGCAGATGATGGTCGAACGACTTCATGCCGGCCTCGACCGTCATCTTCTTCTTGCTGCCGACGTAAACCTCACTGGCCGGATTGTTGCCGACCAGCACGACCGCGAGACCCGGCACGACACGGTGGTCGCGTGACAGCCGTGCGACCTCGACCGCGACCTGCGCTCGCGTTTCTGCGGCGATCGCTTTGCCGTCGATGACTGTGGCGGTCATTTCGTTACTCCCGTTAATTTTTCCAAATTGGTGGCCAACGCGCCGGCGATCTTGAGCCGCTTGATCCGAGCCGTCTCACCGGCGATCAGCGACACGCTCGAAGGCGGCACGCCCAGCGTGCGGGCGATCAACCGCACAAGGGCACCGTTGGCCTCGCCCTCGCTCGCCGCCGCCCGCACCCTGGCTTTGAGTACGGCGCGACCATCCGCCAACTGCGCAATACCGTCGAGCGCGTCGCGCCCTCCCTTCGGGGTCAGCCGCACGGTCAACAGCAAGCCATCGGGTGTGGACGTCCAGGGTGGTGCGGGATCGGCACTCAATAGACGTTCGGCAGGATGTAGAGCGCGATCACGTAGCGGATGAAGATGATGATGAGGATCAGGATGACCGGCGAGATATCGATTCCGCCTAGATCCGGCAGAATGTTGCGGATCGGCCGCAGCGCCGGCTCGGTGATGCGGTAGAGGAAGTCGCCGAACATCGCGACAACCTGGTTGCGGGTATTGACCACGTTGAACGCAACCAGCCACGACAGGATCGCAGCCGCGATCAGCAGCCAGATGTAAATTTCCAGGGCAAGATCGATGACAAGAAACAGCGCGCGCATGGACTGGATCCAGAAATGAAGGATGCAGACATGTAGCGGGTCGCGGATGCGGGAACAAGCTCGCCGGAGCCAGCTAGTCCCCGGATTCACATGGTTGCAGAGGTGGTTCGGTGGTCAGGTGCGAGGAAACCGGCGCCCCCGCCAAAAGGCTCTAATTCTTGACACTCGCGAGGGTCGGCCCTAAATGGCCGCACTCGCATTCTGCCCATTCGCCTTCACGGGCAGGTCGGGGCTGTAGCTCAGTTGGGAGAGCGCCGCAATCGCACTGCGGAGGTCAGGGGTTCGAATCCCCTCAGCTCCACCAATCTCTCGCCATTGCACGCGGTAGGTCGGCCATTTTGGCGGCTCCGCTTAACACCATCGCGTCGCCCTCGTGTGACGAGCGAACGAAATCCAACCCAAGCAAGCGCACCTCTAATCGGCAGCAGTCAATCTTCTGATCCCACTACGAGCGACGCCAGACAGCATCAAGATGTCGTTGCCGGTGGATGCTTGGTGCCTGCCCTGCGGCCGATACGGCGCTCAACTCCGGATGGTTCTCGCCATGAGGCTCAGAGGCTGAACAGACCAGCCGATGTAGGATTGGAAAAGCTCTCTCTCCTCATTTAAATCGCTCGTCTTCCCGTGCGCGATGATGGAGCCGCCACGGATGACATACACGTAGCTCGCGACCTTGAGCGCGAGATGTTCACGTGAAGGGTATCGGCGCCGAGATCCTCGGCCGCCGCAGCGAAGGCGAGCGCGTAGTCTCTGCGGATCAGATCTTCCGACAGGATGCCGATCCGCTCGCCGGGGCTCACTTTGCACAGCGCGAGTTTCTTGCAGAACAGATCAAACATGTCCTTGTCGACGCTCATATCCAACCTCTGAACTCGAGGACACCGATCTGATCAGTGGCCTCCCCGGCCGCGCCGTCCGGGATCCCTCGCGATGTATTCACAATTAATATACATTCTGTAATTAATTGACTGCTATCAAGCGAGACGATGCGCTGCACTGGGCCGTTGGGCCTTACAGGCTGGCTTCGCGCAGAAGCTCGATATAGTCGGCCGCCCTAGAACATGATGAAATCAAGTTCGAGCAGGTTTCCGGAACTCGTCATCGCGAAGCGCGCAGCGCCGAAGCAACTCAGTTCGCGCTTTTAGCTACAAAGTGTATATGTTCACCCGCTTGCCTTGCAGTTTGGAATGCTGTGGTGGTACAGGGCTGGACCCAAGCGCTCGTTTGTCGCCGCGCCGCCTAATCAATCGTGTGGGATTTGAAATGCTGCAGCCTTATCACCCACCACCGACCACCTCGCGGGAAGAATTCTTCAAAGACGGTACGGATCAGCTTTTTCGGGAGGCCATATACACGTGGATCCTGAGCGTCGAACGACTTCTGAAGTGTAGAAAGGCTTTCGCCCGCCTCGCGGGTTTGACGTCCTCGCAGTTCGTCGTCCTGATGGGCGCCGCAACCCTGCAGAAGACAAATGGCGTCACGATCAAAGAGATTGCAGAGCACATCGCGCTGGCCTCAACGCATGTGACGACGGAGATTGGCCGCCTCGAAGGCAAAGGCCTCCTGGCCAAACGGAAACACCACACCGACCGCCGCAGCGTGCTCGTCTCATTGACGCGAAACGGCGAAAAGCTGATCGAGCGGGTGAGCCCGGCCGTTCGGGAAACGAACGACATACTCTTCCGCGACGTTACCCTGAAGGGCCTGATCAGCGCGCACGTGGTCGCCATACGACTGGTCGCGAATTCGAGCGATGCTCTGAGTTTGCTACGCAAGGCCACGGTCAGCACGGCGAAAAAGGCCAGGAGCTGACCCCCAAAGGAGCCCTCCCCCGCCCTGCGGCAGGATCGCCGCTTCCCGCACCGCGACAGCACGTTCCACATTGGCAGGTGTGAAGCTCTTTGGACGGACATGGCCACCGAGCACGCTTCATATTCCTTGTTCAGCAACCGGCCCGTCACGCTCCTGTGGTTCGCGCGCGTCTCCACCTCGGTTGCCTATCAGATGCAGGTGGTCGCGGTCGGGTGGCAGATCTACGAGATGACGTCGAGCCCGATGCAACTCGGGTTCGTCGGATTGATGCAGTTCATTCCGCAATTCGCGCTGGTGTTGGTTGCCGGCCATGTGGTCGATCAACATGATCGCAAACGCATCATGCTGGTCGCGCAAGGCGTTGAAGCCGTCGCAGTCGCGGTGCTGGCTTTCGCGACCGCATCGGGCCTCGCGACTTCGGCCCTGATCCTGGCGGCCGTGTTCGCGCTTGGGGCCGCGCGCTCGTTCGAGGCAACGACGTTGCAGACCTTACCGCCAGCGATCGTGCCGCCGACGGCGCTGCCCCGGGTGATCGCCGAGCTCTCCTCGGCGACGCAGACCGCGACCATTGCCGGACCGGCCATCGGCGGGCTGATGCTGATCCTGGGCACCAGCTACGTCTATGCGGTGTGCGCATTTCTGTTTGTTGGCTCGACAGTTTTGATCTGGTGCATCCCGATCAGGAAAACCGAACCCAAGCGCGTGCCGTTTTCCTTCACGACGGTGTTCGCCGGCATCAATTTCGTGCGCCACAATCCGCTCGTGCTCGGTGCGATGTCGCTCGACATGTTCGCCGTGATCTTCGCCGGCGCCACCGCGCTGCTGCCGATCTTCGCGAGCGACATCTTCCATGTCGGCTCCTGGGGACTGGGCATCATGCGCGCCGCACCGGCCGTCGGCGCGCTCACCTGCTCGTTCGTGATCTCGCGCTGGCCGCTGCGAGCGAACGTCGGCGTTACGATGTACTGCGCCGTCGCGGTGTTCGGGATCGCCACGATCCTGTTTGGTCTTTCGACGTCGTTTCCATTCTCGCTCGCCATGTTGGTGATCATTGGCGCATCCGACATGCTGAGCATCGTGGTGCGCCAGCCGGTGATACAGCTCGAGACGCCGGACGTGATGCGCGGGCGCGTGAGCGCCGTGAACGCGCTCTTCATCGGCACGTCGAATCAGATCGGTGAATTTCGCGCTGGCATGACGGCCGCGTGGTTCGGCACGATCCCGTCAGTCCTGATCGGCGGTGTCGGCACGCTGATC
>JAFAXD010000128.1 GCA_019241285.1 Xanthobacteraceae bacterium | reverse complement strand
TCTGAAAAATGAGAACGGCGATTTCGCCGTGAAAAAGGTGCATCACCTCGGCACCTACGTGCTGCCGATGCCGAACGGTGACACCGTCAAGAAGGCGCTCTATCGCCAACTGCGGCGCAGCCGCATCCTGATTTCCAATCGCTACATGGCAACCCGATTGTTAACCGCCGATGATGGGCGAGTGGCCGGCGCGATCGCGGTGAACACCCGCACCGCCGAGTTTCTGATCTTGAAGGCGAAGGCGGTGATCCTGTGCATGGGTGCGGCCGGCCGGCTCGGGCTGCCGACATCGGGCTACATGTTCGGGACCTACGAGAACGCGGCCAACTCGGGCGACGGCTACGCCATGGCCTATCACGCGGGTGCGGCGCTCGCGAACCTCGAGTGCTTCCAGATCAATCCGCTGATCAAGGACTATAACGGCCCCGCCTGCGCCTACGTGGCAGGGCCGTTCGGCGCCTATACAGCCAACAACCAAGGCTCGCGTTTCATCGAGTGCGACTACTGGTCGGGCCAGATGATGCTTGAGTTTTATAACGAGCTGCAGTCCGGCAAGGGCCCGGTGTTCCTCAAGCTCAACCATCTGCATGAGAACACCATCAGCGAGATCGAATCGATCCTGCACAACGTAGAGCGGCCGACGCGCGGATTGTTTCACGACGGCCGCGGGACAGACTATCGCCGCGACATGGTGGAGATGCACATCTCCGAGATCGGGTTCTGCTCGGGCCACAGTGCATCCGGCGTGTTTGTCGATGAGTTTGCCCGCACCACGGTGCCCGGCCTCTATGCGGCAGGCGATATGGCAAGCGTTCCGCACAACTACATGCTCGGCGCGTTCACCAACGGGTCGGTGGCGGGCGAGGATGCCATGACCTACGCGCAGAATATCGATTTCGCCGCATTCGATGCAGGTCAGGTCGAGCGCGAGCGCGAGCGCGTATTGGCGCCGACGCGCCGCGACGACGGAATTCCGCCAAACCAGATCGAATTCAAGACGCGCCGGCTGGTGAACGATTATCTGCAACCCCCCAAGGTGACGCGCAAATACGAGCTGGCGCAGCGGCGCCTGGCGGAAGTGCGCGACGACATGGAGCAGCAGATGATCGCCGGCAATGCGCACGAACTGCTGCGCGCATTGGAAGCGCAATCGATTCTCGACTGCGCCGACATGGCCGCGCACGCGTCGCTCTACCGTGCCGAAAGCCGCTGGGGCCTCTATCACCTACGCACCGACTATCCGGACAAGAACGACGACGACTGGTTCTGCCACACGCTCTTGAGCAAACAGAACGGCCGCATGACCAGCGAGAAGCGCCCAGTCGCGCCCTACATCGTCCCGATCGGTGACGAAGAGAAGGACCTCTACGACAAGCAGCGCATCCGGGCGCACGCCTGAGACAAATGGAGACACCACCCGATGCCTCTCGCTACCACTCATACCTCAGTTCCCGTCGTCGTCGACGACGCGAAATGCATTGCCGATAAAGGCTGTACCGTGTGCGTCGATGTCTGTCCGCTCGACGTGCTGCGCATTAGCGACATGACCAAGAAGGCTTACATGGCCTACGACGAGTGCTGGTATTGCATGCCGTGCGAGACCGATTGCCCGACCGGCGCCGTGAAAGTGAACATTCCCTATCTGCTGCGGTGAGCCATGCCCGAGTTGTTCGAGACCTACGACGATATCGATGACATCGGCAGCCGGCTGCAGGCGGCGGATCCAGCCGAGCGCCGCGTTGCGGTCATCGATTTGGGCAATTCCGGCGACCCGGCGGCGATCCGCTATCTCGAGACGCTGCTCGCTGATCCTGACCCCGGCGTGCGGGAGCAGGTGGCGCTGGCGCTCGGCGAGTTTGATGGCCCTGCCGTGGCGGCCGCGCTGGCAGCCCTTCTGATTGATCCCGAGCAGCCGGTCGCTTTGGCAGCCAGCAACAGCATGGCGGAGTTGAAGGATCCGGCGAGCGCCGATCCCATTCTGCCTCTCGTCACCCACGCCGACGCGTTTGTGCGCATGAGCGCATTGCGCGCACTGAAAGAAGTGCGGCGCCGCGATGCGCTCAAGCCGGCGCTGGACGCGCTGCGCGATCCCGACGCCTCGGTCCGCGTTCAGGCGATCGGCGTGATCGGCTTTCTCAAGCTTGAAGAAGCAATCCCGGCGCTGACTGCGGCGGCGACGGACGCCGATCGCAACGTGCGCCGGGCGGCGGTCAGCGCGCTTGCGTTCTCCACCACCAAATCGGCGGCGGACGCGATCGCGCGTTCGCTCGCCGATACCGATTGGATGGTTCGCGAAGTGGCGGCGGAGACAATGGGCAGCAGCAAGTTCGGACGGCAAGTCGCGGACGCGCTGGTCCAGGCGCTAAACGATGAGTTCTGGCAGGTGCGGCTTAAAGCCGTGCGCAGCCTGGGCAAGCTCAAGGTGGCCCGTGCAATCCCGGCCATTGCCCCGAGCCTCGCGCATCCTCAGGCCAATCTGCGCAAGGAGGCGGCGGCCGCGCTCGGCGAGATCGCTGATCCGGCGGCTCGGCCGCTGCTCGAGGCGGTGGTGAATGATCCGGATCCGGAGGTGCGCAAGAACGCCCGCTGGGCGCTCGGGAAGTGCACCGCGGCGGGCCTTGCCAGCTCACGCTAACCGGCGTTGCCGACGCTTGACCCCAGGTCCTCGAGGCGTTCAATAGCCGAACCCGAATCGGCAGAATGCCTCGTCCATGAAAAGTCCCCGTTCGCCTCGACCAACTCGAAACACGGATCCCGGACCTCAACCAGCGGCCCATCCGGCCCCGCTCTCCGGCCGCGCCATCGTGACCATCATCGGCTCTGACCGGGTCGGCATCATCGCCGGGATCGCCAATGTGATTGCCGAGGCCAACGTCAATATTCTCGACATCAGCCAGTCGGTGATCCGCGAGTTCTTCACCATGATCATGATGGTGGATTTATCGGCAGCCTCGATCTCTTTCGAAGCGCTGGCGGACAACCTGGCGCGCAAAGGCACGAACCTCGGCGTGAAGGTCGAGATCCAGCGCGAAGAGATCTTCAAGGCGATGCATCGGATCTAGCGCATGCGGCAGCTCAACTTTTCCGGTGAGGAGATCCTCGAAACCATCGAGATGGTGCGGACCGAGCAGCTCGACATCCGCACCATCACGGTCGGGATCAGTCTGTTTGATTGCGTGAGTGACGATGCCGGCACGCTCTGCCGGAATATCTTCGACAAAGTGACGCGCGTCGCCAAAGACCTGCATCGCGTCAGCACCGATCTCACGCGTGAGTTCGGGCTGCCGATCATCAACAACCGGATCGCCGTGACGCCGGTCTCACTCATCGCGGGAAAATGCAACGGTGCGGAATTTGTCCGCATCGCCGAAACCCTCGACCAGGCCGCACGCGACCTGAAGGTCGACTTCATCGGTGGCTTCTCGGCTTCGGTGGAAAAGGGCATGAGCGCCGTCGACACCAACCTGATTGCGGCGCTACCCGCAGCGCTCGCCGGCACGCAGCGCGTCTGCGCCTCGATCAACGTCGGCTCGACCCGCGCTGGCCTCAACATGGACGCGATCGCCGAGATGGGACAGGTGATCCGGCGCACCTCGGAGCTGACTGCCGCGGCGGGTTCGATCGGCTGCGCCAAGCTCGTCGTGTTCTGCAACGCAGTCGAGGACAACCCGTTCATGGCCGGCGCATTCCACGGCACGTCGGAGCCGGACAGTGTCGTCAACGTCGGCGTGAGCGGACCCGGCGTCGTCTACCGCGCCATCAAGGCGGCGGGCGACGTCGACTTCGGCACGCTGACAGCGATCATCCGGCGCACCGCATTCAAAATCACGCGCGCCGGCGAGTTGGTTGGCCGCGCGGCCGCGAACCGGTTGGGGATTCCGTTCGGCATCGTCGACCTTTCGCTCGCGCCGACGCCGGCTGAAGGTGACAGCGTCGCGCGAATCCTGGAAGAGATCGGGCTCGAGCGCGTCGGCACTCACGGCTCGACCGCGGCGCTCGCTTTGCTCAATGACGCGGTTAAGAAAGGCGGCGCCATGGCGTCAAGCTATGTCGGCGGGCTCTCGGGCGCGTTCATCCCGCTGTCGGAAGATCAAGGCATGATCGACGCGGCGGAGCT
>JAFAXD010000107.1 GCA_019241285.1 Xanthobacteraceae bacterium | reverse complement strand
GGCGGCGGCGGCGCGGTTTCGACCGCTTCTGATTATCCGCGCCTTGCCCTCATGTTGCTCGCCAAGGGCGAGTTTGCCGGCACGCGCATTCTCGGCCGCAAGACCGTCGAGTACATGCTGTCCAATCAGCTTGGCCCGGACGTCGTGAACCTGATCGCCGAGGCGGATCCGACCCGCGCCGGCTACGGGTTTGGATTAGGTGTTGCGATCCGCACCACGGCGGGCATCACGCCATTGCTTGGCTCGGTCGGCGAGTTCAATTGGCCGGGCATGAGCGGCACCAACTGGTGGGCCGATCCGCGCGAGGAGCTCGCCGTCGTGTTCATGTCGCACGCGCCCGGCCCGATCCGCTGGCACTACCGCCGCCTGATCAACGCGCTGGTGTATCAGGCGATCGTGGATTAGTTGTTATTACCTCAGCGTAGCGAATTCGACCGGGGCTGCGTCCACCTCCAAGATTGTCTGAACATTCCGCCGATGCATTCACGAATTCGCGGCAGGGCGCAAGCGGTGGCGTGGCTGGACCCCTCGGGACCTGGCCGTTAAAGCTCGTCCGTCCTGATCTGTCGTTTGCCACGAGCCCGTGCACATGAAACGCCCCCAGCGTAAGCCGGCCCGTCCACGCCGGCTGGTTCAAGCGAGCAGCACGTCCGAGCCGCGCACCCGCGCCAATCTCAGCATCGGGCGTGTCAACCAGAAACTCCGGACCCGCGATGCGCTGGTCAGTGTCGCAGCGGAGCTCATCCGTCGGGGTGAGGCTTTCTCCGTGCCTGACGTCGCCGACCGCGCGGGCGTGAGTCGGCCCACCGCGTACCGTTACTTCTCGACGCCTGAGTTGTTGCGGGCGCAGGCCACGCTCTTTGCCGCAGGCCGCATCGAGACCAGCGCGCTCGATCAGGTTGCGGGCGGCAGCGCCTCACCCCAGAACAAGCTCGACGCGCTGATCGTCGGCAGTGACAAAATGGTAGCGGCGCATGAGACCGAGTTCAGGTCGCTGCTGCGGTTGTCGCTCGAGACGCCGAGCCGGGACACTGGTTCACGGCCGCGGCGGCCACAGTTTCGTCGTGAGTGGCTCTCCGCGGCTCTCGCTGAGCTCAGAGACAATCTGGGTGGCAAGCGCTTTCAGCGACTGATCGCGGCTTTGAGCCTGATGTGTGGGATCGAGTCCGTCATCGTGTTGTGCGATGTTCTGCAGATGACGCCGCAGCAGGCAACCGAGACGAAGCGCTGGGCCGCGCGGCTTCTGCTCGACGCCGCCCTGGGCGAAGCTGCTTCTTGTCGCGAGGCTCAGCCAGGCGGTGCAAGATCCCGAGCGCGTCGATCGAAATAGCGCCACAGGCTCACGGCTCTCCCGCTCGGGATGCCGGGCCTGAGATCGCCGTACCCGGCGTCGATATCCATGGCGCGGAATGCTTGCTGTTCGTCCGGCGCAATTGGCCGGACGTTGCCAAGCAGCTGCGCGCGATAGGTCATGGTCGCAAGCTCGTTGAGGTGGATCACGGCCAGGGCCGCCTCCTCGACACTGTTCGCCGCCGTCGTGAGGCCGTGTCCGCGCATGATGCAGGCGCGGGCCTTGCCCATGACCGCGGCAAAATCGCGTCCCAGCGCGGGGGTATCGATCAGGATGCTGCGATCGAATGTAGGCACGCCGTCGAGCAGCAGCCGCAGTCCGTGTGGATCGTATGCCCCATAGATCGGCTGCAGCGGCTGATCGCAGATGCTGAGCAGGACCGGAATCTGCGGGTGGACGTGAACGACGCCATGGATCTCAGGCCGTGCGCGGTAGAGCTCAGTGTGGATATGGACTTCCAGCGGCGCGGCAAGGCCATCTCGGGCAGCGGCGTCCGCGGCAGCCGTGCGTCGGCCGTCCATCGTGATCTCGATGACCTGATCGGCGCTTGTGTAGCGCATACCAAGCTCGGCTGGCCCGCGCGCCCGGATAAGGATGCGGTCGGTTCCCGGGATGCGCGCACTGGCGTGACCGAGGGTGCCGGGTGTGAGATCGAGCGCGCCGAGCACACGGCACGCATTGGCGACGCGCTCGCCCAGCTCTATGCTCGTTGATTGCTCGCCGGACAAAGGCCGATACCCTATTTGAATCTCTCGATGCCGGCCTCGGCAAGGATCTTGGTGTAGCGGGCGACATCGGTTTTGACCGCCGATGCGAGATCTTCTGCTGACCCGCCGACCGGCACCAGGAATTGCGCAGCCATCTTCTCGCGGATCTGAGGTGTGCCAAGCAAATCAGCAACCTCGGAATTGAGCCTTCTCACGACGTCATCCGGCAGTCTGGCCGGGCCGAACATACCGATCCAGTTGTCGACGGCAAAGCTGGACCAACCAGTTTCGGCGACCGTCGGCAGGTCGGGGAGCAGGCTCGATCGCTTGGCGTTGCTGACCGCATAGGCGCGCAGCTTGCCTTCCTGCAACGGGGCCGAGACCGAATTCATGACACTGGCGAACAACGGCACGCGGCCGCTCAGCAGGTCCGGGAGCGGCTGGCCGCAGCCATTGTACGGAACGTGGGTGATGTCGAGCTGTGCGCGTGTCTTCAGCGCCTCCATGGCGATGTGCTGCAGCCCGCCGGTGCCGCACGACGCATAGGAGAGCTTGCCTGGAGCGGCCTTGGCATGGGCGATCAAGTCACCAATGCTCTTGATCGGCAGGCTGGGATGGCCCCCAATGACGATGGGTGCCTCGCTCAACATGATGATCGGCGTAAAATCCTTGACTGGATCGAAGGGCGCGCCGAGCAGCGCCGGCGTGATGGCGATCGAATTCGGGTTGAACACGATCGTATATCCGTCCGGCGGCGAACGCGCGGCGAGCTCCAGGCCAATATTGCCTGACGCACCGCCGCGATTCTCGACCACGAACGGCTGCCCCAGTCGCTGCTGCAACTTTTCTGCCAGGATGCGCGCCATGAGATCGCTGCCGCCACCGGGCGGATAGGGCACGATGAACTTCACCGCCCGCGCCGGATAGGTCTCCGCGCTCGCCGCGGATGCGAGTGCCGCGCCGGTGATGAGCAGCACGGCCGCCAGCATGAGCGCTCCACTTCGTCGCAATTGTTCCTCCCATGCGGGTCGCGAGCCGGTCTGGCGCGCTACTGCGCCGGTTCCGCCTCGTGCTTTTGCCGTTCGGTTTCAGGAAATTCGTAAGCCGCCGAGGCTTGCACTCCCTGGAAGCCGAAGGAAATCTCACGCTCGATAGGGAGATCGATCCAGGGCGTGTTCTTTGCCTCGTCGCGGATGACCCCGAGCGGATCCTCACCGCGTTCGACGCGCTCGATCTGCTCCAGGAGCGTGCGCCGATACATGACGACGCCCTGGTCGCTCGACGCCAGATTCTCGACGCTGTGATCGGTGATGTCGCCCTGCGAGATCATCACCATCATGTCCTGAGCATTCAGTTGATCGGGGATGTATTTGCCATCGGGTCCCGCCCAGGGATTTTCCCACATCGGGACCTCGGACCGCCGAGGCTGACCTGCGTTGCGCGGCCGGCAATTGTACCAGTAGAGCCTGGTATTCGTGTCATCGACCGGCACGCGGATCTGAAATTGAACCCAGCCGTCGTGATATGAGACCTGTGCGGTGCACGGGAAGATCTGTGGGTGGCCAACTCTCCATTCCTCGGAGTCCTCCGAGTCGCCTTCCCATAAGCGCTTCTTGATGATGCCGTATTCGAACAGCTCGAATTCGAGCTTCTTGTGCTTGCGCAAAGGAATGACAGGCAGGCCTTTGCGCTTGCGAACGTAGTTCGTGTACATCATGTGCAGGAACTCGATGTGCACGGGGTCCATGGTGTTTTCAGCGACCTGCAGCCAGTTGCACGGCAGTCGGCTGATGCCGACATCCTGCTCATAATCTTCGCGCACGACGAATTCCCAACGCGGCAGCAGCGGCGCCGGCAACGGGCCAAGGTAGGCCCAGATGAGGCCGCCAACCTCCTGAACCGGGTAGGCGCTGATCCTGATCTCACGTTTGAGCGGGTTGTCGTCCGGCTCTGCGGGCTGGTCCATGCAGCGTCCCTGTCTGTCGAATTTCCAGGCGTGATAGGGGCAGCGGATGCAATCGTCCTCGACCATGCCATAGGACAAGGCCGCGCCGCGATGCGGGCAGCGTTCGGCCACGAGTCCGAGCCCGCCATCCTCCGCGCGGAACAAAGCAAGACGCTCACCGAGGATTTGCACCGGAATGACCGGGAGTTCGGCGTCCCTGCGGAGCTCAGCTGTAGCAGCAACCGGATGCCAAAACCGGCGCATATAGTTGCCCATCGGGGTGCCGGGGCCGACTCGGGTCAGGCGCTCATTGCGCTCAGCGATCCTTTGGTGAGCGGCACGCCGCGGCGGCGGCACATACGGCATCGAACCCTCCCCTTATTTCGTTCATGATACAGTTGTCTCATGATAATGGCGAGGTCGTCGCGCCGTCAAGCGCGCAGCCGTAGACAAACGGCGCATTTTTAGGTCAACGATCGGCCCCGATACCGGAGGACCTCGGATCAGTTGCGCGCCTCGGTATTTCTGAGCCCGAGGTAGGTGAGTGGCGGACTGCCAAAGGCGCGTTTGAACATGAGCATGAACGCGGCCGGATTTTCGTAACCGAGATCGATTGCAACGCTCGTCACAGGTTCGCCCGCGGCGAGCCGGGGCATCGCGCACAGCAGGCAAGCCTGTTGGCGCCAGGCCATGAAACTGAGGCCGGTCTCGCGCCGGAACAGGCGCGTGAAGGCCCGCCGGCTCATCCCGAGCGCCTTGCTCCAATCGTCGATCGTTTCGTGGATGCGCGGCCGCCGCACGAACCGCCGGCAGCGTTTCGCCAACGGCCCGCTTAGCAAACACCTCGATCGTGAGCGTGGCAGAAAGCCTCAGGGTCTGCGGGCGTGTTGAAGCTAAGTCTTGCCTAAGAGTTCGTACGAATGAGTAGATTCTTTCTTCGCCACGCGGGAGATCCAGCTTCCGCCCATGTTATGTTGCACCGAGAACGCGATGCGCATTCTGCTTGTAGAAGATGACCCGATGATCGGGGCTGCGGTGGAACAGGCCCTGAAGGATGCTGCCTATGCGGTGGATTGGGTCACCGATGGCACAACGGCGATCGAAGTTGCCGAAGTCGAGCCCTATGACCTTGTCCTGCTTGATCTGGGTTTGCCCTCTACCGAGGGCCTCGACGTGCTGAGACGCTTTCGTAAGGGTGGCCGCCAGCTTCCAGTCATCATCGTCACCGCGCGCGACGGTGTCGAAGATAGAATTACCGGGCTTGATGTCGGTGCTGATGACTATCTGGTCAAGCCATTTGAAATCCGCGAGCTCCTCGCGCGCATGCGCGCGACTCTGCGACGACAGGGGAGTGGCGCATCGCCAATCTTGAGCAATGGCGTCCTCGAGCTTAATCCGGCTACATTCGAGGTCAGCGCGTCCGGTAGTACTTGCCGCTTGACCGCGCGCGAATTCGCGCTTCTTCGCGCATTATTGACGCGCCCGGGCACCATCCTGTCGCGGGCCGATCTTGAGCGCCACATCTACGGGTGGAACGAGGAGGTTGAAAGCAATGCGGTCGAGTTTTTGATTCACGCCATCCGCAAGAAAATTGGGGCAGCCGCCATTCGCAATGTCAGAGGGGTCGGGTGGATGGTTGACCGGCCGTCATGATCTCCTCGCTCCGGACGCGCCTTTTTGCGGCAATCGCCGCGTTTGTTCTGGCGGCGGGATTGGCCGCAGGAGCCCTTGCATTTCGCTGGGCGTTTGCTGAAGCGATCGAGCTGCAAGATGCGATCCTCCTCCAGATCGGAGCACTTGCCGTATATCATCGCCTTGATACTGCGCCGCCCGTCGAGCGGGGTGTCGATGCTGAGGCAAGGGTCACGATCGAAGAGCTGAACCCGGCGCGGGGAGATAACCGACCCGCACAGTTGCCGCATTTGTCGCCCGACATCACCGCCGGTTTGCACACCATCTCGGATAGCAACAACCGGTGGCGCATTCTCATCCGCATCCGACCGGACGGCAGCCGCGTCGCGATTGGTCAAACGACCGCATACCGGGATGAAGTTGCTCGCGATAGCGCCTTGCGCACCGTTTTGCCCCTGGCGGCGCTGATTCCGTGCCTGATGCTGCTGGTCGCATTGGTGATCAACTATAGCTTTCGGCCAGTGTCCCGGCTTGCCGCCCGCCTCGATGCCAAAGAGTCGAACCATTTGGCGAAGCTCCCGATCGATGGAATGCCCGACGAATTGCGTCCGTTTATCGAGTCGATCAATCGATTGCTCGAGCGCATCGCAAGGATGTTTGAGCAGCAGCGACGTTTCGTTGCCGATGCGGCTCATGAGCTTCGTTCGCCCATCACTGCCCTGAGGCTGCAGGCCGAAAACCTTGCTCACGCGGACCTCCCACCAGAGAGTCACGAGCGCCTGGCAGCACTCGAAATGGGAATTCGCCGCACCGCGCATCTGTTGGAGCAACTTCTCGCCCTTGCGAAATACGAAAGCACGTCGTTACCGCATACGGCGTGCACGCCTTTCGACAAAGTCGTCAAGGACGTGGTGGCGGATTTGCTGCCGCTGGCGCGAGATCGGTCGATCGATCTCGGATTCAAACTGATCGAAGACATATCAATTGCAGCCGATGCGACTGCACTGGCTGTGCTGGTCCGCAACGTGGTCGACAATGCTATTCGCCACAGCCCGGACGGCGGCCAGATTGACATCAGTCTGTTCCGCGAGGGGATGCGCGGGGTTCTTTGTATCGAAGATGCGGGGCCCGGCATCCCCAGCAACGATCTTATTCGCGTATTCGACCCATTTTATCGCGGCAGCCACGCAGGCACTCAAGGGAGCGGCCTTGGCCTCTCGATCGTTCTGCGAATCGTCGAAAGCCTTTCTGGCTCCATTACACTGGAGAACATCGCGGCGCCTGATCGCGGACTGCGAGTCAACATAAGCCTGCCTGTCGCTGGTGCCGCAACGTGAGAAAATGCGCGTAATGCAGCGTGCACGATGCCTTACGGCGCTAATCCTCATCTAAGTCACGGACCATAACAGGGGCCGGAAACCGGTCGGGGTAATCCCAGGACACCAGCAGGATGCATGCATGCACGAAACGTTGAAACAACAGGCCCTGGCCAAGGTCCCCGAAGTGACACTTGGTTTCTGGATCATCAAGATCGCGGCAACAACCCTGGGCGAGACGGGCGGCGATTCGATCACGATGACTCTCGATTGGGGGTACCTCGCCGGAACGGTCCTGTTCGCCGGCCTGCTCATCGTGCTCGTCGTCGCGCAGATCCTGGCGAAGAGGTTCCATCCTCTGCTGTACTGGGCGACGATCGTGGCTTCGACCACATTCGGCACCACCATGGCTGACTTCGCCGATCGCTCGCTGGGCATCGGCTATACGGGCGGATCATCATTACTGCTCATTTGCCTTATCGCCGTGCTCGCCCTCTGGTACTGGTCGGAGGGCACGATCTCCGTGAACACGGTCAGCACGCCGAAGGTCGAGGCATTCTACTGGGCTGCGATCACGTTCTCGCAAACGCTCGGGACTGCGCTTGGCGATTGGATTGCCGATACGGGCGGGCTCGGTTACGAGGGCGGCGCCTTGGTGTTCGCAGTGGCGCTGTTGGTGGTTGCCGCGCTTTACTTCTACACGAACGTATCGCGCGTCCTCCTGTTCTGGATCGCGTTTATTCTGACCCGCCCGCTCGGAGCGACGGTCGGAGATTTCCTTGACAAGCCAGTGACCAATGGAGGCCTCGCGCTCAGTCGCCCGCTCGCCTCGGCGGTGATAACGGTGTTCATCATCGCCTGCCTGGCCATATTACCGCAACGCGCCGGGCAGCACCCTGGCCCATCCACGCAACCTCATGCGCGATGAGATGATGTCTCCCGACTCGCTTGCCGGGTTTCGGTTTCACATTCCCGACTGGTGCGGGAGCGTGAAATCGGCGCCGCTTGGGTCGCTCGCATTTGCCGGACTGCTGTCGCTGGGTTTGTTGGGCCCGGCTATGGCAGGTCCGCCTTACCTGTCCGACGATCCTGAACCAACGGACTACAAGCATTTCGAGATTTATACATTCTCAAATGGGACCGTGACCCAAGATGGAACGAACGGTGAAGCCGGCATCGATTTCAACTACGGGGGAGCGCCAAATCTTCAACTGACCGCGGTTGTCCCGGCCGGCTATGTATTTCCCACGGCGGGCGCACCGGTTGCGGGCCTCGGCCAGGTCGAGTTGGCAGCCAAATATCGCTTTCTCACACAAGACGTGGCCGGGGTTGATGTGGCAATCTTCCCGCGCGTGTTCCTTCCGAGCGCCTCCTCCGCTGTCGGCGAACGGCATGCTGCTTTGCTTGTTCCGTTTTGGCTGGAGAAAGACTGGGACAAGTGGTCAGCATTTGGCGGCGGCGGCTGCGAACGCAATCAAGGAGGCCTTTCGCAGAACTTCTGCGAGATGGGGGCCGTCCTGGCGCGCCAGGTCACACCAAAATTGCAGCTCGGGCTGGAAATATTTCATCAGACTCCGGACACAATCGGCGGACGCCCCACGACATCACTCGGGATTGGTGTCCGCTACGATTTGAACGACAACGTTCATCTTTTGGGATACGTCAATCGCGGCGTACAGAATGTGCGGCAGACCGATCAATTCCTTTGGTATGCACCTTGCCGTCCCGGATTGCCAAGGCTTCCTGGATATCATCGCGGGCTGCCAACGTGACGATCTTGCCGTTCAGCAACACCAAATCGGCATCCTGGGCCTGCGCG
>JAFAXD010000087.1 GCA_019241285.1 Xanthobacteraceae bacterium | reverse complement strand
GGAATTATCCCAGCGCATGCCATGATCGCTGAACGTATTGCCGGCAGCGCCGACGGCCATGACCATTCTGTCGGGGCTGACCGGATGGCCGATGTTCGCCCACATCTCTCCGCTCGGATGCATGGTCGGCAACGGATCGACGGACATATGGAGGACGCCAGGAATTTCCGCGGACCGTGTCTTGCCATTGATGCGGAACGTGATCGGGACTTTCCGCACGCCCAGGTTCTTGCTGATCAGCGGCGTGAACGCGGCCATGGGACCACCGGCCGCGCCGGAGAAGATCGCTGCGAGGGCTTCAGTCTGCTTATCGTCGGCGCGTTCATCGACATAAGTCGCGACCGACCAGTTTCCCTCGGCCATGACCCCCGGGGCGTGCAGGATCACCAGTACATTCAGTCCGTCGAGCGCGATGTCGCCATAGCGGCCACCGTCGATGTGGAAGATCAGCGGCACGTTGCAGAAGCCCTGGGTCGGTCGCGCGGTCAACGGGGCCGCCGTCGACACGAGGCACGGACACACGACGTCGCAGCTGCAATTCTCGAAATAGTCACCGGAAAGATGCCATTGCACCTGGTCTGCCATCGCTTCCTCCCGCCGGCTCGGAACCGGCTTATTGCTCGCGGACGAACTCGCTTGGCACTGGTCCGGCAACGCTAGCATAACTCTGCTTGGTCGAACTAGCTGGGCGCCGATGCTCGGCAGCGCGATCTTCACCTCTCCCTGCTTGCGGGGAGAGGTCGGCGCGAAGCGCCGGGTGAGGGGGCCTCTCCGCGAGTCTGAGCGCTTGGAGAGGCCCCCTCACCCGACTTTCTTCGCTGCGCTCGAAAGTCGACCTCCCCGCAAGCGGGGAGAGGTAGCTCCGCCCGGGCCCTCGCTTTTGTGGTTTCTACGCGGCGCGCGTGAAGCCAAACACGTGCGCGGCAAATTGCGGATACACCTCCGCCACCTCTGGCGCCACGACCTCGCGCAGCAGCCGCAAGGTCGCGGCGTCGGGCGCCTTTGTTATCGGAACCGCGTCCGGCTGATCGAAATCGAACCCGGTGTGCTCGATCACCTCATCCAGACTGTGGCCCGGATGAAGGCTCGCCAACCGGAAGCGGCGGCTCGCGCGATCGAAATCAAACAGACAGCGGTTGGTGATCAAACAAATCGGTCCGCCGGTGCGGTAGACGTTGGGATCGCTCGCGCCCGGCGCGCTGATGAAATCGACTTTCGGCACCAGAGTGCGGCGCGAGTGCTCGGTGCGGAACAGGATGACCTTCGGCACAACGTAGTAGAGATAGCCGGAGCCGAACGAGCCGGGAAACCGCGCAGTCGGCTTGTCGTGGTCGCCGATGCTCACCAGGTTGATGTTGGCTTCGCCGTCGATCTGTCCGCCGGACAGGAAGAACACGTCGATGCGGCCTTGGCCGGCGCAATCAAACAATTCGACCCCGCCGTCGGTGAAGAACGTGTGCCGGCGGCTACCTAGGAGCGAGACGTACGGGCGCCCCTTGCCGCGTGCTCGCGCCAGCAGCGCCGCCGTGGCGGGGATCGGCGAGGCATTGCCGACCGCCACATGGCGCACGTCGCCGATCAGATCGGCGACGTGCGCGGCGAGCAGCTCTTCATCACGGAACGGCCCGCTCATGCGGCGCGCTGCTCATAGACGTGGTTCATGAGATATTTGTCGAACCCGGCCGCCGTCGCCGCCATCTTGGCGTACTCGGCGAGATGCGCGGTATCAGCCGGATAGTGATCGGGCAGCGGCAAAGGCCAGGCGCCGCGCGGGGCGAGCGCCACTGCCTCGATGTAGAAGCCCGGCAACGTGCCGGCGGCAAGCACCGGATCATCGAGCAGGTTGCCGTCGTGCAGGCGCTCGACTGTGACGATGGTCCGTTCGGCCGCGTGCGCAAGCGTAGAGAGATCGCGCTGGCGGCCGATCCAGACGTTGCCCTGCGCGTCTGCCATCGGTGCATGAAACAATGCTACGTCCGGCTTGATGGCCGGTAGCAGTACGACCGGATCATTAGTCCCGAACGGATTGTCGATGACCCGCCATTCGGGTCGGTGCGCCAGCAGGTCGGAACCAATCAGGCCACGTAGCGGCATGAACGGAATGCCCTTCTCGGCCGCCTGCAGGGCGGCGTAGATCGCCGGGCAGGTGGCGTCTTTCATGACGATCGTGCCGGCTTTGATCGCCGCGGTGAAGCTCGGCGCCGGTCCCAGCTCACCGAGGCTGACGGCCGATGTCTCGAGCGTCGCCACCGCGCCGGCGCCGATCAACAAATCGGCCTGCAGGGTCGAGGTTGGTAGCGCCACCAGATGCAGGCGTCCGACGCCGCGCCGGATCAGCGCCCGCGTCGCCGCCATGGCGACGCCGGACTGTTCGCGCGGCACCGCCAGGACGGCGCCGTCGTGGATGGCTTCGAGCGCCGTCTCTAGCGACCGGATGATCACGACAGCGCTGCCTTCACCCGGTCGGGCGAGAACGGCACGCGCCGGATGCGCACGCCGGTCGCATCGAAGATCGCGTTGGCGATCGCCGCCGCGACGGGCCGGATCGATGGCTCGCCGGCGCCAGACGGTGGCAGCTCGGGATGGTTGATCAACACCACGTCGATCACCTCCGGCGTCTCGGTGATGTCGAGGATCGGGTAGGTCAGCCAATCGACGCTGGTGACATTCTTGGGGTCGAACTTCACCTCTTCCCACAAGGTGCGGCTGACGCCCTGCACGATGTTGCCCTCGATCGTCTTGGTCAGGCCGTCCGGGTTGATCATCTGCCCGCAGTCGTGGGCGACCGTAAACCTGCGGGCGAAGATCTTGCCGGTGGAGCGATCAACATCAACTTCAGCGACGATCGCCACGATGGTGCCGTTGCGCTGCGAGTAGGCGATGCCGCGGCCACTCACCGTGTTACCGGTCTGGTCGCGGCGCGGCGACGGCCGGCTGACCCAGCCGGCTTTCTCCGCTACCGCCTTGATGGCCGCGATGTCGCGCGGCGCCTTGACGTGGCGCAAGCGGAACTCCACCGGATCGACATTGAGCGCCGCCGCGACCTCATCCATGAAGGATTCGCTCGCGAAATGAACCTGCGGTCCGACCGGGTCGCGAAGGTGCGCGCTGCGCAGCGGCGAGCCGCGGTCGAGCAGCGGCGCGATCGTCTCCCAGGACAGTTTCTTGTTGTCGAAGGCGTAGGACTCCGCCGGCACGCCAAAGCCGTCATTCACTACCAGCGGCACGCCGAGCAACTGGCCGGCGAGCGTGTCCGTCGGCATGCCGCCGTTGGTCTGCACGTCGATGCGGGAGAAGCCCTTGCTGGTGAACTCGTAGGCCACGACCTTGCCGCTGGCGTCGATCGCGGCACGGGCGCGGTGGATCGATGCGGGGCCCTTGGGGTCCCAGCCGGTTCCCTGCTCGCGCATGTATTGCAGGCGCACCGGTTTGCCGATCGCCTGCGCGATAACAGCTGCGTCGGCCGCGCAATCGTCGGCATCATTGCGGCCATAGGAGCCGGGGCCGACCTTCCAGATCGCCCGGACCTTCTCCATCGGCATGTCGAGGGTGCGAGCGGTGCCGTCGCGCACGAAGTGCGGCTTCTGCGAGCCGCTCCAGCACGTCGCCTGGCCGTCCTTGATCTCAACCACCGCGCAGGCCGGGCCCATGCAGGCATGCGACTGGAATGGCCACTCGTATTCTGCCTCGATCACGCGCGCGGCGGTGCGGAACGCCTCGGCGACGTTGCCGGTTTCCTTGCCTTCGGTCTCGGCATGGCGCACGGGCGCGCGGCGGATGTGATCAAACAATGCGGCCTGATCAGGAAATGGCGGCGTTGTGTCCGACCAATCGACCTTGAGCTGCTGCATCGCCTGGATGGCGCCCCACTCGGTGTCGGCCACCACGGCGAGGAAGCCCTTGTCGTGAACCACGCGTCCGCCCGGAATGTCTTTGATCGAGCCTTCATCGATGCGTGCTGGTGTCGCGCCGGCGACCGGCGGCCGGATCACGCGAGCATGCACCATGCCGGGGACTTTGACGTCGGTGCAGAAGTCTTCCTGACAGAACACCTTCGGTGCGATGTCCTCGCGCTTGATCGGTTGGCCGACGATCTTGTGCTCGGAGGCAGGCTTGGGCTGCGCCTTGCCGGGCGCGTAAAGGAGGTTGCCAACCTGTTTGTTCCAATCGAGTTGGACGTTGAAATAGCGTCCGCCGATCAGCTCGGCATAGCTCGCCTGTTTGGCCTGATCGTCCTTTGCTTGCACCACGCCATCAACAACAGTGAGCTGATCGGCCGGCACACCAAGCTTCTCCGCCGCCATCTCCACCAGCACACGGCGCGCTTCCGCCGCCGCGACACGCATCTGCTTGCCGCCGAGCTGGATCCCGGTCGAGCCGGAGGCGCCACCTTGGTTCACGCTGGTCGCGGTGTCGCCCATGATCACCTTGACGCGCCCGAACGGCACGTCGAGCTCCTCGGCGACGATCTGGCCGATGGCGACGAACAGGCCCTGGCCCATGTCCATCTTGCCGAAGTACGCCGCGACCGTGCCGTCGGCGTTGACCGCGATGTAGGAGGAGAGCTGGTCCGGCGTGAGCGGCGGCCGCGCGCCTTGCGCGCGCGCTTCGCCGATCGCCAGCGCCGTGTCGAGCCCGATCGGCATCCCGATCGAGACCACAAGCGCGCCGCCGGTCTTGAGGATGCTGCGGCGGGAGAAGGCGCGGGGATTGTCGTGCTTGGTCATGGCGCCCTCCTAACCCATCATGATGGCGGCGCGCTTGACCGCGCGCAGGATGCTCATGTGCGTACCGCAGCGACACTTGAGCCCGGAGAGCGCCTCCTTGATCTGCGCCTCGGTCGGCTTCTTGTTATCGCGCAGGAACGCGGCGGCAGTCATCAGCCAGCCGTTGATGCAGTAGCCGCACTGCGGCACCTCTTCCTCTACGTAGGCGGTCTGCAGTGGATGCGGGTGCTCCGGTGTGCCGAGGCCGGCCAAGGTGACGACCTTGCCTCCGCCGACCGCCGAGACTGGCGTGATGCAGGAGCGGATCGGCTGGCCATCAAGGTGCACCGTGCAGGCGCCGCATTGCGCGAGCCCGCAGCCGAAATGTGGATTGTTGAGGCCGAGATCGTTGCGCAGGGCATAGAGCAGCGGCATGTCCGGATCGGCCTCGATCTGGTGCGCCTGGCCGTTGACGTTGAGCGACATTTTCTGGGTGGTCATAGGTGCGGTCCCTCCCGGGGGCGGCGAAGGCGGCAAGCCTAGTCCAGTCGGGGGAGCTTGGAAACCGGGGGTTGCGGTCACAGGCGCGTCATCTGTTATTCTGAGTCCGGGAGGAAACGATGGGCAGTGTCAGTCTCGTCGACGTCTCGAAACGGTTCGCGCTGCGCGTCGACGGCGAGCAGCAGAGTGTGCAGGCGCTGGCGCATGTGAGCTTCACCGTGGACGACGGCGAGATCGTTGCGCTGATCGGTCCGTCCGGCTGCGGTAAGACCACGGCGCTGCGCATCGCCATGGGGCTCGAGAGCGCGAGCAGCGGCCGCGTGCTGGTCGACGGCCGCGAGGTCAAAGGCTGCGGGCATGATCGCGGCATGGTGTTCCAGCACGCCGCCCTGTTGCCGTGGCTCACCGCCGCGCAGAATGTGATGTTCGGCCTGGAAATGAAGGGCGTGCGCGGGAGCGAGTTGCAAACGACCGTCCAGCGCTATCTCAATCTGGTTGGGCTCGATGGCTCGGGCAGCCGACGCCCGCACCAGCTCTCCGGCGGCATGCAGCAACGTGTCGGTATCGCCCGCGCGCTCGCCATCGATCCGAAAGTGTTGTTGATGGATGAGCCGTTTGGCGCGCTCGACGCGCAGACGCGCGAAGCGCTGCAGGGCGAGCTTCTGGAGATTCACACCCGCACCGGCAAGACGATTCTGTTCGTCACACACGATCTCGATGAGGCGGTGCTGATCGCCGATCGCATCGTCGTGCTCCGCGACGGCGCCGTGCAGGAAATCATGGACGTGCCGCTGCCGCGTCCGCGCGGCGATCTGGGCAGCGTGCGCGGCACCAAGGCGTTCGCCGATGCGCGCTACCACGTCTGGCAGGCGCTGCATGCGCCGACGCAGCATTGAGCAGCGATCATGGCTGACGTGCTCACCGACAGATCGGCGCGGGGCGAAGAAGCGGGCGAGCGGCCGCGCCGGCGCGTACCCTCGTGGCTGATTACGGTTGCCTCGGTCGCATTGGTGTTGCTGGTCTGGGAGTGGTTTGGCCGCGACGTCAACCCGGTGTTCGGTTCCTATCCGAGTGCGATTGCACTCGCGTTCGTTGAACTGGCCCGCTCCGGCCAGCTCGGCACGGCTTTGCTAGAGAGCCTGCAGCCGTTCGTGGCCGGCTATGTGCTGGCGATCATACTCGGGGTTCCGCTCGGGTTGTTGATCGGCCGGTTCCGCGTCGCCGAAGCCGGGCTCGGCATCTACGTCACGGCCGGCTACGCGATGCCGCTCGTGGCGCTGGTGCCATTACTGGTGCTTTGGCTTGGGCTCGGGTTTGCGGTGAAAGCGGCCGTCGTATTCCTGATGTCGGTGTTCCCGATCTGCATCAACACCTGGCTCGGGGTTGCCGCCGTGCCGAAAAGTTTGATCGATGTCGGCAAGGCGTTTGTTGCGCCCAACCTCGTGATCCTGTGGCGGATCGTGCTGCCGGCGACCTTGCCCTATATCATGGCCGGGATCCGGCTCGCAGTTGGGCGCGCCGTGGTGGCGATGGTGATCGCCGAGTTCTTCACCTCGATCTCCGGCCTCGGCGCCATCATCATCAACTCGGCCAACAACTTCGATACGGCCACCATGTTCGTGCCGATTGTCGTGCTGATGGTGCTGGCGATCGGGCTCAACGCCTTGATCGGCTGGGTCGAGCGCCGCGTCGCCCCGTGGCAGGCCGAAATCGCCGGCCGGGACGAGTAGGGTGGTTGCCAGCCCGGACGCCGCTGGCTATCGCTGAGGCGACTTAGCCAATTTCATCATGAGGAGACGCGCATGGCCAATACGCAAAAGCTGGGCTGGATCGGCATGGGGCGGATGGGCTTTTCCATGGCCGAACGGCTCATCAAGGCCGGCCATGACGTCACCATCTGGAACCGCACCCGCGCCAAGGCCGAGCCGCTCGCCGCCAAGGGCGGCAAGGTGGTCGATAAGCCGGTCGATCTCGGCGGCGTTGACGTGTTGTTCTCGATCGTCTCCGCCGGCAAGGACCTCAAGGAAGTCCTGTTTGGACCGAACGGCGCCGCGACCGGTGATAAGGTTCCGCCGATCATTGTCGATTGCTCGACCATCGCGGTGTCGGAGTCGGCGGAGATCCGGGCCAAACTGAAGGAGCGCGGATCGGATTTCGTCGCCTCGCCGGTGAGCGGCAACGCCAAGGTGATCAAAGCCGGTAAGCTCTCCGCCGTGATCTCCGGACGCGAGGCGGTGTGCAAGTCCGTGACGCCGCTGATCGAGGTGTTTGCCCCGAAGGGCGTGTCCTACGTCGGCGACGGCGAGCTCGCGCGGGTATGCAAGATCGCCCACAACGTGATGCTCGGCGTCGTGATCGAGAACCTGATCGAGATCACGCTGCTCGCCAACAAGATGGGCGTACCCCGTCACGCCTTCCTGGCCTTCATGAACAATGGCGTCATGGGTTCGATGTTCACGGGCTACAAATCGCCGGCGCTGGTCAATCTTGATTGGACCACGACGTTTACGCCGGAGCTGCTGCGCAAGGATCTCGATCTCGGGCTCGAGCTCGGCCGCGAGCACGACGTGCCGATGCCGATCACGGCGGCAACGCGCGAGTTGCTGCAGGCCCACATCGGCGCCGCCATGCTACGCCCCGACGGGGAGGAGTATTTGCAGAAGGACTTCGCCACCCTGATGGAGACGATGGCGCAGATGTCCGGCATGAAGCTCACCAGCGAGAACAAAAACGTGCCCACGGGGTTGGAGTAGGCCACACCGGAAACATTGCGGTATGGTTCCCCTCCCCCCACTCTCGCAGCGAGTGGCGGGGAGGGGTCAGGGGTGGGGGGGGCTCTTCAGGAAAAGATCACACCTGGAGGTGAACCAACAGCCGGGCGCGATCGATCTCGCCACGTGGGCCCACCAGAACGGTGCGGCCCTGGTCCATGACCAGATAGTGGTCGGCGATGCGTTCGGCGAATGCGAGGTTCTGCTCGACGACGATCAGTGCCGTGCCGGCGGCTTTTCGCTCCTCGATCAGCGCGGCCATGTGCAGGATGTTCTCCCATTGCACGCCCTCGCTCGGCTCATCGAGCAGGATCACCGGCTGCCCTTCGGCGAGGCCGCGCGTGAGCGAGAGCAGCTTCTTTTCGCCGCCCGAGAGCGTGCCGGCGTGTTGCTCCAACCTTCGCGCCAGGATCGGGAAGCGCGCGAAATAATCCGCAAACGGTGCAAGATCGCGGTCGGGCCGCATCAGCGTGAGATTGTCACGCACGGAGAGATCATCGAACACGGGCCGTTCCTGCGGGCAGTAGCTGATCCCCAGCGCGTGGCGCGCCGGGGTCGCGAGCGCCTCGATCGCGGTGCCGTCGAGCTGCACGCTGCCTTGCCAGCAGGGCAGATAGCCCATCAGTAGTTTCATGAGCGTGGTCTTGCCCGTGCCGTTGCGGCCGAGCACACAGAGTACCTCGCCGGGCGCCACTTGCCCGCTCACTTCACGCACCACCGCGGCGGTGCCGTACCCGCCAACGACGCCCGCAAAGGTCAGGCGGGGCGGGCTCATTTCTCGCCACCCACATAGACCGCGCGCACGTCGGCATTGGCCCGGATTGTGTCGATGTCGCCCTGCGCCAGCAGCGCGCCGTTTTGCAGCACGTAGATGGTCTCGGCCAGTTCCTTCACCAGGGTCATGTCGTGCTCGATCACGACGATCGCGATCTGCAGCTTGCGGCCAGCCCAACGGATCAGGTCGATCACGGAGGCGGTTTCCTCCGGCGAGAGTCCGGCGCAGGGCTCGTCCAGCAATAACAGCCGCGGCTCTGTCAGCAACGCCATGGCAAGCTCGAGGACCTGCCGTTGACCGTGCGAGAGCTCCGCGGCCCGGCGGCGCCCGGCGGCGAGGAACGGATACCGGCGCACGAGCTCGTCCAGCATGGGGGAGGTCCATCGCTTCAGCCGCGGCATCAACAACTCGATCCCCGCGGCGCGGCAACTCCACAGGGCGATGCAGAGATTCTCCGCGACGGTCAGGTCGGTAAAAATCGTTGGGATCTGAAACTTGCGACCCACGCCACGGGCGATGATCCGATGCGGAGGCAGGCCGGTAATCTCCGCGTCGTCAAGCAAAACGCAGCCGCCACGCGGTGCAAGCTCGCCGGTCAACAAATTGAAGGTCGAGGTCTTGCCGGCGCCGTTTGGACCAATGATGCAGAAGATGCCTGGACCCGCGATCCGCAGCGACAGATGATCGAGAATCTTGACCTCGCCAATCTCGGCGCTGACGTCGGATAGCGTGAGTTGCGCAGGCTCGGTTGCCCCGCGGCGGGGCGGCGCCGGAACCGCCGGCCGAGTGCGTTGCCAGCCCTCGAGCCACCGCACCAGCGGGGCGATGACACCGATCAGCCCGCGTGGAAAAGCCAGCACTACCAGGATGAAGAAGCCCGCCATCAGCACTTCCCAGAAGCCAATTCGATCGCGCAACTCGGTGGTGAGCGCGCCGACAAGCAGGACCCCGAGGGTCGGCCCGAGCAGGCCGAAGCGACCACCGACTGCGGCCCAGATCACGAGGTCAGCGGAAAGCCCAAAGCCCGCAACCTGCGGCGTGACCAGCCCCTGTTGCGGCGCATAGATCGCGCCGCCGATGCCGGCGAACAGGCCACTCACCCCAAAGGCCACGGCCTTGAGTGCATTCGTGTTGAACCCGAACAGCGCCACCCGGCGCTCGTTCTGAGCGAGCGCGCGCCACAACACGCCGACCGGCGCGGCATAAAGCCAAGCGCCCAGGCTCAGCACGATCAGCAACGCCGTTGCCGAGACGTAGTAGGCGGCAGAAAAATCATCGAGCCCCGGGAGCCCGGGAATTCCCTTCAGGCCGTTGAAGCCGCCGGTGACGTCGTTCCAACTGGTGGCGAGCTGAAACGCGAGCAGCGACAGGGCCAGCGTGATCATGGAGAAGTACGGTCCGCTTTCGCCTTGTCGGCGAAACACCAGCAAACCGATGCCGTAGGCAAGGAGACCAGCGGTGGCGGCCGCGAGCGGCAGCAGAACAAAAACCCAGATGCTGTCCCCGAGCCAGATCAGCGTCAGCCCGGCGAGATATGCCGCTAGACCGAAGAACATCGCCTGGCCGAGCGGCAGAAAGCCGGCCCGTCCCCAGCACAACCCGATTCCGGTCGCAGCCGCGGCATACAGGAAATAGAGCGCGAGCTGATAGGCGCGATAATCGCTCAAGCCCAATGGCAGGAGCAGGATCAGCGCGACCAGCGCGGCACTAACTACGCGCAAACAGGCCTCGCGGCTTGAGCCACAGGAACAGGATCGCCACCACCAGCACTGTGAGATAGCCGTAGGTGGCGTCAATTGCAGCGGAGACCACGCTGTCGAGCCCGCCGATGACAGCAGCGCCGGACAGCACACCCATGACTGTGCCCAGGCCACCGACCACGAGCACGAAGAAGGTCTTCAGCACGTAATCGAGCCCCATGAAGGGCTGGACGGGGACCAATGGCGCGATCAGCACCCCGGCGAGGCCAGCCAGGCAGGTTCCGATCACGAATGTGTAGGTCGCAAGCCGGCGCACCGGAAGGCCGACCGCTTCGGCTAGCTCGCGATTGCCAACCATCGCCTTGATGCGGGTCCCGGTCCGACTGATCCGGAACCAAACAAACAACCCGATCAGAACCGCTCCGCTGATCGCGATCAGCACCAGGCGATAGGCTGGATAATCGGTGCCAAGCAGCGCCACCGTGCCGGGAAGCGGCACGTCGACGTTGTAGAAGCCCATGCCGAAGATCGCTTCAGTGAGCTTGCGTAGCAGCAAGCTCAAGCCCCAAGTCGCAACCAGGGTATCGAACGGCCGCGCATAGAGCGGACGAATCAGCCCGCGCTCGACCACGAACCCGAGTGCACCACAGATGATGAGGGCGAGGGGCAGCGCGGCGAGAAAAGGCCAGCCGTTCGCCTGAGTCACGTAAGCGCAGTAGGCGCCCGTCATGATGAACTCGCCATGAGCAATATTGAGAACGCCCAGGAGCCCGAAGATGACGGCTAATCCAAGCACCAGCAGAGCGAGCGTCGTCACCCCGTAGACGACGTTGAGCGCCTGGGTGACGATCAGGGGGTCCATGGGGATGGGCCATCATGTGTGGCCACCCTTCGAGACGCTCGCTGCGCTCGCTCCTCAGGATGAGGCCTTCGAGACGCGTGACCTGCGGTCATGCTCCTCAGGATGAGGGCGGCGGTTGCTTGCGGCGCTTCAACAATTTCAGCCCTCATCCTGAGGAGCCTGGACCCGTCAGGGGCCGGGCGTCTCGAAGGATGGCCGCAAGCAACCAGTCGCCGCAAATATTCACATCCCGTCAGGATGAGGTTCAGGAGTTTCTGCACTACGCCGCCTTGCAAGCCTCGCCGTGCTTGACGTGCTCGATGGTCTTGATGATCTCGAACTCGGTCCCTTTGCAGCCGGCGATGTACATCGTTTTGTCGACGTGCTGGCCGTACATGGTCCAGGGCCCGGCGGCGCTGTTGAAGGTGAGGCCGTTCGCGGCTGTCATCAACGCGCGGGCATTCGTACCCTGAGCCTTCTCCACCAGCGCCTTGGCGCAGTTGACGCCGGCGTAGCAATCCGTGCCGATGATGCTGAGCTGCGGCGCCTTGTCACCGAACTTGGCGAAATAGGCGTCTTTGAATTTCTTGTTCGCCTCGCCCGGCGCGTTGGCATAGTACGACATACAGGAGAACAGGTTGTTGCTGCCATCGGCGCCGATGCCCTTGAGGGTGTTCTCCTCGAGCAGCAGCGACAGCCGCGCAATTTCTTTGTCCAGCCCGAAGCCCGCAAAGGTGCGGTTGAAGTTGACATTGTCGGCACCGACGAGGGTGATCAGCACGGCGTCGGGCTTGGCCGACTTGATCCGCGTCACTGCCTCCTCGAACTTGTTGGGCGCACCGAACGGGACATACTCCTCGTTGACGATCTTGCCACCGTTGTCGGCGATGTATTTCTTCGCGTGCTCGTTAGATTTGCGCGGCCACACGTAATCGTCGCCGATCAGATAGAAGCTCCTGGCCTTGCGTTCCTGCATCATCCAGGTCACCGAGGGCCGGATTTGTTGCTCCGGCGTGTCGGCGATCACATAGGTGTTGTAGGAGCACTCGCCGCCCTCGTAGACCGGCGTGTAGATATAGGGCACCTTGCTCTTGATGGTCGCGACCAACGCCTCGCGGGTGGCGCTGTCGTGCGAGCCGATCAGCAAATCAACCTTGTCCTCGAGCAGCAGGCGGACTGCCGATTTGGTCGTATCGGCGGGTGGGCCGCCGGCGTCGGTCGGAAAGAGCTTGATTTGGCGGCCCATGATGCCGCCCGCCTTGTTCACCTCATCGACGGCGAGCTGGGCGGAGGCGAGTTGGGTCGGCCCGAACAGCGAGGCCGGGCCGCTCTGCGCATAGAACAGGCCGATCTTGAAGTCATCAGCCGCCTGAGCCGATCCGATCAGGCCGGGAGCAAGGCCGAGCGCGATGCCCCCCATGGCGCCACCGAGGAAATCGCGGCGCGTAGTCGCCAATATCTGCTGTGCCATGGGGGCTCCTCGTGTTGGTCAGATTTTCGGTGCAGGCAGCTTCGGCAGGATCGTCTCGAGTGCCAACCCGATGGCCAGGACTTGCTGATCGCTGCCGTCCGGTCCGTCGATCTCGATGCCGACTGGAAGGCCGGCTTTCGTCATGCCGGCCGGCAGGCTGAGGCCCGGAATTCCGGCGACGCTACCCGGACTGGTGTTGCGGATGTAGGTGAAGAAGGTCGGCACGGCGGTGCCGTTGACCAGCACAGTATCCTCTTCGCCGATCGTCGCAGCCGGCATGGGTGTGGTGGGAAAAGCGATGACCTCGACCCCGTGCTCCCGGAAAGCGCGGCGATAGGTCTCCCGCAATGCCGGGCGATGCTTCGTCACGGCTTCCTGATAGGCGGCCTCGGGCACAGCCATGTCACCGAGCAGGCTTGCCAGAATGTCTTTCACGGGCGGACTTTTCACCTGTGCCACCAGCCCGGCAAAGTCGAGGCCGGTGTTGTGCTCAGTCAGATATTGATTGAGGTCAGCAATTGTCTCGTAGAGCGCGATGGGAAAGCCGGCGGCGTTGTCGAGCGTGCCGACATCGGCGACGTCGCCCTCGACCAGTACCGCACCTGCTGCCCGTAGCTTCGCCAGCGTGTCCTCGAGGATCTGTGAAAGCTCGGTGTCAAGGTTCTCCCAGAAATGCCCGCGCGGCACGCCGATCCGCAGGCCTTCGAGCCGTGCCGGTTTAAGCTCGGTCGCGCCACCGGTCACAACGCCATCGAGCAGCACACAATCAGCGACGCTGCGGGCCATCGGCCCAGCCGTATCGCGCGTATGCGAGATCGGCACGATGCCGCTCTGTGACCAGCGCAGCGTGGTCGGACGAAATCCGGTGATGCCGCAATGCGCCGCCGGGATGCGTACTGAGCCGCCGGTATCCGATCCAAGTCCTGCTGGCACCAGGCGGGCGGCGACCGCCACGCCAGTGCCCCCGCTCGATCCGCCCGGAATGCGGGTTGGATCGTACGGGTTCCGGGCCGGGCCGAATGCACCGTTGTTGTTGGTCACCCCGTAGGCGAGCTCGTGCATGTTGGCCTTGCCGAGCAGGCTTGCTCCAGCGTCGAGCAGGCGCTGCAACACGGGCGCGTTCTGCTTGGGGCGGTTTGCCTTAAGCCCAGGGGTGCCGCCGGTGGTGGGCACCTCGGCGCTATCGATATTGTCCTTGATGGCCAGAGGCACGCCGTGCAGCGGGCCGAGCGGCTCACCGCGCTGACGCTTGGCATCGGCGCGCCGGGCTGCGGCGCGCACCGCGTCTGGATCGAGGTGAATGAAAGCATTCAGCGAAGATGCGTCCGCGCAGCGCTTGAGCAGCGCTTCGGCCAGCGCCTCGGCCGTGATCTCGCCCGCCGCAACGGCTGCGGCGGCTTGCCTGACACCAAGCTCAGCGAGAGCAGCCATCTCCGTCCTCCTCGCCGCTTCGGGACATGCCGTTGTTGTGATTGCAGTATGCGCGCGATGTTGTGCGAGGCGCAACTCGTGAACGCGAGGTAGATCGCGCACACCTCGAAAGCAGCTGGCGCATGCCTGCTGTGCTTACGGGGGAGGGGAAACACACCGCTGACTCGGAGATTGGTTCCCCTCCCCCAGCGAGTGGCGGGGAGGGGTCAGGGGTGGGGGGTCTTTGTGCGCTTCAGCGCTGCCAAAATAGCTGACACTACACCTTCGATATTTCGAATATCTCGCTGCTCCAAAATCGCAGCACCCGATAACCGAGCGAACGCAGATAGTCGCTCCGCCTCGTCAACAACAATTTGATTGGGCGCTGCGTGATCACCTCCATCGACCTCGATGACGACGTGATGCTCGTGGTCTGGATGTTTGCTCAAGAAAAGAGCCCCCCACCCCTGACCCCTCCCCGCCGTTCGCTACGCTCACGGGGGGAGGGGAAACAGAACACTGACTCAGAAGATTGTCCTCACTTCCTCAGCCGTTATCTCCCTCCAGCGCGTGCAGCACGGCGTCGGTGACCTCGCGCGTCGTTGCGCGGCCGCCGAGGTCCGGGGTGAACACATGCGCTGCCGTGACGCGCTCGATCGAGCGCATTAGCCGCGCAGCGGCGGCCGGTTCGCCGAGGTGATCCAGCATCATCACCGCGGTCCAGAACGCGCCGATTGGATTGGCGATGCCCTTGCCGGTGATGTCGAACGCCGAGCCGTGGATCGGCTCGAACATGGACGGCGTTCGCCGCTCCGGATTGAGGTTGGCGGTCGGCGCGATCCCGAGCGAGCCGGCGAGCGCGGCCGCGAGGTCAGATAGAATGTCGGCGTGCAGGTTGGTGGCGACGATCGTATCGAGCGTCTGCGGCCGCAAGGTCATGCGCATGGTCATGGCATCGACCAGCATCTCGTCCCAAGTCACATCAGGAAATTCGCCGGCGATTTCGGCCGCAATCTCGTCCCACAGCACAAGCCCATGCCGCTGCGCGTTCGATTTGGTCACGACGGTCAGCTGTTTTTTCGGCCGCGTCCGCGCCAGACCGAAGGCGAAGCGCATGATCCGGGTGACGCCAGCGCGGGTGAACACCGACGTTTCCGTTGCCACCTCCTCGGGCAGGCCGCGATGCACGCGCCCGCCGACGCCGGAATATTCGCCCTCCGAGTTCTCGCGC
>JAFAXD010000073.1 GCA_019241285.1 Xanthobacteraceae bacterium | reverse complement strand
TTCGCCACGTCCGGGGACAGGGCGTACATGTCGATATAGCGCTGATTGCAGAGAATCAGTTTGGCGTCGGCATCATACATGCAAACGCCTTGAGAAACGTTGTTGATGGCGAATTCGAGTTGTTGTTCGCGCCGCGTCGGCTTCGCTGCCCGAGGCTTGCGCTCTTTCGGCGATGTTTTCGTCGTGCCCCGGCCGCTCATGTTGGAACTTCGCGCCGAACCCGTTCGAAAAAGTAAGTGTCCAACCACTGCGCGACTAAGGCAAGGACTAATTCGGTTGAACCAGGCCGGAATGGTTAATGCCCGGGACGCAGAAATCCGGGTATCATCTTGACCAATAGCCCGCGAAACGCGGCGCCACATCGGGAGGACGCCTGCGGCACGCATCTATAAGTTGAGTCTCGGTGCGCTCGCGCTGATCCTGCACTCGCGCCGGCGCGCGCCGATCCGCTCAAGATTCGCATTGGTTGGATCGGAGCTCCGGGCCAACTCGTTCCGTTTATGTTTGCCAAGGAAGGTCTCGCCAAGCATCTCGGCCAGTCCTACACGTTCGAGCCCTTGCACTTTGCCGCTTCGCCGCTCCAGATCTCGGCGCTTGCCGCAGGCGAGCTCGAGATTGCGACGCTCGGCTTTTCGTCGATCGCATTTGCGGTGCAGAATGCCGGAATTTCCGACATCCGGGTGATCGCCGACGAGATCGAGGACGGCGCCGAAGGCTATTTCTCCACGCACTACGTGGTGTCGAAAGACTCGCCCATACAGAAAGTCGAAGATCTCAAGGGCAAGATCGTTGCGACCAACGGGATCGGCGCCGGGGTCGACATTCTGATGCGTGCGGTCTTGAAGAAGCACGGGCTTGAAGACCGTCGCGATTTCACGACCATCGAAACGCAGTTTCCCAACATGCGCGCTGTCCTGACCGATCATAAAGCCGACCTGGTCACGGCGACGTTGCCGTTTGCCTATGACCCGGAGATGGAAAAAGCCTCGCGAACCTTATTCTTCGGGCGCGAAGCGTTCGGGCCGGCCGACTTGTCGTTCTGGACAGCGCGCGCGTCGTTTATCGAGAAAAACCGCTCAGTATTCCTGGACCTGCTTGAAGACTACGTCCGCGCCATCCGTTGGTACATGGATCCAAGCAACCACGACGAAGCCGTGCAGATCGTGGCCAATACCATGAAGCTGCAGCCGGCGGTGTTTGCACGCTGGGTCTTCACCAAGGATGACTGGTACCGCAATCCCGATGGGCTGCCTGATTTGCAGGCGCTTCAGCGCAACGTCGATTCGCAGCGCGATCTCGGTTTCATCAAGGCGGATTTCGACGCTAAATCCTATGCAGACCTTACCTTGATCCGCGAAGCGGGGACGCGACTGAAGTAGAAGAACCGTGTCCCGGGCGCGGTGCGGCACGCAGTGCCGCAGCGCTGACCCGGGACCGTCTAGAACCCAGATGTTTGTAACGATCCCGGGTCTGCAGCGCACCGCTTCGCGATGCGCTGCGCCCGGGATACGCTTGGGGTTGCATTGGCGAGGCCGCAATGGTTCATGAGGTCGATACCCATTGCGCCCCGCTCGTCATATTTCTTGGTCTCACACCATGTCCGATCCCGCTCAATCTCATCCGCCGCACCGTCATGACCACGACGCGCATGGCCACGCCGGCCACGGCCACGCTCATCATCATGGCGCTGCGGCCGCCGGGTCTGCCGACGAGTGGCGCATCGGTTGGGCGTTCGTGATCATCTTCGTCTTCATGCTGGTCGAGGTCGCGGGCGGCCTGATATCGGGGTCTCTGGCACTGTTGGCCGATGCCGGTCACATGGTCTCCGATGCGGTCGCGCTCGCCATGAGCTGGGCGGCGCTGCGCATCGGCAAACGGCCGGCCGACCACCAGCGGTCCTACGGTTATCGCCGGGTAGAGGTGCTGGTCGCTTTCGTCAACGGCTGCACCCTGTTTGCGATTGCGGCCTGGATCGTGTTCGAGGCGATCCGGCGGTTTGCGGCGCCGGTCGAGGTTCTCGGCGGCACGATGCTGGCCGTTGCCATTGCCGGCCTGCTGGCCAACATCGTGGCATTCCTGATCCTGCAGGGTGGCGACCGGGAAAACCTCAACATGCGCAGCGCCTGGCTGCATGTGCTCGGTGACCTGCTCGGCTTTGTGGTGGCGATCGTTGCCGCGGTGGTCATCCTGTTTACCGGATGGTCGCCGATCGACCCGCTGCTGTCGATCGTGGTGGCCCTGCTGATCCTCAAGAGCGCCGGCGAGATCGTCAAGTCATCGGCGCATATTCTGTTGGAGGGAACGCCGTCCGGATTCGATCCCGGTGAAGTGCGCGATGATGTGATCGCGGCGGTGCCCGCCGTTGTCGAAGTGCATCACATCCATGCTTGGTCGATTACCCAGGAGCAATCACTCGTGACGTTGCACGTGCGCTGTGAACCGGGCAGCGATGCGACCACGGTCGTCAGCTCGGTCAATCGCCGCCTCAAGGAGCGGTTCGGTATCAAGCACTCGACGATCCAGATCGATCACGAAGACTGCGATGACGAACATCATCACTGACGAAGAACCGCGACGACAGTTGCACATAGCTGCGCGACTTCGTCCGCCGGCATGGTCAATGCGGGTGTTAGATAAACGATATCGCCGAATGGGCGCACCCAGACGCCCGCGTCGATAAAGGCTTGCGTGAGCACCCTGCGATCCGGCGGGCGTGCGAGCTGCACCACGCCGATCGCGCCTTTGGTCCGCACATCGACGACGTCAGGGAGGAGCCGGCACGGCTCAAGACCATGCGCCAGCGCGGCCTCTACGGCTCGCGCTTGCGCCAGGCGCGGCTCGCGCTCGAACAAATCGAGCGACGCATTTGCCGCCGCGCACGCGAGCGGGTTGGCCATGAACGTCGGTCCATGCATCAAGGCGGCACCTGCTTCGTCTGACAAGAACGCCTCGAACACCGCGCGCGAGGCCAGCGTCGCGGCAAGCCCCATGGTGCCGCCCGTCAGCGCCTTGGAGACACAGAGAATGTCAGGCGCCACGTCGGCCTGCTCGCAGGCAAACATCGTTCCGGTTCGGCCAAACCCGGTGAATATCTCATCGGCGATCAGCAGCACGCCGTGCCGTCGCGCCGCTGCCGCGATCTGCGCCAGCTCGGCGGGTGTGTGGAACTGCATGCCGCCAGCGCCCTGGACCAGCGGCTCGATGATGACGGCGGCGATCTCGTGCGCGTGCGTTGCAAGAAGTGAATCGAGCGCAGTGAGCTCCTGTGGTGTGCGTGGCAGCTCCGCGAAGATCTGCGCCGGCAGGTAGGCGCGCAACGAGGTATGCATGCCGGCGTCGGGATCGCATACCGACATCGCCCCCATGGTGTCGCCGTGATATCCATCACGGAACGCCACAAAGCGTGTCCGTCCCGGAGTGCCGCGATTGAGCCAGTACTGCACCGCCATCTTCATGGCGACTTCGACCGCAACCGATCCGGAGTCGCAGAAGAAAACGTGTTCGAGTGACCCGGGTGCCAGCGCGGTCAATCGCGGGGCCAGCGTTTCCGCCGACGCATGGGTGAAGCCGCCGAACATGATGTGGGGCATTGCCCGCAGTTGTTGCTCCACGGCGGCCTGGATGTGCGGGTGATTGTAACCGTGGCAGGCCGTCCACCACGATGCGATGCCGTCGATCAGTACGCGCCCGTCGGCAAGGTGGATGCGCGTGCCTTCGGTGCGCACCGCCCGGAGTGGCGGCGCAGCGGTCTGCATCTGAGTGTAGGGTCGCCAGATCGTATCGTTTGTCATTGGATGACGTGATGCACAGTCTTGATGAATTTGCACGGACCAAGCTCGCCGCGCTCGCGTCGCTATCGCTGCGACGCGAGTTGGTTACGACCGACCGGGTCAGCGCAACCGAGGTCATGCGCCACGGCCGCCGCCTCGTCTCGTTCTCGTGCAATGATTACCTCGGCCTCGCGCATGATCCCAGGATCAAAGCTGCGGCGGCCGAGGCGGTCGCGCGCTACGGGGCCGGGGCCGGGGCCTCGCGGCTGGTGAGCGGCAATCATCCATTGCTCGAGCAGGTCGAGGCACGTTTGGCACGCCGCAAGGGAAAGCAGGCAGCGCTGGTCTTTGGCAGCGGCTATCTCGCCAATATCGGTCTGCCCGGCGCGTTTGCGGGTACAGGCGATCTGATCCTGATCGACGAGCTTGCCCACGCCAGCATGCACGCCGGTGCCCGGCTCTCGGGCGCGCGGGTCCTGACGTTCCGGCACAATGATCTTCATCACCTGGCCGACTTGCTTGCGCATGAGCGGCCAGCCGTGCATCGCGTCCTCATTCTCACTGAGCGGATCTTTTCCATGGACGGCGATCAGGCGCCGCTCAGCCATATGGTCCAACTTGCCGACCGGAACAATGCCTGGGTGCTGGCCGATGATGCGCACGGGCTCGGGGTCGCCGAGCACGACGGTGACGTGCCGCTCGACATGGGAACCTTGTCGAAAGCGCTCGGCAGCTATGGCGGCTATGTGTGTGCATCGGAACCGGTGATCGCACTGCTGCACAGTCGCGCGCGCAGCTTCGTCTATTCGACCGGCCTGCCACCGGCATCAGCCGCGGCCGCACTGGCGGCGCTGGACGTCATGGATGCGGAACCGGAGCGCTGCGCGCGCCCACGCTTGCTGGCGCGCCGCTTTGCGCAGGCGCTGCATCTGCCGGCTCCAGCCAGCGCCATCGTTCCGCTGATCGTCGGCGAAGCGGAGCGAGTGTTGTCGCTATCCACCGCTTTGGAGCGTGCCGGATTCCTGGTGGTGGCGATCCGCCCGCCAACTGTGCCGGCGGGACGTGCGCGTCTGCGTTTCACGTTCTCGGCTGCACATACCGATAGGCAGGTCGATACGCTGATCGATGCAGTGACCAACATCATGTCCACGCAGACGGTTCTGGCGCAACCGTGAGCGTGTTGTTTGTGACTGGTGCCGGCACCGAGATCGGCAAGACCTATGTGACCTGCGCGCTGGCGCGCCAGCTGCGCGCCGCCGGGCGCGCGGTGCGGGCTTTCAAGCCGGTCGCGACCGGCATGGTTGAACCTGATGACCCCGCGTTCCAACACAGTGACGCGGCGCAGCTCCTGGCCGCCCAGGGTTTGCCTCATGATGAAACAACGATCGCGGCTTGCACGCCCTGGCGTTTTGCGGCGCCACTCTCGCCCGATATGGCGGCCGCCGCCGAGGGCCATCGCCTGGAGCTCGCCAATATCGTGACTTGGGCGCTTGATGCGATTCAACAAGTTTCTGCCGATACGGTCGTTCTCATCGAGGGCGTCGGCGGCGTGATGAGCCCGATCGCAAGCGATGGGTTGAACATTGATCTCATTGCCGCGCTTGCCTGTCCGGCAATCCTGGTTGGCGGAAGCTACCTCGGGGCAATCAATCACACGCTGACCGCCCTCGCAGCCATGCGCGCTCGAGGTGTTGATGTTCTCGGTCTGGTCGTGAACGAGACCTTTGGCTCACCCGTCGATTTCGCCGCGACGGTTGCGTCCTTCGCGCGCTTCGGTCCGGATGTGGCGCTGATGACGCTGCGCCACGGTGAGGCGTCGATCGGCGGTATGCGGGATCTACTCACCTGAACCAAATAGGCAACGACCAATACGGAACCCTTAACGCGACGCAACTGTTGCTCTCACGACGCCGCCCTCAGGAGAGCCGCATGAGCGATCAGGACCCAGCCCGCCAACCGGACCCTTTGTTGCGCGACCGCATCGGCTCACGCTGGATCCTGTTGTTCACGGTCGCTGTCATCGTCTTGGTGGCCGCAGTGTTATACGGTGTGTCGCGCGGGCCGCAGGGTACGCACACCGCTGGCATGTCGTCCGACCAGGCGCCACGCGCGGCGTCCGGAACAACCCATCAAAGCGTGCCGCAATCCGGCGATCGCGGCAGCAGCACCGGGCCGGCCGGCGAGCTGAATACGCCACCGACACGCACTGCGCCGACCAATCCGGTGCAGAACGGAACATCGGCGCAAAATAAACCATAACGCTACGACTTTTGGAGGAAGTGTTGCGCTTCGATCGCATTGCGGTCGCATACGCAACATCTGTGGAACCACGCTCTGTCTGATCTGTTTTCCTCAAGGCAAAACACCGCGCGTCATCAACAACGCCGGAACGCGCACCAGAGAAGGGAACCAGTCATGAACAACATGCTCGGTAAGACGATAGCTGCCAGCGCTATTGCTGGCGCGCTCGCGCTTGCAGGAACGGCGCCATCGTATGCGGCCAATGGACGAAACGCGGCCTTTGCGGCTGGCGTTGGCGCCGGACTTGTGGGTGGCGCAGTGCTTGGCGGCGGCTACGCGGCTCCCGCCTATGGCGGCTACTACGGCGGACCGGGTTACGCCTACGGAGCTTATGGGTATCACCGGCCCTATTACCGCCACCGCTACTATCGTCACTGGTACCGCTAACTCAGCCACCCCGGCTGCGGTGCGAAGCAGGATCCTGCTGCATCGTAGCCGGGGGCATTCCCAATCATAGCTTGCCGGGCCACCGCCCGCCCGACATACTCCCTGCAATGAACCGGCCGCCAACAGGCCGGGCAGGGAGGTTGTCATGGCGGGCGATACGATTCCGCGTCGCGGTTTCCTGGTCGGTGTCGGACTAGCCGGCACGGCCGCCGCAGCCGGCGTTGCCGCGAGTTCCCCAGCCTCCGCGGAGGTGCCAGCCCCCAATCAGTCATCCGCAACCGAGGGCGCTGCTGCACCCGGCAATCGTGAGCCCGAACCTCTGCTTGCACTTAACGAAGCGGAGCACGCGTTCATCGTTGCTGCCGTCGACACGATCATCCCGGCCGACGACTTGTCGCCATCCGGCAGCGAGTGCGGGGTCGCAACCTTCATCGATCGCCAGCTGGCCAGTGCTTGGGGTGGTGGCGCCAAGATGTACCGCAGCGGGCCGTTCCTGCGCGGCAAGCCGGAGCAGGGCTATCAGCTGGCGCTGACGCCGCGCGAATTCTTCCTCGCCGGCATTGCCGCGACCAATGATTGGACCCGCAAGACGTACGGGAAGGATTTCGATCGCCTGCCCGCCTCCGAGCGCATCGCCGCGCTCACCGCGCTGGAAGAAGGCAAGGCCGATCTCGGCCATGTGTCGGCCCGCCAGTTCTTCAACGCGCTGCTGACGATCACCATGGAAGGCTTCTTCGCCGATCCGATCTACGGCGGAAATCGCAACATGGCGTCCTGGAAGATGCTCGGCTTTCCAGGCCTGCCGGCGACCTACGCCAATGTCATCGATCAATATCGTGACAAACCCTACACGGCTGCGCCGCAGTCGATCGCTGATTTCTCCTAACAATTCGGGGGATCCCCGTGGCAACACGCCTGAAGGAAGTCGATGCCGTCATGGTCGGCATGGGGTGGACCGGCGCCATCATGGCGCGCGAGTTCACCAAGGTCGGGCTCAACGTAGTCGGGCTCGAGCGCGGCCAGGATCACATCCCGGGAAATGATTTCATGTTGCCGAACCTGCGCGATGAACTGCGCTATGCGGCGCGCCTCGAGTTGATGCAGGACAATTCGCTCGACACCATCACGTTCCGCAATGCACCGGACGAATTTGGGCTGCCGATCCGGCGCTTCGGCGCCTTCCTTCCAGGCGAAGGCGTGGGCGGCTCCGGCAATCATTGGGGCGGCCTGCACTGGCGCTTCCTGCCGACCGACTTCCGCATCCGCAGCGTTCTCACCGAGCGCTACGGAGCAAGCGCCATTCCGGACGACATGACGATCGCGGATTGGCCGGTCTCGTATGACGAGCTCGAGCCGCATTATGACCGCTTCGACAAGTTGTGCGGCGTCTCCGGCAAGGCCGGCAACCTGCGCGGGCAGGTTATCGAGGGCGGCAATGTGTTTGAAGGCCCGCGCAGTGACGAATATCCAAACAAACCGCTGAAATCATCGGCCGGCGGATTGTTGATGTCGGATGCCGCAAAGCGTCTCGGTTATCATCCGTTCCCGATACCGGTGAGCAACTCGAGCGCGCCCTACACCAATCCGGAAGGTGTGACGCTCGGTGGCTGCCAATATTGCGGCTTCTGCAACCGCACCGCCTGTGAGGCGAATGCCAAGGCGTCTTCGGTTACGACTTTGATGCCGGTGTTGCGCGCCGATCCCAGGTTCGAGCTGCGCACGCGCGCGTTCGTGTCACGGCTCGTCTACGACAAGGCCGGGCGCCGGGTGACTGGGGTGGTCTACACCGACCTGCGCAATGGCGAGGAATACGAGCAACCCGCTGGCATCGTGGTGCTCTCAGCCTATGTGTTCGGCAACACGCAATTTCTGCTGCTCGCCGGCATTGGTGAGCCCTATGACCGGGCCACGGGTAAGGGCGTCGTCGGCAAGAACTACGCTTATCAGTTCGAAGCTGGCGCGGTCGCGTTTTTTGAAGACCGGGAGCTCAACTCTTACATGGGGGCGCCGGGTCAACTCGTTTGTATCGATGATTTCAATGGGGAGAACTTCGACCACGGCGGGCTCGGTTTTTTCGGCGGCGGTTATTTCGCCGGCGGTAGCGGTGGATCGGCACCGATCTACGGCCGCGCCACCCCGCACGGCACCCCGCGTTGGGGCTCGGAATGGAAACAAGCAACGGTGAAGTGGTACAATCACTTTGTTCGGTTCAATACCCAGGGGTCGGTCTACGCCAACCGCGACAATTATCTGGATCTCGATCCGACCTATCGGGACGCGCTTGGCCGTCCGCTCATCCGCCTGACCTATAACGCGACCGACAACGATCACAAGATGTCGCGCTATCTGTTGGAGAAACTCGAGGGGATTATCCGCGCGATGAATCCGACGAGCTACGAGATGCATCCGCGGCCCAAAAACTTCAGTATCGTGCCTTACCAATCGACCCACAATACCGGCGGCACTATGATGGGCAGCGACCCGAAATCGAGCGTGGTCAACCGCTATCTGCAGACCTGGGACGCGCACAACCTGTTTATCCAGGGAGCATCCGTGTTCCCGCAGCAGCATGGCTACAATCCGACCGGCACCGTGGGCGCGCTGTGCTATTGGTCCGCCCAGGCAATCATCAACAAGTACTTGAAAAGCCCAGGTCCGTTGGTTCAGGCGTAAGTCGGGCTCTGGCTACCAAATCACGGGGGTGCGCATGGCTGATGACAACATTCCACGACGGACGTTTCTCGTCGGCGCCGGTGCTGCTGGATCCGCGGCCGTCACTGGGGTCACGGCTTCGCCGGTCGTGGCTGCAGCGGACTCGGCGCCTGCTCCTGTTGCAACGGCGCAACCCGATGCTTGGCTCACCTTGAATCCAACCGAAGCGGCATTTGTCATGGCTGTGGTCGACACGCTGATCCCGGCCGACGAACTCACGCCGTCAGGCAGCGCCTGCGGGGTCGCTACTTTCATCGATCGGCAGCTGGCTGGTGCTTACGGCAGCGGCGCGCGTCTCTATCGTGATGGTCCGTTTCTCAAGGGCAAACCCGAGCACGGCTATCAGCTCGCGCTCACGCCGCGCGACTATTTTCGCGCCGGCATTGCGGCGACCAACGATTGGGTCCGCAAGCGCCACGGCAAGGATTTTGATCGCCTCGGAGAAGCAGAGCGCGAAGCTGCGCTCAAGGAGATGGAGCAGGGGAAGGCTGAGTTTCCCGGTTTCAGCAGCAAGGAGTTTTTCGAAGCTTTGCTGACCATTACCATGGAGGGCTTTTTCTCGGACCCGATCTATGGGGGCAATCGCGACATGGCGTCTTGGAAGATGGTCGGCTATCCGGGTCTGCCCGCGAGCTATCGGGATGACGTGAAGACATACTTCAACAAGAAATACGACAAGCCGCCACAATCAATTGCTGATTTCGTCTGACGGGGACGAGCATGACCACGAAGCTTCCCGAGGTCGATGTCGTTGTCGTCGGCGTTGGTTGGACCGGCAGCATCCTGGCGCGCGAGCTCACCAAGGCCGGTCTCAGGGTGGTTGGTCTCGAGCGCGGCCCAAGACGCACGCCTGGCGAAGATTTCACCGTTCCGAGCATTCGTGACGATCTGAAATACGCTGTGCGTCAGGAATTGTTTCAAGACACGCAGATGGAAACGATGAGCTTGCGCCACGCGCGTTCCGAGACAGCGCTGCCGGTCCGGAGGCTAGGCGCATTCCTGCCTGGCACCGGGCTTGGCGGGGCCGGGGCGCACTGGAACGGGGTTACGTGGCGGCTGCTGCCGACGGATCACAAGCTGCGCACGCATCTAAGCGAACGCTATGGGGCGCAAGCTATACCCGACGACATGACGATAACGGACTATCCCGTCAGCTACGATGAGCTCGAGCCTTACTATGACCGGTTCGAGAAGCTGTGCGGCGTGTCGGGGAAGGCGGGTAATCTGCGCGGCAAGATTATCGACGGCGGCAACGTCTTCGAAGGACCGCGCCAGGCCGAATACCCAAATCCGCCGTTGGAGCAGAGCGTGGCCGGCGCAACCTTCGAGACTGCAGTCAAGAGCCTCGGCTATCATCCATTCCCGGCGCCGTCGAGCAACGCGAGCCGCGTCTACACGAATCCCGAAGGGCTGACGATGGGAGCCTGCATCTACTGCGGGCATTGCGAGCGCTTCGGCTGCGAGAGCAACGCCAAGGCTTCACCGGGCGTGTCCATCCTGCCGGCGCTGTTGTCCGATGACAAATTCGAGCTGCGCTGCAACGCCTATGTGAAAGACCTTGTGCATGACAAGACGGCCCGCAAGGTCAAGTCCGTACGCTATGTCGATACGCGCAGCGGCGAAGACTATGAGCAGCCGGCGAGCCTGGTGATACTCGGGGCGTATGTATTCACCAACAACTTGTTGCTGCTCTATTCCGGGATCGGCGAGCCTTACGATCCCGTGACCGGCAAGGGCAGTGTCGGCAAGAACTACTGCTATCAGGTTGGTGCCGCCGGCGTTACCGTGTTCTTTGAAGACAAAGAGGTCAACCCGTTCATGGCCTCCGGCGCTCACGGGATCATGATCGATGATTTCAACGGCGACAATTTCGATCACGGGGGTCTCGGGTTCTTCGGCGGCGCATGGATTCAGGCCGGCCCGACCAACGGCCGGCCGATCCTCTCTCGACCGGTGCCTGCCGGAACGCCGCGCTGGGGCCGCGATTGGAAGCGCGCGACCGCCAAATGGTATAACCACGCGTTCAATATCGGCGGTTCCTGTTGTAACTACGCTCACCGCGAGAACTATCTCGACCTCGATCCGACCTATCGCGACGCGCTGGGGCGGCCGCTCATCCGGATGACGTATAATTTCAAGGAGAACGACTATCGGGTCGCGGAATACGTCACCGCGGTGCTCGGGCGCATCGGGCGGGCGATGAATCCGACTCTCATCAACACACCGGCTTATCGGCGCGGCAATTTCAGCGCCATCCCCTATCAGTCAACCCACAACACCGGTGGCACCATCTTGGGTACCGATCCGAAAGAAAGCGTCGTCAACCGCTATCTGCAAGCGTGGGATGCGGACAATCTGTTCATTGTCGGCGCGTCCGTGTTCCCGCAGAACCAGAGCTACAACCCGACCGGAACCGTTGGCGCGCTTGCCTATTGGGCGGCAGACGCGATTACCAAACAGTATATGAAAAGCCCGGGGCCCTTGGTGCATGCGTGAGCGAATGACTGGAACAACAATCATACAGTCCATCAGTGCTGCGGCCGTATTGCTGGCGATGAATATCGCTGTCGCCAATGCGGCCGACGTGGAGCACGGCAAGGAGCTCTTCAAGGCCTGCGCGGCGTGCCATAGCGATCAGCCGGGCGCGTTGGGGCCGAGCCTGAAGGGCGTGGTTGGACGCAAGGCGGCGGCGCTCGACAGCTTCCGCTATTCGGGGCCGATGCAGCGCGCCAACTTGATGTGGACGCCGGAGAACCTGCACGACTACATCGCCGACCCGCAGGGCAAGGTGAAAGGCAACCGCATGCCTTACGGCGGGCTCACCAACCCGAATGATGTCGATGACGTCGTCGCCTATCTGGCGACGCTGAAATAGATCGTTCAATCTACTAACGGCAGTGCGCGGCCTTCCTTGATGGTGCGCATGACGAAGCTCGAACGCACGTCCTTCACCCCGGGGATGCGGCGAAGCCGATCGAACACGATCTCAGAATAGCTATGGCTGTCCTTGGCGGCCACATGCAAGAGGGCATCGTAGCCGCCCGAGACGATATAACAGGACATGATTTCCGGGATCGCCCGGATTTCCTGATAGAAGCGCTCCGCCGTCGTCGCGGTTACATAGTCAAGCACCAGCGTCACGAACGCGACGAAGCCGATGCCGATTGCCTCGGGATCGAGGCGCGCGTGATAGCCGAGGATCACCTCTTCGCTCTCCAGCCGGCGGATGCGGCGCGAGCAGGGCGCTTCGGACAGCCCGACCTTCTGCGCGATCTCGACGTTGCTGGCGCGCGCATTGTCGACCAGGGCGTGTAAAATCTTGTGGTCGAATCCGTCCAGGGCGGGATGGCTCGAGCGATTCGCAGGCCGTCGGATCCGTCGTGTCGATCCCGCTGATTTCTTGCGCATTTGAGCTCCTCACCGTCAGAAAGTTGCGCGTTCACGCGCAGTTGAGCAGTAGATCGCAAGAAAAGCCTACATCCAATTTCGTAGGATTACACCCATATCATGGAGGTGAGGCCTCGGCCGGGGAGCCTCGGGAATGGACGACGACAATGCACGTGATGGTCCTGGGTGCTGGGGTCATCGGCACCACGTCAGCATGGTTTCTGCGCCAGGCCGGCCACGACGTCAGCGTGATCGAGCGTGAGTCGCAGCCTGCGAGCGAAACGTCCTTTGCCAACGGCGGGCAGATCTCGGTGTCGCACGCGGAGCCCTGGGCCAACCCGTCGGCGCCACTCAAAGTTCTGCGCTGGCTCTTTGCCGACGACGCGCCGCTGCTGTTCCGGCCGCGCCTCGACCCGGCGCAGTGGCGCTGGTGCCTGGCGTTCCTGATGGAGTGCCGGCCGTGCCGCACCCGCGACAACATCGCCAAGATCGTCGAGCTGGGACTGCACTCGCGCCGGATGCTGGACGAGACGCGCGCCGAGCTTGGGTTACACTATGATGACCTGCAGCGCGGCATCCTGCATTTCTACACAAGTCAGGCCGAGTATGACGCGGCGGTCGCGCCGGCCGCGCTGATGCGCAAGCTCGGTTGCGATCTCGAGATGGTCGATCGCGAGCGGATGCTGGAGATCGAGCCGGCGCTGCGCTTCACCAACGCGCAGATCGTCGGCGGCAGCATGACTTATGCGGACGAGTCCGGTGATGCCTGCGCGTTCACCCGCAAGCTCGCCGACAAGGCGGCCGGACGCGGCGTGGCGTTCAAATACAACACGACGATTGTCACCATCGAGACCGCGCGGGGCACGGTGACTGGTGTGCAGGTGCGCGAGCCCGACGGCAGCTACAAGCGTCTCACTGCGGACGCTTATGTTGTCGCGCTCGGGAGCTACAGCGCCGGCTGGCTCAAGCCGCTCGGCATCAACCTCAACATCTATCCGGCCAAAGGTTATTCGGCGACGCTGCCGGTGCGCGATCCGGAACGCGCCTATACGGTCAGCTTGACCGACGACGAATACAAGATCGTCTTCTCACGCCTCGGCAACCGTTTGCGCGTCGCGGGTACGGCCGAGCTCTCCGGTTACAATCTCGGCCTCAACGCGACGCGTTGCCAGGCACTGGTGCGGCGTACGCTCGAGATCTTTCCCGACGTCGCCGACCCGGCCAAGGCCCAGTTCTGGACCGGCCTGCGGCCGGCGACACCATCCAACGTGCCCTACATCGGGAAGAGCAAGCTCAAGAATCTCTACTTGAACACGGGCCACGGCACGCTCGGCTGGACGCATTCCTGCGGTTCCGGCCACGTGCTCGCCGATATCGTCTCCGGCCGCCGGCCCGCGGTGTCTTGGGCGGCGGCGGCTTAGCTTATATTTGTTGTTGCATGCGGGTCTGTGGGCGACCCAGTTTGCTCGCCCAGCACCCGTCACCTCAGCTCCTTCACGAAACACATCACCTTGGGATCGAAACTAAATGGCAGTGCGTGAAATCCGAATTTGCGCACCAGTCGCTGCGCCGGCTGGTTGGCGTGCAGGATCTCGGCCATGAGATGGCGAGCGCCCAGTGACTTTACCTGCGCTGCAATGTGATTGATGAGCCAAGTCCCGAACCCTTGCCGCTGCCATGCGTCGGCGATTGATGCAGCAAGCTCGCAGGTCCGCCCGTCGGCAGAAAGATGCCAGCGCGCCTCGCCGATCATGTTGGGCGCCCCGTCGCGGTGGCTCTCCAATACCAGGCTTGCATTCGATGGGCCGGGATGCGTCGCGCGGTGAAGCTCTGTGGTTGTGAGTTCGCTGATCGCTCCAAGAAACCGGAAATAGCGCGATCCTGATGAAAGGTCGCGGACATAGGTTTGGATCAACTCGATGTCGCCGGGCCGCGCCGGGCGGATGCTCACATGGCCCCCGTCCGGTAAGCGTATCGAGTTGTTGGCGAGGACGGATCGAACCGGGGTCGGCCCACGCCGCATCTGTTGTGATTTCACCGCGAGTGTGATGGACGTCATCACTCGTCTCCGCTCTGGTCGAACCGATCGATATCGCGACCTTGAGCGCGCCGCGCGTGACGTGCGTCACCCGATCGGAGGACATGCGTTTCAGGCACCCACGCACTTCAACGATAAAATATTGATTTGGCGCGGGTTAAAGGCCTTGCCGCCATCCGACACAAAGCTGTGATGAAGATTTGTAGTCGGGCGATCTCAGGTGCCGATCGCTGCCTCGTTCACGCTCACCCGGCGTTCGTTGGGGGCGTCCTCGAGCCGGGCCTCGATCTGATCGGCAACGTGTTTTGCGTCGCGAGCGACTCCGGAGAATCGCCCCGAGCCCCAGGTGTAAAGCCACGGTAGCCCTACGAAATAGAGCCCCGGCACGGCGGTGACGCCACGCACATGTGCGGGTTGGCCGCGGCCGTTAAACACCGGCAGGTCGATCCAGCTGTAATCGGCGCGAAAGCCGATGCACCAGACAATGCTGGTGATGCCGGCCGCGCGGTAGTCCAGCGTCGGCCTCTCCTGGGTGGGCACCCATACGGGTTGATACGGTTCGCCCGGCGGCGCGTCGATCGCCCGCTTGGCAATGAACGTGTCGATGCTTGCCTTGATGCTTTCCGAGACCTGGTCCGCCTGGTCGAGGCAGAGCGCGAGATCGTCATCAACAACAAGCGTGTCGCCGGCGACATCCAGCAAACGACCGTAGAGTTGCATGCCCTCGCGGGCGCGCTGGCGCAGGTCGATATCGCGGCCGCCGTCGCGTCCGGTCACGTAATGATTGGTTTTGTCGCGCACCCCTTCGCGCAGCGGATGCTCGTGCACGGGCAGATCGTAGTAGCCCATCAGGTGCAGCCACTCGACCACGTCCTTGCCGCGATGGCGGCGCGCGACACGCGGCGCGTCCGCAACACACAGATGCACCTGGCGGCCAGCGAGATGCAGATCCTCGGCAATCTGCGCGCCGGATTGTCCGCTGCCGACCACCAGAACGGCGCCGTCCGGCAGCGATTGTGGATTGCGATAGGTTGCCGCGTTGAGTTGGAGGATGTCTGCAGGGAGTCGCTCGGCACAGCGCGGGATGACCGGGATCTGATAGCCGCCGGTCGCGATGACGACCTGATCGGCCGCGTAGCGGCCGGCACTCGTATCCAGCACGAACCCGTGCTGGCCGTGGCTGCGCAAACCCGTCACCGTCACGCCTTCGCACAAGGGCGGGTCGAACGAGGCGACGAAGCCATCGAAATAGTTAATGATTTCCCGGCGCAGCATGAAGCCGTGCGGGTCGGGTCCGGCGTACGGATAGCTCGGCAGCTGGCATTGCCAGTTCGGGGTGACGAGGCAGAATGAATCCCAGCGCTCGGATCGCCACGCATGGCCGGCCCGGTGCTTCTCCAAAACCAGATGATCGATCCCGATGTCCTTGAGATACCAGCTCAGCGACAGGCCAGCCTGTCCGCCGCCGATAATGATCACCGAATGATGCGCGATGATGGGAGCGGGTGCCATATGTTAGTCCTCGAACGCGATGACGCCGACGTGGGCGCCGGCGACAGACACGAATTGCTTTGACGTGGTCTCGATGCGTGCGAGCTGCCCCAGCGCGCGGCTGCAGGGATAGCCGTACTTGGCGCGCACGCGCTCGCTGGCGATGGTGAGAGCGGTTCGGCTCCGCGTCAGGAAATCCGCTAACGCGTAGGTCTCTCCGACTGCGAAGTAATC
>JAFAXD010000514.1 GCA_019241285.1 Xanthobacteraceae bacterium | reverse complement strand
GTGCTGCAGGGCCGCTCGCCGGCCATCAACGTCCTGAGCACGCACAGCGCCTGGCTGATGAGCTCGCTGGTCAGCGGCTGCGCCGGCCTGCTCTCCGGTGCCGGCAGCGTGATTGCGCATCTGCAGGTCGAGTTGTTCCGCGCCGTGCAAGCCGATGACCTCGCGCGCGCCCGCGCGGTCAACGATCGCATTTATCCGGTCGCACAAGCGTTCTACGCGCCGCCGTTCCTCGACATGCACAACCGCATGAAGGAAGCCTTGGTGATGCTCGGGCGGTTGCCGCGCGCGGTGGTACGGCCGCCGCTGCTCAAGCTCAGCCAAACGGAATTTGCGCGCATCCGCACGGCGCTCGAACAAGCCAGACTGTTTGAGGACTACGGTGCGGTGAGGGTGCAGGCGGCGGAGTAGCCGCCGCGACGCTTCACCAGCGCCCGCCACCGCGGATCAGCCGCAGGATGATCAATAAGATAACCGCGCCGATGGTCGAGTTGAGGATCAAGCGGATCCAGCCGGTGCCCAACGCGATGCCGAGCTTGGGAAACAGCCAGCTCGCGATGAAAGCGCCGACAATACCAATAATGATGTCGCCGATCAGTCCGTAACCGGTGCCGCGCACGAGCTTGCCGGCAAGCCAGCCTGCGACCAGGCCGACGATCAGGATGACGAGAAGACTTTCGTTCGACAAATTCATGATTGAGCCCCCGGTTGACGGCGCATCGTCTCTGGAAACCTTGCGTTGCGCAAGGCACGTTTTGGCAAAGGTTCGCGCCTAGCTGCCCCGATAGGTCGTATAGCTCCACGGTGTGCAGAGGAGCGGCACGTGGTAGTGCCCCTCCGGCTCGGCCATGGCGAAGCGCACCGGCACCACGTCAAGGAACGGCGGATCGGCCTGCGACGCCTTAAGTGCCGCGTAGTAAGCACCCACCGCAAAGCGCAGCTCGTAGCGTCCGATCGGCAGCGGCCGATCGCTGATGAGTGGGCCATCGGTGCGGCCGTCGTGATTGGTCACGCCGCTTGTTACAAGCCGGCGCTCATCGGTTTTTGAGACCTCGAAGAGCTCGATCGCAACGCCTTGCGCGGGACGGCCGGAGAAATTGTCGAGCACGTGGGTTGAGAGCCGTCCGTGCACCGGCAGCCGGTCGGGAGCGCGCACGCGCTGATCGAGCCGCAGGGCCACAATGCGCAGGATCTCGCGCAAGGCGGCGTTGCGCTCGGCCTCGATATCGTGGGCGCGGCGGCGCTCGATCTGATCGAGGATCGAATCCTTGGTGTGGCGCCGCACCCCGATGATGAACGGAAACCCGAATTTCTGTTTGTAGGCTTCGTTGAGGCGATGGAACGTCGCGTATTCTTCGTCCGACAGACGATCGAGGCCCGCGCTCGCCTGCTCGGCAGTGGACTCCCGTGTCAGCGCTCCGGCGCGCGCGGCCTTGCCAGCGAGATCGGGATGCGCCTTGATGACGGCGAGTTGTTGCTCCGCGCCGGCGCCGAGCAGCGCGTCGCTAAGGCGAGCATAAAGCGCAGCAAGCGTGGGAAACGGCCGCTCGCCAGCGGCAGCTTCAGCCACCCAGGGCGAGTGCTCGAAGATATCGCCCAGCGCGTCGATGAACGCAGCGCGGGTCCCGGCGTTGAGCTCTTCCAGGGAGACTTGCTGCATCACGTCACCACGAAGGCGTTCTCAACGAGCGCGCCATGGTGCTCGATCCAATGCCGCGCGATGTCGAGCCGCCGCGCCACCCAGACCCGGTCATGCTTGGCGATGTAATCGAGAAAGCGCGCCAAGCCGGCGGTGCGTCCGGGCCGTCCGGCGAGGCGGCAGTGCAGGCCGATCGACATCATTTTTGGCGCGTCCTCGCCTTCCGCATAGAGAACGTCGAAGGCATCGCGCAGGTAGGCGAAGAACTCATCGCTGCCGGAGAACCCTTGTCCGTTGATGAAGCGCATGTCGTTGGCATCGAGCGTATAGGGCACGACCACGTGCGGGCCGCGCGGACCCTTCACCCAATAAGGGAGATCGTCCGCATAGGAATCCGATGAATAAACGAAGCCGCCCTCTTCCAGCACCAGCTTGAGCGAGTTAACGGAGGTGCGGCCGACGTAGCAGCCGAGCGGCCGCTCGCCCGTGACCTTGGTGTGGATGCGGATCGCTTCGATGAGATCGGCGCGTTCTTCCGGTTCGGGCGTGTCCTTATAGTCGATCCATTTGAGGCCGTGGGTTGCGATCTCCCAGCCGGCTTCCTGCATCGCCGCGACGGCTTCAGGATTGCGCGCCAGCGCGCGGGCGACGCCGAACACCGTGACCGGAAGTTTGTGTGCACCAAACAGCCGCCACAAGCGCCAGAAGCCGGCGCGGGAGCCATATTCGTACATCGACTCCACGTTCATGTGGCGCTGGCCGGGCCAGGGCACCGCGCCGAGCACGTCGGAGAGAAATGCCTCAGACTCCTTGTCGCCATGCAGGATGGCGCGTTCGCCGCCTTCCTCGTAATTGACCACGAACTGCACCGCGACGCGCGCGCGTCCGGGCCAGCGTGGATCAGGCGGGTTGCGCCCATAGCCGATCAGATCGCGCGGATAGGTCACGGCTGATCGCTCCCACAGAGGAATGACGGACAGCGCAGCCACGACGGCGCTTCCTGGGCGCGCCACGCCGCCAAGGTCGAACGCTCCTGATCGGTCATCTCGGTGATATTGCCGGGCGGCATGGCCCGCGATTGCACAGCCCAGATCTGAATGAGCCGCCCGTGCCGTCTGATCTCGTCGGCGTTGTCGAGTCGCACATCGTGTGGCGGCGCGGTGATGCCGGCCCAGACCGGCTCGTCCGCGTGACACATGCTGCAGCGGGAGAGCACGATGTCTTCTGCTGCTTTGAACGATGGCGTCACGCCGCCGGTCTTGATCCAGGGATCGCCGATCATGGTGAGCCAGGCAATCGTGATCAGCCCGAGCGCGGCGACGGCCCAAGGCCAGAGCGGCTCCTGCTTGCCCTCGTGACGCATGTTGTAGTAGTGGCGGATGGCGGGCCCAATCAGCAGCACGATGGCGACGATCAGCCAGTTGTAGCGCGTCGCGTAGAGCAGCGGATAGTGGTTGCTGATCATCAGAAACACGACCGGCAGCGTCAGATAGTTGTTGTGCACCGAGCGCTGCTTGCCTTGCTCGCCGAGCGCCGGATCGGGCGTGCGGCCGGCGATCAGGTCCGCCACCACCTTCTTCTGATTGGGGATGATGATCGCGAACACGTTGGCGATCATGATGGTGCCGATCAGCGCGCCGATCTGGGTGAACGCGCCACGGCCGGAGAACACCTTGGTGAAGCCGTAGGTGAGCGCGACCAGAAAAACGAAGCCGACCAACGCGAGCGCGCCTTCATGTTTGCCGAGGGGCGAGCGGCACAGCGCCTCGTAGCCGAGCCAAGCGACGGCGAGACTGAGGAACGCGATCACCGCCGCCGTCGGGGCGGTGAGGTCCATGACGTTCTTGTCGATCAGGTAGAGGTCGGCGCCGAGATAATAGACCAGCACCAGCAGCGAGAAGCCGGACAGCCAGGTGGTGTACGCTTCCCACTTGAACCAGGTGAGCTTGTCGGGCATGCGTGCGGGCGCCACGAGATATTTCACCATGTGGTAGAACCCGCCGCCGTGGACCTGCCAGGCCTCGCCCTTGACCCCGTCCGGCAGGGACTGATTGGGTTTCAGGCTCAAGTCGAGATGAATGAAGTAAAACGAGCTGCCAATCCAGGCGATGCCGGCAATGACATGGAGCCAGCGAAGCATGACGCTCAGCCATTCGGTGAGCACGACATCCACGTTGAACCTCCTCATGTCTTGCCGGCTCACCCACCATGGCAGACCGGTACGGGGCTGTTCAAGCGCGGGACGCAGAGGAGAATAAGGGCGTGAGCGCAACTTCAGGCATGTTGGGCGCCCGCATCCTCGAGCTCGCGGATCGCCTCGCGGCCCATTCCGATCTGCCGGGTGCGCTGAGCTGCACTTATCTCACGCCGGCACACCGCGCGAGCGCCAAGGAGCTTGCGCAGTGGATGCAAGCCGCCGGAATGGCCGTCAGCATTGATGGCGTCGGCAATGTGGTCGGACGCTACACGGCCGCACAGGCGACCAATCGCACCGTCATCATTGGCTCGCACTACGACACCGTGGTGGACGCCGGGAAGTATGACGGCCGCCTCGGGATCCTGACCGGGCTCGTCGTTATCGATCACCTCAATCGGACCGGGCGCCGGTTTCCGTTCGCGGTCGAGCTGATCGGATTCGCCGAAGAGGAGGGCTTGCGGTTCTCCGCCTCCTATATCGGCAGTACCGCGGTCGCCGGCTCGTTCGATCGCGGCCTGCTGGCGCGGCGTGACCGGGACGGTGTTTCGCTGGCGGAGGCGATTTCAGCGACGGGCTTCGATCCCGCGGATATTCCCAAGCTTGCGCGCGCTCGCCAGGATCTCGCTGGCTATCTCGAGGTGCATATCGAGCAGGGGCCCGTGCTGCTGCAGGAAGGTTTGCCGCTCGGCGTTGTCACCGCCATTGCGGGCAATTGCCGCTACTGGCTCACCGTGAGCGGGCAGGCAGGGCACGCCGGGACCGTTCCCATGGGCTTTCGCCGTGACGCGGTCGCGGCTGCCGCGGACATCGTGCTCGCAGTCGAGCACCGCTGCTCCAACGTTCCGACGCTGGTGGGCACAGTCGGCCGGATCGAGGTGCCAGGGGGGGCGACCAACGTCATTCCTGGACGGTGCGAGCTATCGCTCGACATTCGCGCCGGCGATGATGTGACGCGCGATGCAGCCATTGCGGATGTGCGCGCTGAAATCGACGCAATCGCCCAGCGCCGCGGGGTGACGGTGGAGATCAAAGAGATACAACGAATGGGCGCTGTCGCCTGCTCGGCGCGCGTACAGACGCTGTTCGCGGACGCGATTGCCCGCACCGGGATCACGCCGCGATTTCTGCCAAGCGGGGCAGGGCACGACGCCGTGAATTTCGGTGGCATCACGGATACGGGCATGTTGTTCGTTCGCTGCGGCAACGGCGGGGTCAGCCATTCGCCGCGTGAAATCGTCACCGCCGAAGATGCCGATCTCGGCGCACGCGTGCTGCTCGACGTGCTGCAACACTACGAGGAATAAGGATGAGTTTGACGGAGCATGTGACTGCATTCGTGGATCGCGAATTCGCACGCGAAACGGCGTTCCTGGCCGAGCTCGTGAAGGTGCCGAGCGACAATCCGCCCGGCGATTGCGCCGCCCACGGCGCGCGCGCCAAAGCGCTGCTGGAAGGTCTCGGGTTCACGGTTGAAACGCATCCGGTCCCGTCCGAGCAGGCCAAAGCCTGCGGCATGGTCAGCGCCACCAACCTGATCGTGCGACATCGCTTCGGCCCTGGTCCGACGCTCGCGCTCAACGCGCACGGCGATGTGGTCCCGCCGGGTCTGGGCTGGACGCATGATCCTTACGGCGCAGCCGTTGTGGAGGGACCGTACGGTCCGACCATGTTCGGCCGCGGAGTTGCGGTCTCGAAGTCGGATTTCGCGACCTACACGTTTGCCCTGCTGGCGCTGCAGGAAGCCGTGCGCTCTGGTGCGCGCCTCGCCGGCACGATCGAGCTGCACTTCACCTACGACGAAGAGACAGGCGGCGAGATCGGGCCAAAGTTCCTGCTCGACAAAGGTGCGACGGCGCCCGACTTCGTGATCGCGGCGGGGTTCTCGTATTCGATCGTGACCGCGCACAACGGCTGTCTGCATCTTGAGGTCACGGTGACCGGCAAGCAGGCGCACGCCGCGATGCCGGAGACCGGCGTCGACGCGCTCGCGGCGGCGACGGGAATCCTGCAGGCGCTCTACGACAGCCGGCCGGCATTGAGCAACCAGCGCTCACAAGTTCCGGGCATTTCGTCGCCGACGCTGAACGTCGGTTTGATCTCGGGAGGTATCAACACGAACGTCGTTCCAGATCGGGTCATCTTCCGTCTCGACCGGCGCATGATCCCCGAGGAAAATCCAACTCAGGTGGAAGCTGATTTGCGCGGGCTGATCGCGGATGCGGCGGCGCGTTCCCCGGGCATCACGATCGAGGTCAAGCGCATCCTGCTCGCCGGACCACTCGTCCCACAGCCCGGTTGGGAAAAGCTGGTCGCCGCTATTCGCGAGCCGGCGACGGCGATCCTCAAGACGGACATCGCGGTTGCGGGGGTGCCGCTCTATACCGACGCGCGCCACTACGCGGCGCGTGGCATCCCATGCATTCTTTACGGCGCGGGCCCCCGCACGCTGCTCGAAGCCAACGGCCACAATGCGGACGAGAACCTGCGGCTCGCGGACCTGCGCGCCGCCACCAAGATCGTCGCGCTCGGGGCGGCAAGCGTGTGTCGGGGATGATCCCGGTTCTCGACTAATCCCGGTTGGCGAGGGTCAGTCATGGACATCGCGAGCCAGTTCCGATGTGCCGGTCCGGTTCCATTCGTTCGCGCAGAACCCGCACAATCTCAACAAGGCTAGGCCCTATCGGACGGTAGAACAGAATATGGACTGGTCGCTCCACCCGAACGGCAGGATCAACGCTTCGCACATGGCGAATGTGAAAACTGCGAATTCCAGTCGAAATTTCAGAACGGTCGCGGCTTGCAACGAGCTTAGGATCGCTAGCGACCTTCAGCATCGCCGCTCTCAGTAGCGCGATGTAGCGGCTTTTAGCATCATCGCCCCACCGCACCTCACTCGTGGAAACGATCGACGCCAAATCGGCACGTGCCAGTGGAGACAACCTGAAGCGGGCCACGAAGAAATCAAGTCTTAGTCAGATTCGATTCGGACAATCGATGAAGGTAGTTTTCGAGATCGTCTCCTTCCACCTCGTCGTAGTCGCCGCGTTCGAGAGCTTCTATTCCGGCCTGAATGTGCATCCGCAATGCTTTCAGCTTCAGAGCATCTTCCTTTCGCCGTTGCTTCAGGACGCGCAGCGCGTCTCGAACCGCCTCGCTCGCATTCTGGTACTCACCAGACTTGACGACGCTTTCGACAAAGGCATCTTGCTCCGGAGTCAGGCTGATATTTCGAGTTGGCATTCGCGGGGCTCCTTCGGCACTTGGAGAAAGCTTAGCACGTTTGGCAAAGTTTGCCAATTCATGGGTGACAGGATAGTTTCGATTGAGTGGCAGTCTTTGGCAGGTGCAGAATTCATGAGCACGCCCGTTTCTCCCCTTCTGACCGACCTCTATCAGCTTGCCATGATGGAGGCCTATCTTGATCAGGGCATGACCGAGACGGCGGTGTTCGAGCTGTTTGTGCGGCGGCTGCCCGAGAAGCGTGCTTTCCTGATGGTCGCGGGGCTCGAGCAGGCGCTCACATATCTGGAGACACTGCGCTTTACGCCGGAGGAAATAGATTGGCTCGGGCGCGGCGGGCGCTTTCGTTCTTCCACGCTCGATTACCTCGCCGCGCTGCGTTTCACCGGCGATGTGCATGCCATGCCGGAGGGAACGATCTTCTTTCCCAATGAACCGATCCTGCGGATCACGGCGCCGTTGCCTGTGGCGCAGCTCGTCGAAACACGGCTGATGAACATTTTGCACTATCAGATCCTGGTTGCTTCCAAAGCGGCGCGGGCGGTGCTGGCTGCGCCGGGAAAATTGTTGGTCGATTTCGGCTTGCGGCGCGCGCACGGGGCCGAGGCCGGGCTGATGGCGGCGCGCGCGAGCTATCTGGCGGGTTTTGCCGGAACCGCGACCGTTCTAGCGGACGAGCTGTTCGGGATACCGAGCTTCGGCACCATGGCGCATTCGTTCATCGAAGCGCACGATGACGAGAGCGCGGCCTTCGAACACTTCGCGACGTCACGGCCGAACAACCTGACCTTCTTGATCGACACCTACGACAGCGTGACGGCCGCACGTAAAATTGTTACCCTCGCGCCGCGCCTGAAGGCGCGTGGCATCACCATCCGCTCAGTGCGCATCGACAGCGGCGATCTCGTTGCCCTTTCAAAACAGGTCCGCGCGATCCTGGATCAGGGCGGGCTCGCGGACGTCGGCATCTTTGCCAGCGGCGGGCTCGACGAAGAGGCCGCTGCGGACTTGCTCGCGCGCGGGGCCGCGCTCACTGGCTTCGGTCTCGGCACGTCGCTCACCACGTCCGCGGACGCACCCTCGGTCGACTGCGTGTACAAGCTGCAGGAATACGCCGGCGTCGCGCGGCGCAAGCATTCTGTCGGTAAGACCACCTGGCCGGGCCGCAAGCAGGTGTGGCGTTGCTACGGATCGGATGGCCGGATGGCCGGCGATGTGCTGTCGCTGGAGAGCGACAATCAATCCGGCGAGCCGCTGCTCGCGCCCGTGATGCGATCCGGCCAACGGATTGGACCCGCTTCTGGCCTGTCGGAGGCGCGCGCTCGCGCGGCGCGGGAACTGGCCCGGCTGCCCGAATCGCTGCGCCAGCTTGATGGCAAGGCCATGTACCCCGTCGAGGTCGGAGGGGCACTGACCGGCCTCGCCGCCGAGGTTGATCGGCGGTTGGCGGCACACGCGGTCTCGGGCTAGCCGAGGAAACTCCATACCCCTTCATGCGTTGCCCCGTTGACCCCAGCAACGCGGGGCAATGAGGCTACCATGGCTGACGCCACGACTGATGTTCCCGAGCTTTCGATCTCGACCGAAAAGGTCTGTTTCATCATTGCCAAGGCGGAAGAGTTCGACGCCAAGGACGTCGTCACCATACCCGATCCGGGATCGAACCCGAGCGATGATGCGATGATCGAGGTGTTGGAGGATCACAAGGACGATCCGGTCGTTGCGGAAGTCGTGGGCTTCATCAGGGCGATGAGCGAAGACGAACAGATCGATTTGGTGAGCTTGGCGTGGTTGGGGCGCGGCGACGGAACGCTTGCCGAATGGGCTGATCTGCGGGCCGAGGCGGCGCGGGCGCATAACCGCCGCACCGCGCAATATTTGCTGGGCATGCCGCTCGTGGCAAACTACCTGGCGGAGGGCCTCGCGGCGTTCGGGCGGTCGTGCGAGGGCGGAGCAGCCGCTTAAAGCGCGATTTGTTTGTTCGCTCCGACAAGAAAGAAGGTGCGCGCTTTTCCGATCCCTTTGATGTCGGTCAATCCGCGCTCCTCGAATAGGAACACATCGCCGACAACGCTGCGGAACATCTCGCTCACCTGAATGCGGTCGGGCAGGCTGTGGGATTCCATGCGTGAGGCGGTGTTCACCGCGTCCCCCCAGACGTCGAACGCAAAACGCGTGTCGCCGATCACGCCGGCGGTGGCCGGACCGCAATGAATTCCGACCCGCAAGCCGAGGCGGCGCTCGCATAGCGCTGGACTCGAGCCCATCGCCTCCATGATGGCCAGGGCGAAGCAGCCGAGCGCACGGGCTCCTTCAGCCGCCGAACCTTCGCGGCCGGCAATGGCCATGTAGCAATCGCCGATCGTCTTGATCTTCTCGACACCGTGCTGCTCGGCCAATGTGTCGAACGTGCGCACCAGGTTGTCGAGGTAATCGACGACCTGTTCGGGAGGAAGCTCGTGAGCGGCGGCCGTGAAGCCGACCAGATCGGCAAACAGCACACTTAGCGTTCCGATCCGGTCGGCGATGCGCTGCTCGGCGCCCGATTTGAGCCGCTCTGCCACTGCGGGCGGCATGATCGCGGACACGAGGGCCTCGGAACGCGCATATTGGTTTTCCAACTCTGCCTCGGCGCGGTGCAGGGCGGCCAGCGCATAGAATACCATAAGCGCGTTGATGATGAATGTATTGATCATCGCCTGACCGAATAGCATCGTGCGCAGATCTTGATCGTCGGGTTGAATGAGGCCGTCGGGCGGCGCGAGATTGAGCGTGAGCAACAACGCGGCGGCCGCGGCGACGAGGGACGGCAAAAACAATTTCCAGTTCTCGACGCCAAAAAACAACAGGATCGCGCCGGCGAGCGTGAAGTAGATTTCCAGCCCGCTGGCAGTGCCAAGCATCCAAACCACAAAGGTGTTCCCGCCGATCAGCAAGATCAGCAACGCTACAGCGGCGGCATTCTGACCGAACCGGTGCAGAAACGGGATGAGCAGCGCCGCAACCATCATGACGATGTTGTAGATATGGACGACGAGCAGGCCTTCGAAATTGTGGACCGAATTGATGATCAGGTGAGAGATCGTGTTTCCCACGGTCGCGAAAGCAGCGACGTTGGTCACGCGCTGGCGCCTAACGACTTGCGGATCGTGCGAGACGATCCCGACCGAGGTTGCACGCTCCAGCCAGCCCGGAAGCTGGATGGCGAGTTTGTGCTCGCGGTGAATGAGATCGCGAAATCGCGTCATTCGACCAGACCGGGGCTGTGTTTGAAACTAAGGCCGCAAATAAACGTAGCCCTGGGACTGCAGTTCCGCGATGCGGACGACAGCTCCGCGATCCGCGACTACGAAGCCCGGCACCAAATCTTTCAGTGCGACGTTCTGCGACCGCATGCTGTTGCTGCAGGCATTGAGCTCCAGTCCCGACTTGGAAAACTCGCTGGTCCGCTGCACCGTCGATGGCGAGGCCGATTCCGTGTGAAACGCCTTGAGTGCCGAGCCATGTACGACCAGCACGATCGTGACCTTGTCCGGGCCGCCGACGCCCTCATAATGGTTCTTGATGTTGCCGAGCACGGAATCGACCTTGTCGAAATCGCTCAGGTGGTACACGACTTTCGACTTGTCGGGCGTAACGGGGGCAGCTTGCGCCGTCTTGCCCGCGGCCGCGAAAAGCGCTCCGATGGCGGCGGTTGCGGCTGTAAGGATGTTGCGTCGGTGCATGGTCCCTCCCTATGGGTCGATGCGTGCCAACTAGAGCATAACATGGAGATGGACGACGCCGTGATACGTAAAA
>JAFAXD010000664.1 GCA_019241285.1 Xanthobacteraceae bacterium | reverse complement strand
GGCCGCCGCATGAAATACGCGTCCGATACTGGCGAGAAACGCATCCTGCCGCGCCGGCGCCAGGAAGGTCACGCCGAACGGCGTGCCATCATCCGCAAGCACCGCCGGAACCGCTATCCCGGCGAGGTCGAGCAGATTGACGAAATTCGTGTAGGTGCCGAGATTGCTGTTGAGGCGGACCGGATCAGCCTCGATCTCGGGCACCGTGTAGGCCGCCGGCGTTGTCGGGACCATCAGCACATCGACATTGGCGAAATGCGCGAAGGCGCGCACGCGCAACTCCTCCAAACGATAGAAGGCACGGAACGCCTCGGCTGCACTCGGCTTCGCGCCGCCCTCGATGATGGCGCGGGTCACCGGGTGAACCTCATCCGGATGCGCGACAATGAAATCGCCGACGGCGGCCCAGCGCTCGGCAACCCAAGGTCCTTCGTACAGCAGTTGCGCGGTTTCGAGGAACGGCGTGAAGTCGATCTCGACCACGGACAAGCCCATGGTGGCGACGAGCTTCATGGCGGCGTCGAAGGCGGCCTCAGCGCGCGTGTCCCCAAAGAACAAACGGCTTGCCGCATCGGGCACGCCGATACGCAATCCAGGTGGTAATGCGCCCAACTCGCCAACCAGCGTTGGCCCGGCGACGGACGCAAGAGCTAAAAAGGCATCGTCCGCGGTCAGCGCAAAGAGCGAAACGCAATCCAGCGACCGGCACGCCGGCACGACGCCGGCATTGGACACCAAGCCGAGGCTCGGTTTAAGTCCGACGATGTTGTTGAGCCCGGCAGGGACGCGGCCGGAACCTGCCGTATCGGTGCCGAGCGCCAGCGGAACGAGGCCGGCGGCAACGGCAACCGCGGAGCCAGAGCTTGAACCGCCAGGGCTGAGGTTCGGATCGAACGGATTGCGCGGCACCCCATAAGGTGAACGCACCCCCACAAGACCGGTCGCGAACTGGTCGAGGTTGGTCTTGCCGATGACGATCGCGCCGGCGCGCCTGAGCCGTTCGACGGCGACCGCGTCCCGGTCCGGCTGATACGCAAAGGCCGGACAGGCCGCGGTGGTCGGCAGCCCGGCGACGTCGATATTGTCCTTGATGGCAACCGGCACGCCATAAAGCGGCAGGCTCGGGTCGGCGAGCGCGCGCGCCTGCGCAATTGCGTCGTCCTCCGCTCGCAGGGAAATGAAGACAGCCGGATCGTCATGGGCGCGGATGCGCGCAAACGTGCGCGCAACCGTCTCAGCCGGCGTTGTGACTCCGGCCCGGTGGGCCTGCAGGATAGCGGCAATGGTTTCGTTCATTCGACGGCTCAGATGGACGGGATGCTATAACGCAAATTGCATGCCTTGGGACCGGGCGCGGACGAGACAACGCAATGGACCCGCCGGCCGCCGCCACGGCAAGTCACGCCATAGATGACGCTGCCCCGCATAGATGACGCCTGGCCGGCCCCGCATAGATGACGCCGCCCCGCATAGATGACGCTACCCCGGCATAGTTCATCACCTGTGTTCTCGACCCAAGCCGGATGAAAACTAGCCTCGTCATTGCGAGAAGCGAAGTGACGAAGCAATCCAGTGCGGCGCCTCAGCGCTGGATTGCTTCGCTTCGCTCGCAATGACGGATCTGCCATAGATGACGTTTTCTTCTTAGATGACGCCGCCCCGCATCGATGACGCCACCCGCATAGATGACAGGATCCCGCACTGATCGCCTGATTTTCTCGGAGTTCAGATGGCGGGCAGCTCGCGCCGCCTCATGCGCAATTTGGATGATGTAATTGCGCAAATCGCCCCGCTGGGCGGAATGCTAGTCAATTGACTTTGAAAATCGGCATGTCAACGATTTTATGACAACAAATCATCGTCGCTATCCCATCTTCTCCAAGCTTACACCCGTGGTTTCGATGCGGAACATGCCGGTGATGACGGCCCCCAGGAGCGAGGTGCCGACCAGGATCAGCAGCAGCGTCTGCGTTCCGAGGTCCTTGAGTAAAATCGGAAACAGAAATGCCGTCATCACGGCACCGACTTTGGCGACCGCCGCCGCGAAGCCCGCCCCCGTGCCGCGCAACCGGGTCGGAAACACCTCGCCGGCCAAGAGGTATGTCTGGGCGTTCGGTCCCATGTTGGTCATGAAATTGAAGAGCATGAACCCGGCGAAGATCAGCACCATCTGCGTCGCGCCTTCGGCGTAGGTCGAAAATGACGCGAGCAGCAGGCCAACCGCGCAGCCGATGAAGCCCCAGATCTGCAGCCGGATGCGGCCGACGCGATCCGCCAGCAGGATCGCAACGATAATTCCGACGATCAGCAGGACGTCGATCAGGGCGGCGCCCTTCGCGGCCAGTTGATCATTCGCGATCAGGTCGCTGAGATTGCGGGCGTGCACCGCCTTGTGGCCCAACGCGGCAGCCAGAATGGTCGGTGTGAAAATGCCGATCCCATAGGTGCCCAAGTCCTGCAGAAACCAAGGCACCGACGCAAAGATCGTGGCCCGCAAGTTCTGCGGTTTGAACAACTCTGCGTAACCCTGATGGTGGGCCGTGTGCGGCGACACCTGGGGCGAAAGCGTAATCTGCCGCGGATAGCGGGGTTCGCGTGCGAGCAGCCGCGCGGTCTCGCGGGCGGCCTTGTCCACATGGCCGCGCGAGAGCAACCAATGGCCGCTTTCAGTGACGAAGAACCGTCCGAATGCCACAATCACAGCCGGGACGATTGCCGTGGCATACATCCAACGCCAAGCACCGATCTCAGGAATATTCTTGAGGATGATATATCCGGCGGCCGTGCCGATCAGCATTCCAAGTGCCTGACATCCGAATGCCATCAAGACCAGTCGGCCACGGTCGCTGGTCGGAATGCTCTCTGAGATGATGAGATGGGCGGTCGGATAATCGCAGCCGAGCGCCACGCCGATCCCAAACAAACAGAACACCACGAGAGCCAAGGAATGCGGCCAATTGGGCGGCGTCGCGACGAGCAGGCACAGGAAAACGACGAAGATGATCATCTCGGCAATGAACATCGGCTTGCGGCCAAAGCGGTCAGCCAAGCCGCCCAGAAGGAGCGCGCCGATCAGAATGCCAAAAAGAGTCGCCGCGCTGATGAGCCCGTGCTGGGTCGCCCCCATCTCGAACTCTTTGACCATCAGCGGCAGCGCGACGCCGGTCAAGAACACCACAAAGCCCTCGAAGAACTTGCCGGCCCCCGCCAAGATAAGGATGCGCCACTGCATCGCCGTCATCGGGGTCATGTCGACGGCCGTGCCGTCGGCCCAGACCGGCTGCTCGTCGATGTAAGCCTGGATCGATTTGCCACCCGGGCGCGACGCAGCGACGGAGGTTGAGACCAACGGCTCGGGAACAGTCATGCTTGCGTCCTGCATACGATCAATGCGTCGACGGCGATGAGGTCGCCGGCTGGAGTGACGATGACCGGGTTGAGATCAATGGATTCGATCTGTGAACCGGCGGCGCGGATCAGGTCCTGCAGTCCGGTCAGGATCGGGCTGAGACGATCGACGGCATCGCCGAGTAGCCAGCCAAGCCGGGATCGCGCGATGCGCGCTCGCATGACCGCGACATCAAGCGCGATGGGCAGCAGCAACACCGTGTCGAGCAGCTCGGCTTGCAACCCGCCGAGCCCGACAATCAGGAAGTGCCCCAACGCCGCCTGATGGGCGACACCGACGATCAATTCATGTTTCGCCGCTACCATCGGCTGCAGCAGGAAAGTAACCCCGGACTTTTGCCGCGTCCGCTCCATCAACGTAGCATGAGCACGATCGAGGGCGACCGCATCGCCGATCGCCGTGATGACAAGCCCCGCAGCATTCTTGTGAGCAACCCCCGGCACCATCGCTTTCAGCACCACCGGGTAGCCGATGGCCTCGGCCGCAGCGCGTGCCTGCGCTAAGGTCGTCGCGTCTTGACCGGCAACCACCGGCACGCCGACCTCCCGCAGAACAGCGGCGCTCGCCGCTTCAGAGAGAACGTCGCCGTCCGTGGCCACAAGACGCGCCGCGGCGGCACGCGCTTGATCTGAGGGCGCCTGCGCATCGACGAAGCGGGCGACTCGGCCGGCGATGGAGTGTCCCGCCAGGGCATCGAAGCCGAGGGCGGTCTCGTGGAAGACCGGAAAGCCCGCGTCCTGATATTGCTGCTCCAGATCCGGTTCGAGACCAGCAGGCGCAATCACCACGATGGGCGCGCGGGTTCGCTGCTTGCGCAGCCTGAGCATCTCGAGCAGGGTGCGGTCCTGCGCCGGATTGGGCGCGATATGGGCGTAGACCGCGCACGGCCCGACCAATCCGTCGCGCTCCAGGATCTGAA
>JAFAXD010000617.1 GCA_019241285.1 Xanthobacteraceae bacterium | reverse complement strand
CAGTATAGAGAAACAGGTGGTCCCGAACGCTCCGCTCCTTGCAGCAAACCGAACGCCAGCTCGCCTCCAGCGTCCCTACAACACCACGGTGAGCTGCTTCGCGGCGCGGGTGATCCCGGTGTAGAGCCAGCGCGCGCGCCCCTCGCTGAAGGCAAACGACTCGTCAAACAAAACAACGCTGTCCCATTGCGAACCCTGCGCCTTGTGCACGGTCAGCACATAGCCGAAGTCAAACTCGTCGTAACGCTTGCGCTCCACCCACTCCAGCTGCTCAACCTCGCCGGCAAAACACTCGCGCAAAACCGAAACCTTCACCGGCTTGCGCGACGCCTCGTCCGCGTTGAGCGTCAGCTTGATCGCCCGCCGCCGCGGCGCGCCGCGCGCCGCCACGCTCCACAGGCTGCCGTTGAACAGCCCCTTGCGCCGGTTGTTGCGCAAACACACAAGCTTGTCCCCCGTTTCCGGCAGCGCCTCCGCAAAGCCGCGCCGCAGCCGCATGCGCGCGTTATAGGCCCGCCGCGTCGCGTTGCGCCCAACCAAAACCTGGTCCGCCGATAAAACGAGCTGCGGATCAAGATCCGCCCGCCGCACCACCGCGCTCACCCCATATTGCCCAGGCGCAAGCCGCTCGCCCGCCCGCACCTGCATCGACAGCCGCACAATCGGATCGTCCTGCGCCTGCCGGTGCACCTCGGCCAGCATCACGTCCGGCGCCGCATTGGTGAAAAAACCGCCCCCGCTCACCGGCGGCAGCTGCGCCGGATCGCCCAACACCAGAAGCGGAACCCCAAACGACATCAGGTCGCGCCCCAATTCCGCATCCACCATCGAACACTCGTCGATGACGATCAGCTTCGCCTTGGCGGCCGGCGCATCCGCCCACAGCTCGAAACTCGGCTGCTCCGCCTCGCTCTCCAGCGCCTTGTAAATCAAGCTGTGAATGGTCGAAGCGGCGGTGCAGCCCTTGTTGCGCATCACCTGCGCGGCCTTGCCGGTGAAGGCGGCATAGAGCACCTTGCCGTCCACCCCCTGCGCCACATGCCGCGCCAAGGTCGTCTTGCCGGTGCCGGCATAGCCAAACAGCCGAAAAATCTGCGGCACGTCGCCCCGGCCCGGCCTGGCCTTGAGCCAGCCCGCCACCGCCTTGAGGGCCTCGTCCTGCTGCGGCGTAAAGGTGGGCATCCACAATGTTCCCGAATTGTTTCGATGACGTAACAGAAATTTATGGGATAGAAGCAACCGTTATGGAAACGTGTGGTATTGTACGCTGCCTCCGTACCCCCGGGGTGGCCGTGGCGTCCCGTCGCGACGGCCTTTTTTCGCTTCGGGGGGCAGTGCGCCAAGCAGAACAGAAAGTGAATCCAAGGTCAATTCGCCGTGGCGTTGCGGGCACGCCCATCGGTAAAAAGACAAAAAATTAGTCTTTTTTTCCGCATCGCGGGAACGACTCGCGCCAATCGCGTATATGTCAAAGAACATAGTACGAGTACGGGACTTGGCCCACGACAAAAAAGACGCAACCGATACCGATCGCTATCGCACTTTCGCCCAGTCCTGCCTGAAGCTCGCCCTGAGCGCCACGGACCAGCCGACACGCGCCATGTTCATCAGCATGGCCCAAGCCTGGAACAGTCTCGCCGATCGTAACCTGAGTGCGACCACGCAGGCCGCGCTCGAGGATTTCGATCAGCGGCAGTTGAATGGGTGAGCCAACGCCGGCGCGATGCCCGGAGGTTTAAGCGAAGGCAGCAACACTGGGCTCTGGATTGCTTCGCTTCGCTCGCAATGACGAGTTGTGGACGCGTAGAGCCATGAACCCTCACGCCTCGTTCTTCACCATCGGCCACTCGACCCGGCCGATGCCTGAGTTCCTGGCGCTGCTCAAGGCGGCGGAGGTGGCGCGCGTGGTCGATGTGCGGACCGTGCCGCGCTCGCGCAGAAACCCGCAGTACAACGACGATGCGCTGCCTGATGCGCTCGCCGGTGCCGGCATCGCCTACCAGCACCTGCCGGAGCTCGGCGGCCTGCGCGGCCGGCAAAGCCAAATCGAGCCGCAGGTCAACGGGTTCTGGGAGAATGCGAGCTTCCACAATTATGCGGATTATGCGCTGAGCCCCGCCTTCGCGGCGGGGCTCGCAAGGCTGCGGCAGCTCGGCCACGCAGAGCCCTGCGCCATCATGTGCGCCGAGGCGGTGTGGTGGCGCTGCCACCGGCGCATCATCACGGATTACCTGATCGCGGCGGGCGATAGCGTGTTCCACATCCTCGGGCCCAACCACACCGAGCCGGCCAAGCTCACCGAGGGCGCGCAGGTGAGGGCGGACGGGAGCGTGGCTTATCCGGGGGCGCCGACCTTGTTGTGAGGGGAGATCAGGCGGTCCGCCGCAATGCGCGCCCCGGCGGCGATCTCCGGCGCGGCGCGGGCGGCGGCGATGTGGGCATCGAGCTCGGCCGGCCGCAGCGCCGGCAGGTCGTCATAGCCGGACAGCACGAAGTAGATGTCCTGATAATGGTCGATCTCATAGCGCGTGCGCAGCACCCGCTCGCAATCGAAGGCAACGCGCAGCGGCCGCGCGCTCTCCAGCGCATAAACCGATTCGCCCGCCGAGGAGAGAATGCCGGCGCCGAAGATGCGCAGGCCCTCTTGGGTGCGCATCAGCCCGAACTCGACGGTGTACCAATAAAGCCGCGCCAGGTTGGCCAGCGCGGGCTGCCCCGCATAGGCAAGCCCGGCGCGCCCATAGGCGGCGATGTAGTCGGCGTAGCTCGGCTGCATCAGCAGCGGCACATGGCCGAACACGTCGTGAAAGACGTCCGGCTCCTCGATGTAATCGAGCTGATCAGGCGAGCGGATCCAATAGCCGGCGGGAAAGCGCCGCGCCGCCAGGTGGGCGAAGAACACCGCATCGGGCACCAGCCCCGGCACGGCGACGACACGCCAGCCGGTCGCGCGCGCCAGCACCTCGTTCATCTGCGCGAAATCGGGAATGCCCTTGTCGGTGATGCCCAGCGCCGCAAGCCCGGCATAGTATTCCGGGACCACGCGGCCGCGCAGCAGCTCGGTCTGGCGGTCGAACAGGGTGCGCCAGGTGGCGTGGTCCTGGGCGGTGTAGCGTTCGGGCTCCTGAGGGACGAGAAAATCCGGCGGAATGACGCGTCCGCTGCGCGGGTCCAAGCGGGGTACAGCTTGGGAAACGGCGTCCATGGACAGGCTCCCTTCGGTCGCCCTCAACGCTCCTTCCATGTCCATATAATGCGCGAGCGCCCGATTCGCCGCAGACGAAGCCACCTTGTCGGCGCGCCGCCGATCAGAAGTGGACCAGCCCCAAGTCGAACAGCGTTGCGACGACGACGCACAAGGCGAGGCCCCCCCAGATCAGTACATTCAGGAGAGTTTCGCTGGCGCGTTCAGCGCGGTGGAGATGATCCTTGTCGACCACATGCATGGGACGAATCCTTTTCCCTGCAACATTATACATATCAGATGCGTTCCCGCAGTGGTGGAGGGGTGGGGCCGCAACGCAGCAATGCGAGTAGCGCGGAACTTGCGCACCGGTGCGCAAACCCTGCTCGGCAAACTCCTGTCCACCATAACTGGAGCGCCCGCCGGCGCGGGGCGATGACAGCCGGCTTTGGTGTGCTAACCAAGGCACGGGGGCCCGTAGCTCAATGGTCAGAGCTAGCGGCTCATAACCGCTTGGTTGCAGGTTCGAGTCCTGCCGGGCCCACCATTTCCAA
>JAFAXD010000615.1 GCA_019241285.1 Xanthobacteraceae bacterium | reverse complement strand
GCACGGGTGAGCTTTTTCAGGCTGTATTGAATGTTGGCAATATCGTCGCGGTTTGCGAAGCGGGCGATGTCGGTCACCGCGAGCGGGCAGCTTGCCGCCATGATCTGCTGCAAAATCGCGTTGTCCTGGCCTGAGATATTGCGCACGCGCCCTTCGCGTCCGAGCAGCACGCCATAGAACCGATAGAACGCCGCCGCGGCGCAGATCAGCCCTTGTTCGAAGCGGGTGACCGCGAACTCGTGCGGGGTCGTCGCCAGGTGCTCGGCGATTTTTGCTTCCACGGTCTTCGGGACAGCGCTGGCCGGTTTGCGGTTTTTCGCGGGTGAAGGGCGCATTGACAGCCAAAATCCAAGGCGTAAATTACTCGGTAAATTATCGTTATGGTAGATGATCCGCGATGGCCCTGGCAAGCCCCGCCGCCATGTCCCCTGATGCGAGCGCCGGGAACGCGCATCGCCATCCGCGCTGGAGCGGGATCGGGCGCCGCACACCATCGCCGTTTCGCCCCGGCGCGGCGATTTCGGCGCAGAGCGTGAAGGCGCGGGCGCGCGATCTCGGCGCCGACCTTGTCGGCATCGCCAGCGCGCAGGTGCTCAATGCCTTTCCGCCCGATCCGCGCTGGCCGCAGACGCCGGAGCGCATTTCGCCCTACGTGAAGAGCGTCATCGTCATCGCCCAGCACATTCCCGCGGGCGCGTTTCGCTGTCGCACCAATACGCCGGTCCAGTACATGGACATGTTGGTGCTGCGGAAAATGGACAAGGTCGCCTACCGGCTCGCCGAGGAGCTCGAGCGGGCCGGTCATCCGACCTTCGTGGTGCCGGCGCAGGAGACCGAATGGACACTCAAGCGCGCGAGCTACGGCCGCCTGTCGACACGGCATCTTGGCGTTGAGGCCGGACTCGGCACGCTCGGGCTTGAGGTCAATATTCTCACGCCTGAATATGGCCCGCGCATCTATCTCACCGGTATTCTGACCGAGCTTGAGCTGGCCGCCGATCACCCGATGACTGAGCAGGTCTGCATCGGCGAGTCCTGCAGCCGCTGCCTTTACTCATGTCCCGGCGACGCGGTGCTGCATTTCGGCATCGACAAGCGCGCCTGCGCCGAGCACGCTCAGGAATTCGGCTTCTCCACGATCCTGAAATTCGTCGACCGCATCATCGACGCGCAAGCGCGCGGTCAAGGACCCGATTCGCTCCGCGCGATGGCGCGCTCGCGCGATCACTTCGGCTTCTGGCAGGGATTGCTCCGGGTCGTGGGCTCGTTTGGCGATTGCCCGCGTTGTCTGGCGGTCTGTCCGGTGGGTGATGATTATCACGCACATCTTGCCGACCCGCAGAAGGCGATTCCGGAAAAGACACCCGAGAAGGTGACGCTCGCCAAGGAGCGCCAGGCTGCGCGCAAGCGCGGCGAACCCGGTGCGGGGCTCAACGATTGGAACATCCGCTGGGTCGGACCTGAGGGTTACAAAGGCATCGTGGCGCGGCAGCTGCAGGACTTCAAACGGCGGCAGCAAGCGCGCGCCGCCGCGGATCAAGCAGACTGAGATGGTCGAAGTCTTTCGTCAGAAAATCTCCGCCACGGAGATCAAGCACAAGGCGCGCGAGCTCGGCGCCGATCTCGTCGGCATCGCCGACGGCGAGGTGATGAACGCCCATCCGCCCGATCCCGCCGATCCGCGCCGGCCGATCGACATCACGGAGTTCGACTACAAGCGTGTCATCGTGCTCGCCAAGCATCTCAACAACGGCGTCGCTCGCATCATTCCGTGGGGCGATCGCACCAAGTTCTACAACGACGAGCTGGCGCTCTCCGGGCTCGAGGAAATCTCGCTTGAGCTCGTCTACTGGCTCGAAGACCTCGGCTATCCGGCGATCATCATTCCGCCGACCCATGTAGATCCCTGGCGCTATAACGACGATCCGCAAGCGCACCAGACAACGGTGCTGTCGTTGCCGCATGCCGCCGTGGAGGCCGGGCTCGGCACGCTCGGGCTCAATCAACAACTCCTCACGCCCGAGTTCGGCCCGCGCGTCATTCTCACCGCCGTGATGGCATCGCTCGAGGTCGAGTCGGATCGCCGGCGCGAGCAGAGCCTGTGTCTCGGTCCGAGCTGCGGGCGCTGCCTCACGGCCTGCCCGGCGGATGCGGTGCGCCATTGGGGCCGCGATTGGGAGGCCTGCGACACGCATCGCTCGCCCTATGGGTTCGCCAAACTGACGAGCCACCTCGAGGCGATCATCGGGGCTGCCGACGTGCAGCAGAAAAAAGACCTGTTGCGCTCGGAGACGACGTTCAATCTGTGGCAGAGTATCCTCCGCGGGGCCGGCGTCATCACCGGCTGCCGTCGCTGCGCCGATGTCTGTCCGGTCGGCGAAGATTACGCCGACATGTTGATGGATGCACTCGACGCCATGCCGGAAGATACGCAAGCCAAGCGCATACGTCTCGTGGATATGATAACGGCGGAAGCCGAGGCGCGTCTGCCCGACGCCTATACCGATCAGCAGCGCTGGATCGGGCACATCGCGAAGGCCAAGGTTGAATGAGCGCACAGCCCGGTGCGACAATCCCGACTGCCGCACAGATTGGTGCGATCCATTCCGCCCGCAAGGTCGCGGCCGTGCATCAAGCCAAGCGCGCGTCGTTCTTTCGCGGCAAGCTTGACCATATCGATCTCGACCGGCTCGATGATCCCGCCGAGTGGGGCAAGATCCCGCTGCTCGACAAGGACATGCTGCGGTCCATGTCGGACGCGCAGTTCTATCGCGACTTCTGTCTGCCGCCGGGAGAGGGCGACGGCATTGCCCAGTACTGGCGCTCTGGCGGCACCACCGGCCGGCCCTTGTTCTATCCGCGCAGCCGCCGCGACATTGAGGTCGCGATGCTCGGCTTCGCGCGGGTCTATCCCTGCGCCGGCGCTAAGCCGGGGCAGACCGTGCATTGTGCCTTTCCGCTCGGCATCCATCCCGTTGGCCAGATGATGGCGCGCGCGGCTGAAGCCTCCGGGCTCGGCGCATTGATGGCGGGCGCCGGAACCACCACGCCGTCATCGTTGCAGATCGAGCTGATCGACAAGCTCAAGCCCGATGTGCTGACCGGCATGTCGAGCTACGCGCTCCACCTCGCCAACCTGGCGGACCAGAGCGGCATCGAGCTCGCGCGTGGATCGGTCAATCTGGTCATCTGCTCGGCCGAGCCACTCTCGGCCGCAAAGCGCGAAAAGCTCGGCCGCATGTGGGGCGCGGAGGTGCGCGACTCCTTCGGCATGACCGAGGCCGGCATGATGGCGGCGGAGGACGGCATCGCCGATGGCTTTCGGGTCTGGAGCGATCTGTTCTTCGTCGAGGTGGTCGACCCGACGACGGGGCAACAGCTGCCGGACGGCGAGACCGGTGCGCTTGTCGTGACACCGCTCTTCACCAACAACATCACGCCGTTCCTGCGCTGGATGTCCGGCGACCTCGTCAGCTTGCGACGTGAAGTGCCCGGCGCCGGCCCCTTCGCGGTCTTTCCGGTGCTGCGCCACGCCCAGCGCACCACGGGTTTCTTCAAGGTCCGCGGCATCAACATCAATCACGGCGAGTTCGAAGACCTGATGTTCCGGCTGGCGCCGATCAACGATTTCAAGTGCGAGGCGCTCACCCTCGATGCGCTCGACGTGCTGCGCGTCTGCGTCGAGATCAAGCGCGACGCCGATCCGGCGGCCGCCGTCATGTTGGTGGAACGGGAGATCAAGCGCGTGTTCGAGCTGACCGCACGCGTCGAGACCCTCGAACTGGGAACGCTCGCGCGCGAGTTCGAGGCGAGCGTCAAGGCGCCACGCATCGTCGATCGGCGGGGCTGATTCCTACGGCTGCGGGCCGGACAGCCGCACCTCGCGCTCGGCACGGAAGACATTGCTGTAGAGGTTGGCGATCCACTGGCGGCCGCGTGCCGTCACGTTGAGGTAACGAATCGCCACCTGGATGTGCGGCGAGATCATGTTCCAATAAAACTGCGGATATTTGTCAATGATGTCGGCCGGCGACTCATACCCCAGTTTCTTGTTCATGCCGATCTCTTCGAACTCGCAGAACAGCGCGTTGGCCTTGCGCAGGTAATGTGGATCTCCGAGTTGGCCGATGAGATCCGCCGCTCGCACTAGCAGTCCTTCCTCATCGAGATCATTCGGCGGATCGACCGAAGCGACCGGAAAGCGCGTGAGCTCGATCGATCCGGCGATCCGCTCGGCGTCGAGCTCATGCATCCGATCAAGCACGAACAGTTTCGAGCGATCGACGTGATAAGGCATCAGCGCCGCATCGGACGATCCGCGCGGCAGCGTGACCTTGCGGCCGTGTGCATCGACCACATAGCCATCCACTCCGTCGCCCTTGAGGATTCCGCGTACGTACCCGATGTCATGCATTAGGCAGGCGATGATCAGATGCGCATAGTCGCTCGGCGTCGATTGGGTGAGCAGCGCGCGCCCGACAAAAATGTCATGTCCGGCGAGCGTCACCAGCATGGTGTGCTCGACGTTGTGATACAGCGCGTCGCTGTTGGCGATGCACTCGAGCGCGAGTTGGGCGGCGAATGGGACCAGTTCGGTCAGGCGCGGATGCGAAGCTCCGCATCGCCGGTTCATCTCGGCCGCGAGGAAGTCTCCCAGCGCTTCCGCAGGGAGATCTGTCGTCGGCAGCATGCCGCGATTGCTGAGGTCGAACATGGGTTTCGCGCCGTCGCTAGGTTTGTTGATCATAGGCCTGCGGCGGCAAACTTTACAGGGCCGGTGCGCTCAAGAGCACGAGATCGGCCGGTGATCGGCCGATCTGATCGCGACAACCAGAGAGTGTCGTCGGACGAGCGTCAGGGTTGGCGGGTCAGCCGGGCGCACACCGTTCGGGGGGAGGCTCCCGCCTCGCTATAGCAGTAGTCAAGCGTGTTCTGATCGATGAGGTTGAACATGTAGATGCCTTCGTCATCGGATCCCATCATCAACTTGGCCCCGGGGGTGAACGCGCCCCACAACGGCTCCTCTTCGTCACCGGTCGGGTTCGAACGCTTGAGGCGGCCCGTGAAGGTATTGCCCTGTTGCTCCGTGATCGTGAGAGTCGCAAGCCCGCCGCGGCGGCCTTCGGTCTTGGCGATCCGGTCTCGCTGGCCAGTCCAGGTGCCAACCAAGGACACCGTATCGGCGCCAAATACAGGCGTCGATGCAAGCACGGCGAGAATCGCCGGATAAACAAGAACCTTCATAAGCGCCTCCATAACGACAACGCAATGCGTCTGTTGGTTGTAAGAACTGAGCCAAGACATGCGGCGTCGGGATAGTGCCGCGCGCCTATTGCGGACTCAAGTCACTGACAAACGGAAGCGCCGCGCGACCCGTTCACGCCGTCAGCGGCTGAAAGCTTCCCGCCGGCGCGGCGTCGAGTTCGGACCAGTCGAGCTCCTCCTGCAGGCGGTAGAAGGCCGCGTCCCCGATCTCACCGCGCGTGCGCATGCGATTGAGCTCGTCGCGCTGCGCCCGGATCGCCCGCAGCCGCAGGCGATCGTATTTGGTCGCCGCCTGCGGCTCGTGCTGGTCTTCGGCGACCTTGCGGGCGGCCGCGTATTGTTCGCGGATGGTGTTGGCCGCGGGCGATTTATCGCCGTCGAGGCTGTCGAGCGCCGCCTGCATGACCGCAACGCGGGCCCGCGAGATTTCGCGTTCCACCGATCCGTCGTCGTCGAGCCGCAGCAACAGCAGCAACGGGCGCAAGGTCAGGCCTTGGATCACCAGCGTGCCGAGCACGACGCAGAATGCGCACAGCACGATGAGATCGCGTCCGGGAAAATCGGGCGGCAGTGCGAACGCGGTGGCGAGCGTGACGAGGCCGCGCATGCCGCTCCAGGCAATAACCACCGCGCCACGTGGATTGCGCGTACCGAGCCGGCGGGCGAGTCCGGGCCGTCGTCGTTCAATGCCCGCGAAGACGACTCGGTAGACCAAGATCCAGACGATGCGCACCACGATGACGATTCCAAGCACCCCCAACGCGAACAGCAGCGAGGTCCACATCTGGTCTGGCGAGAGCCGCTCAATGATCCGCCGCGCCTGCAGCCCCATCAACACGAAGGCGAGCACGTTGACCATGAACACCGCCGTCTCCCACACCGCGTAGGAACTGATGCGCAGCCGCGGCTCCAGCCGGCCCGGTGCGGCCCGCGCCAAGGTCATCGCATAGACCACCACTGTGATGATCGGCGAGAGCAGGAGGTGCTCGGAGAGAATCCAGACACCGAACGTGGCCACGAACTGCAGCACGGTGCTCGAGGGCGCGTCGCGCACCCGCGCGGTCACAAGCAGATAGAGGCGCGCCAGCACGTAGCCGGCAAGCAGGCTTCCGACCGCGGCAAGCAGCAGAAATGGCGTATCTCGGGTGAAGCTGAAGGAGCTGATCGCGGCGGCAACTGCGCCGCGATAGATGAACAGCGCAGTCGCGTCGTTGAGCAAACTCTCGCCCTGCAGCACCAGCCCGACCCGTTGCGGGATTCGCAGCCGGCGCAACACTTCCGATGCGGCGACCGCGTCGGGCGGCGCCACGATGGCGCCGAGCGCGATCGCCGCGCCGAGCGGCAGGCCGGCCGCGCGCCAGCCGAAATACGCCACCGCCGCCGTGGTGACGATGACGGCGAGCACGGCGAGCGAAACGATCGGCACGATATTGCGGGCGAGGTCGCGCGGTGAGGTATCGAACGCTGCATCGAGCAGCGCCGGTGCAATGAACAGAGCGAGCGCGAGTTCCGGCTCGATCACGATCTGCGGTGCAAACGGCAGGAACGCAAGGCATGCGCCCGCAATGGCGAGGAGCGACGGGTAGGGGACCGCCAGCCGTTCGGCGAGATTAGTGAGCACGACGGCGGCGAACAGCAGCAGCAAGATCCATTCGAACAGGAGCATGGTACGCCCATGATTTGACCCGGGGCGGAATATATGTGCTTTTTCTTTTTACCTCCCCCCTTGTGGGGGAGGTCGACGCGCGCAGCGCGTCGGGTGGGGGCCGTTGTTGATCGGCACTGAGCAGCAACTTCCACCCCCCTCCCTGACCCTCCCCCACAAGGGGGGAGGGAACGCGCCCAGAGGAACACTATGGACCAAAAACTCATCTGGTTGATGATCGGCCCCGGAACCTTGCCCAGCCAAGGGGTCGATCGCATGGACATGCTGCGCTATGCGGTGTGGATCAGCGGCCGCCCGCCGCTCACGGGCCGTGAGCTGATCGCGGCGCTGCCGGAAATCACCAGGATCGCCAAGCTGGACGTCGACGACGGCAACCCCTACGCGATCGACAGCGGCAATAATCTGCGCGCGCTTGCGGCGCGCATGCAATTGGTTGCGCGCCGGCCCGAAGTGGGCGGCATCGTCTTCATCCAAGGCACCAATAGCATCGAGGAGACGGCTTATTTCCTGAACCTGACGGTGCGTACCGACAAGCCGGTGATCGTCACCGGCGCGCAGCGGCCGTTCACCGCGCTCAGCAGTGATGCGCAGCTCAATTTGTATGATGCGGTGCGGGTTGCGGCGTCGGACGAGGCCAAGGGCAAGGGCGTCGTGGTGGTGACCAACGGGGAGATCAACGCCGCCCGCGACGTCACCAAGACCAACACCTATCGGGTGCACACCTTCCGTAGCCGCGACCTCGGCCTCCTCGGCTACGCGGATGGTGACCGGATCGTATTCTATCGCGCGCCGACACGGCGCCACACCCATCAGAGCGAGTTCGATGTCGATCAGATCGGTGAGGTGCCGCGGGTGGACATCATCTACATCTTCACCGGGGCGCGTCCTGATCTCGCCCACGCCGCGGTTGCGGCTGGCGCGAAAGGGCTCGTCATCGCCGGCTCAGGCGCCGGCTCGACCGGCGAGATGCGCAAGGAACTGGCCAAGATCGCTGCGCAAGGCACCGTCGTGGTGCGTAGCGCGCGCGTGGGCGACGGCCGCGTCATCCGCGACGACAACTGGCAGGAGCCCGGCATGGTCGCGGCGGATAATCTCAGCCCGCACAAGGCCGCCTGGCTGCTCGCATTGGCCCTGACCAAGACGCGCGATCCGGACACGATCCAGCGCATGTTTGATGAGTATTAGAACTGCTCAGCCCTCATCCTGAGGAGCACGCGCTTGCGCGTGCGTCTCGAAGGATGGCCAAGAACACAGGCCTATCCTTGCGGCCGTCCTTCGAGACGGGTGACCTGCGGTCACGCTCCTCAGGACGAGGATCCGAAACTACACCCGCTCCAGCAACTTCGCGCCGCGGCCGCCGCTCGAGGCCAGCATGTCGGCGATCGTCATCTTATCCAGCACCTCGGCCATGGCGTCGCGTGCGCGCGTCATGGCAATTCGGACCGTGCAGGACTTCACGTCCTTGCAGTCGTCACACGGCTGGTAGGCCGTGCGGCTCGCACAGGCAATCGGCGCGAGCGGCCCGTCGAGCGTGCGGATGACATTGCCGACTTTGATCTCGCGCGCGGCGCGGGCCAGCCTATAGCCGCCGCCCGGGCCTTTGCGGCTGTGCACGATCCCGGCATTGCGCAGGTCGCCGAGGATCGCGTCGAGAAACTTCTTGGGCACATTGTTGGCCGCAGCGATTTCTTGCGATTGGGTGGTCTCGCCAGGCGGCAAGCGCGCCAGATGCACCAGCGCTTTCAGCCCGTATTTTCCCTTGGCGGTGAGCATCACGTCCCCGGCTGATTCTCATTAGGCTATAAATATGATGGATCATAGAAAAAATCGAGCACGGCCTGCGCCTCCGACCTTTGATTTTTCCTATCGGCCAGTTCAGGGCTTTGCCGTTCGCCGGGCCGCCTGGCTCAGCTAACGTTGCTCCCGCGGGCGCGGCAATGACAAAAGGCAGCTCATGGCAGATCAGGTCTTCGCGGGGACGGTCATTCTCCCGGATCGGATCATCGAGACCGGTTACGTGCTCGCGGCAGATGGCGTCGTCCGGCACGTGGCCGACGGTAGCCCGCCGGCCGGCGAACGCCATGGCGGGCCGGGATTCCTGGTGTTGCCGGGCGCGATCGACGCCCAGGTGCACAGCCGCAGCCAGAAGGGCCAGGAAGATTTTGTCTGGTCGACGCGCAGCGCCGCCGCCGGCGGCGTCACGACCATCGTCGACATGCCTTATGACGACGGCTGCCTGATCTGCACCGGCGAGCGCCTGCGCACCAAGGCGACCGAGGCGGCCGCCCAGGCGCGGGTCGATTTTGCGCTCTATGGCACGGTCGCGCCGGAGGACGGTCCGGCGCATATCAACGATATGGTGAGCGCCGGCGCGGCCGCCTTCAAGTTCTCCACCTTCGGCACCCATCCGCAACGCTTTCCGCGCATTCCCCCGCAGACGCTTTATTCCTGCTTTCGCGCCATCCGCCCGCACGGCCTTGCCGCGGGCGTGCACAACGAGAACGATGAGATGGTGCGCGCCTGCATGGCGCAGGTGGAAGCCCAGGGCCTGACCGACTACCGCGCCCATGGCCTATCGCGGCCGCCGATCACCGAAGCGCTGGCGACGGCGGAAGTCTACGAGATCGGCGCCGCCACCGGCTGCCACGCCCACATCGTGCACTGCTCGATCGCGCGCGGCTATGAGATGGCCGCCGACTATCGCAGCCATGGCTACGCGGCGACGATCGAAGCCTGCATCCATTATCTCACACTCGATGAGGACAACGACGTCAAGCGCCTGGGCGGCAAGGCCAAGATCAATCCGCCGCTGCGCCCGCGCGCCGAGGTCGAGGCGCTCTGGCAGCATCTTCAAGCGGGCAATGTCACGGTCGTTTCGACCGATCACGTGAGCTGGTCGGAGGATCGCAAGACCGATCCCAACATGCTGAAGAACGCGTCGGGCGTCCCGAGCCTCGAGGTGCTCTATGCGTTGTTGTTGAAAGGCCTCGACGAGCGCCGGCTGCCGTTCAGCTTCGCCGCGAGATTGCTCGCGCAGAATCCCGCGCTTCTGTTCGCCATCGATCGCCGCAAAGGCGCGCTGACAGTTGGGCGCGACGCCGATATCGTGCTGGCTCGCCGTGATCCCTATCGCTATCAGGCCGCGGCAAGCGGCAACAATTTCGTGTCCTGGAGCCCGTATGACGGGATCGAGCTTCCCTATCGCGTGGTAGCCACGTTCCTGCGTGGCGACTGCGTCGCGGCGGATGGTAAGGTGCTGGCCAAGCCCGGGAGCGGCCGCTTCGTGCGGCCACCAATGAAGTAGGCGAGGACCCGTGTCGGTCAATCAGCTTGGCGTTGATGTTGACCGGATCTGGGCCGACGTGATGGGCCTCGCCGCGATCACCGATCCGGATCGTCCCTACACCCGCCGCTCATTCACGCCTCGCTTTCTGGAAGGCCGCGCCTGGCTGGCGCGCCGTTTTGAGGAAGCCGGGCTCGCCGTGCGCATCGATACGGCCGGCAATCTGATTGGCCGCCGCGCGGGACGCGACCCCGGCGCGCGCGCCATTGCGGTCGGCTCGCACATCGACACCGTGCCATCGGGTGGGCGCTTCGACGGTATTGCCGGTGTGGCGGCTGGGCTCGAGATCGCGCGCGCGCTTGCCGGCACCGAGCTCGCGCATCCCTTGGAGGTCATCGATTTCCTCGCCGAGGAGCCGAGCGACTATGGGCTCTCCTGCGTGGGCAGCCGTGGCATGTCGGGCGTGCTCACGGATGCGATGCTCGATCTAATCGGACCGGGCGGCGAGCATCTACGCGACGCACTGCGACGGGTCGGCGGCGACCCGGATCGCCTCAACGCGGCGCGCCGCCACGACGTCGGCGCCTATCTGGAATTGCACATCGAGCAGGGGCCGGTGCTCGAGTCAGGCCCGATCGACGTGGGTCTCGTTACATCGATCGTCGGCATCCGCCGGCTGGAGATTGTATTTGTTGGTGCGGCCGACCACGCCGGTACGGCGCCAATGGATATCCGGCGCGATGCGCTGGTCGCGGCTGCCGCCACCGTCTCGGCCGTGCGCCAGAAAGCCGAGGAGCTTGCCGCGGCAGGGTGCGGCTATTTCGTCGCCACCGTCGGCATTCTCGAAGTGGCACCCGGCGGGTCGAACGTGGTGCCCGGTCGCACCCGGGTCGTCATCGACGTGCGCACCACCGAGCCGGCGCTCACCCAAGACTTCGTCGCCGCAATCGATGCCGCAAGCCTCGGCTACGCGCATGCCGCGCGGGTCGAGCGCACTGGTTTTGCAACATTGTCCGAAGGCCCACCGGTCGCCTGCGATCCCGCGTTGCGCCAGGTGCTGCGCGAGAGCGCGCAAGCGCTCGGGCTCTCGGCAACGGATCTTGCCAGCGGCGCCGGGCACGACGCCGCCTTCATGGCGCGCATCTGTCCGTCGGCGATGGTGTTCATTCCCTGCCGCGACGGCAAAAGCCATGCGCCGGAGGAATGGGCCGAGCCCGAGGCGATTGCGGCCGGCACCGCGGTGATGCTGCGCGCCGTTCAACAACTCGATCGCGTGCTCGCGCACAAAGAGGCAACCTGATGGGGCGAGTTCTCACACTATCCGACGTCGAAGCCGCGGTCCGCGGCGGCTCGATCTTCGCGGCCGGCGGCGGCGGCTGGGCTGATCACGGCCGCACCCTCGGCACCGCGGCAGTGACCATTGGCCGGCCGGAACTGGTCTCGATCGACGAAGTGCCATCCGACGCTTGGATCGCCACCGCGGCGGCGATCGGCGCCCCGGCCGGGACGACCGCGTGGGAAATGCTCGGCATTGACTACGTGAAATCGGTCGAGATGCTGCAGGAGGCGCTGGGCGCGCCGGTGCACGGCCTGATGATCGGCCAGAACGGCATGTCGAGCACCATGAATGCGTGGCTTCCTGGCGCGCTGCTCGGCACCAAGGTGATCGACGCGGTCGGCGATATCCGCGCGCATCCGACCGGCGACATGGGCTCGATCGGCATGGCGGCGAGCCCGGAGCCGACGATCCAGACGGCGGTCGGCGGTCACCGCGCCAGCAATTCCTATTTGGAGCTGGTGGTGCGCGGCCCGACCGCAAAAGTCTCACCCATCCTGCGCAAGGCGGCCGACATGGCCGGCGGCTTCATCGCCAGCTGCCGCAATCCGGTGCGCGCATCCTACGTCAAACAGAATGCTGCGCTGGGCGGGATTTCTCGCGCGCTTGCGCTCGGCGAAGCGATCCGCGCCGCCGAGCCGAAGGGCGGCCGCGCCGTCATCGATGCCATCTGCAAGACCACGAACGGCACCATCCTGGGCGAAGGCAAAGTCATCAACAAATCAGTGACCTACACGGACGCGGCTTTCGACATCGGCACCATCACCATCCGCGCCGGCAGCCGCGATCTCGTGCTGCATGTGATGAACGAGTACATGGCGGTCGCCGACGGCGATGGCGCGCGGCTCGCCACTTTCCCGGATGTAATCACGACGCTCGATCCTGAAGGCAAACCGGTGAGCGTCGGCACCATCAAGCCGGAGATGACGTTGCTGGTGTTCCATATCGACAAGCGCCACCTGCCGCTGAGCTCGTCGGTGACCGACCCGACGGTCTATCCGGTGGCGGAGCAGGCGCTCGGCATTCCGATCGCTCGCTATGCACTCGCCCAGTGAATCCCACGTATTCCGGGCGCAGCGCAGCGCGAAGCGCTGCACTGCAGACCCGGGATCGTTACAAACACTGACGCCCTTGGCGGTCCCGAATCAGCGGTGCACCGCTCCGCGCTGCACCGCATCCGGGACACGTATCCCTGACGTGAGTGCTTGATGGACCCGCGCTTCACCGTCACCTCGGGAGGAAACCTGCGCTGCAAGGGCTGGCGCCAGGAAGGCATCCTGCGGCTTCTGGAGAACGTGCTTGCCGTCGGCGAGGATCCGGCGAACCTCGTGGTCTATGCGGCGCTTGGCAAGGCGGCGCGCGACTGGCCATCGCACGACAAGATTGTCGAGACGCTGCGCACCATGGATGAGACAGAGACCCTGATCGTGCAGTCGGGCAAGCCGATCGGCTTGATCAAGACGCACGAGAAGGCGCCGATCGTCATCCTCGCCAACTGCAACATGGTCGGCCAGTGGGCGAAGGCGGAAAACTTCTACAAGTGGCAGCAGCAGAACCTGATCTGCTGGGGCGGGCTCACCGCCGGCGACTGGCAGTACATCGGCTCGCAAGGCGTCATCCAGGGTACCTACGAGATCTTCATGCGCATCGCCGAGCGCCACTTTGGCGGCGATCTCGCCGGGCGCTTCATTCTCACCGCGGGCCTCGGCGGCATGGGCGGCGCGCAGCCGCTTGCCGGCTTCATGGCGGGCGCCGTGATCCTGTGCGTTGAGATCGATCCCGAGCGCATCGCCAAACGCATGGCCAACGGATTCCTGCGCGAGCGGGCCGACAATCTCGACGCGGCGTTGGCGATGGTGCGCGACGCGATGGCGCAGTACCGCCCGGCATCGATCGGTCTCCTCGGCAACGCGGCGGAGGTCTATGAGCAAATCCTCGCGCGCGGTGTCATCCCGGATGTCGTCACCGACCAGACCTCGGCGCATGATCTTGTTTATGGTTACGTGCCGGTCGGGCGCAGTCTCCCCGAGGTGCGCCGCATGCGCGTCGAGGATCCGGCGACGCTGATGACCGAGAGCCGCGCCAGCATCGTGCGCCACGTGCGCGCCATGCTGGGGCTCAAAGCCGCCGGCGCGGTCGTGTTCGACAACGGCAATCTCATCCGCACCCAGGCACGCGAAGGCGGTGTCGAAGACGCCTTCGACATCCCGATCTTCACCGAAGCCTTTTTGCGCCCGCTGTTTGCCCGCGCCATCGGCCCGTTCCGCTGGATCGCGCTCGCCAACGATCCCGACGATATCCGCAAGATCGACGATCACTTGCTCGTCGCGTTCCCCGATAACCGCATCGTCACCAACTGGGTGAAGCTCGCGCGCGAGCATGTGCCATTCGAGGGCCTGCCGGCGCGCATTGCCTGGCTCGGCCACGGCGAGCGCACCGCGCTCGCGCTCGCCGTCAACCGCATGGTGCGCGAAGGCAAGCTCTCAGGCCCGATCGCCTTCACGCGCGACCATCTTGACGCCGGCGCCATGGCGCATCCCAACATCATGACCGAGAACATGCGCGACGGCTCCGACGCCATCGCCGACTGGCCGCTGCTCGACGCCATGGCCATGTGCGCCTCGCAGGCCGATCTCGTTGCTATTCACTCCGGCGGCGGCGGCTACGCGGGCTACATGACGAGCGCCGGCGTCACCATCGTGGCCGACGGCAGCATCGAAGCCGCCGAGCGCCTACAGCTTGCCCTCACCAACGACACCAGCCTCGGCGTGATGCGTTATGCCGACGCCGGCTACCCCGAGGCGCTCGATGAGGCGGAGCGGAAGGGGGTGAGGCATTTCAGGTTGGGGGAGGGATAGGCTGTGAGGTCAGGAGTCCGAATCTCGTCGGGCGCGCAACGACCTCAACAGACATGTCGGCCCACGGTCTTACTCGTCCCGCGTGAGCGTGTTACCTTCCGGGGCGCAACCCAACGCTCTCAATCTTCTCTGTGGGGGGCCAATGAATTTGCGAATGATTTTTGCCGCATGCATTATCGCGGCTTGTGGATTGTCCCAGACGACCTTCGACGCCCTCGGCCAGAAACAATCGTTGAAAGAGCAACTGGTTGGTACTTGGACCCTGCTCTCGTGGGAGCAGAAAAAAGGGGACGGCACCAAGGTCGAGCGTTACGGGACCAGCCCGAAGGGTATCGCCTTCTTTGATGCTGATGGGCGATACATTATCACGGTGATGCGATCAGACCGCGCCAAATACGCGAGCAATGCCCTTTGGCAAGGTACCCCTGAGGAAAACAAAGAAACGGCAGACGGCACGATAACCTACTTCGGAACATATTCGACAAGCGAGGCGGATAGCAGCATCGCAATTTACGTCGAAGGTAGTTCCTTTCCAAACTGGAACGGCACCCATCAGAAGCGCTTCGTTGCGACTGCGGGAGACCAACTGACGCTGACCGTTCGTCCTCAGGCTGGAGATGTAGTCGACGTGATTTGGAAGCGAGCGAAGTGATTGAGCCTCGCCAAATTCCTTTGTTCGTTTGGTTGCACTGTGGAGTTGAGGACGGCGACGCATAGGCTATTCTGGTTGGCCAATATCGAAGTTCAAGTTGGAGCCATTTGCCATGTCTCGATTTCTCGTAACACTGCTAGCGTCCGCTGCGCTGTGCGCTTTGCTTCCCCTCCGGGCCCATGCTGAACTCGATGTCGTCAGCCTGAAGAACACCATCGAGCAGTCGGTCGAGAGCGACTATCCAAAGCTCGAGGCGCTCTACAAGGACATTCACGCCCACCCGGAAATTGCTTTTCAGGAGGAGAAGACGGCAGCCAAGTTGGCGGCCGAAATGCGGGCCTTGGGCTTTGAGGTGACGGAGCACGTCGGCAAGACCGGGCTGGTTGCGATTTACAAGAATGGCGATGGCCCCACCGTCATGGTGCGCACCGAGCTCGATGCGTTGCCGATGGAAGAAAAGACCGGTCTCCCCTATGCCAGTCATGACAAGACGATCTGGCAAGGACGCGAAACGTTCGTGGCGCACAGTTGCGGCCACGACATCCACATGGCGAGCTGGGTCGGAACGGCCAAGACGCTCGTTGGCCTGAAAGAGCGTTGGCACGGGACGCTGATGTTCATCGCTCAGCCGGCCGAAGAGATCGTGTCGGGCGCCAAGGCGATGCTGGCGGATGGCCTGTTCACGCGATTTCCGAAGCCCGATTTCGGCTTTGCTGTGCACGACGGCCCCTTCGCCTATGGCACCGTGCTCTATCGTGTCGGAATCGTTTCATCCAACTCCGATAGCCTCTACATCAAATTCCAGGGCCGCGGGGGTCACGGCGCGCGGCCCCAGGCGACCATTGACCCGGTGATGATGGCCGCGCGTTTTGTCGTCGATGTTCAGAGTGTGATCAGTCGCGAAAAGGATCCGACCGAGTTTGGCGTTGTCAGCATCGGCGCGATCCACGGCGGTACCGCAGAAAACATCATTCCTGACGACGTGGTGCTGCGCGGTACCATTCGCACCTTCGAGCCGGAGGTGCGCGCCAAGATGCTTGCAGGCATCGAGCGGACCGCAAAGGCGGTCGCCGCTATGGCGAATGCGCCCGAGCCCGAGATCAAAATCACGGAAGGAGCCAAGGCCGTGATCAATGATGCCGACGTGGTCGGCACGGCGGCAAAAGTACTGAAAGTGGCGTTCGGCGACAAATTCGCGCCGACACCGCCGAATACGCCCAGCGAAGACTATTCGGAGTTCATCAACGCCGGCGTGCCCTCGATGTTCTTCAATATCGGTGTCTATGAGCCGGAGCGCGTCGCCGCGGCTCGCGAGAGCAACGGCCCGCAATTGCCGGTCAACCACTCTCCCTTGTTCGCGCCGGTGCCGAAGCCGACCATTGAAACCGGTATTGAGGCCATGACGCTCGCCGTGCTGAGCGTGTTCGACCAGCACGCCCGGGGACAATGACCGTCTGCGATGCCTGATCTTGTCATCCGCACCTCGGCCCGAGGGGCACACGACATGGGGAAGACCGGTACTACGCGGATGATCGTGAAACCTGGTGAGCGTCCGCCTAGATCGGTGATACGGGCGTCATCGCGAGGAGCGCAGCGACGAAGCGATGTAGGTCGGCGCGGTTGGCCCTGGATTGCTTCGCTTCGGTCGCAATGACGGCGCTCAAAGAATCACCTTTCTCCGATAGTAGGTGCTAAACTGGCTTGCGCCTCGGGAGATCCGATCATGAACCCACCCGTCAAGCTTGCCACTGTCACGCAATCGGAGATTTCGCCTGCCGAGTGGCAGGCCCGCGTTGACCTCGCTGCGACTTATCGCCTGGTCGCACACTACGGCTGGGGCGACGTCATCTACAATCACTCCTCCGTGCGGGTCCCGGGCGAGGAGCGCAAATTTCTGATCAAGCGACATGAACTCCTCTACACCGAGGTGACGCCATCGAATCTCGTCAAGGTCAGCATGGATGACGACCTCGACGAGTCCGCCGGTGTCAATCGGCCCGGCTTCACGCTGCATGGCGGGGTGCTGTCGGCGCGGCCGGACGTCAACTGCGCCGTCCACGTGCATACCGAGATCGGCATGGCACTCGCCGGATTGCGGCATGGACTGCGTATGGTATCGCAGCCGGCGGTGCGCTTCTACAATCGCGTCGGCTATCATGATTACGAAGGCATCACCGAGGATTTCGACGAGCGCGCTCGCATCAACAAGGCGCTGGGCAAAAACCGCGCGTTGATCATGCGCAATCATGGCCTGCTCACGGTGGGGCAGACCGCGCGCGAAGCTTTTGTGCTGATGAAGTCGCTGATCGAAGCGGCTGATATTCAGCTGAGAATGGAAGCGACCGGCGGCGACCTGATCGAAATCCCGGCGGAGATCTGCGAAAAGACCGCGCGTCAACACGAGCATCACGATTCCGGGCGCGGCGCGGCTGATTGGCCGGCGTATCTGCGCATGCTCAATGCCATCGATCCGCACTGGCAGACTTGAGCGCCGTAGCATCAGCAGCTGCACCTCACGGTGATGGTAGTTTTGAGGACCACGTGAGCGCCAAGTTCTTATACTCTTTTTACTTATACGCTCTTTTACGCTAATACGATCCCATAGGGTGCCTGTTCCTACAGGGCTGGAAATCGTGTAAGTTACAAATAGCTGCTACGAAACGGGATTGTGCCGAATTTTCCGTTCGGGGCGAACGTGCAGCATTCATGCCGTCGGCAAGCACGCGCTACAGACCGGCTTTCTTGGTCTCTGATCATCAGCATTAGTAAGTCGCAGGATATGCTCGTTAGCGCACGAGCAGTCCCGGATTTTGCGGCAAGCAGAGGAGACGCGTCATGAATACAAAGCCGAAAATCGTGCTCGCTATCATCGCGGGTATCGCGATTGGCTCAGCAGCCACGCACGGGCTACACGCTCAAGCGAAACTCAAAGCCTACTCTATCGGCGAGTTGGAAACTCTCGATCCTACAGCCCAAGCCGCCTACCTACCTGCTGCCCGCAAAGCTATAGAGGCGGCAAATGGGCGCGCTCTGCGTACAGCGGCAGGGCGGGTGATTTCGATTGACGGACCGCCCGCTCCAAAGAATGTGGCCATTGTCGAATGGGATAGCGCCGACGATGCGGTCGCGTTTTATAAATCGAAAGCGTGGGGAGACCTCGATTCTCAGCGCGACAAAGCACAGAAGACGATCCGAAGATACGTTGTCGAAGTTGAGCGGTAGAAGTTTTATCTGCCAGATTTGAAAACTCGGGCAGAGAAAGGCCCCCATGGAAAAAATGGTGGCCTGAGAGACTTGGGAGGGAGCCTCGGCATGGCCGCTGGGGCTCCCCAAGTGGCTCGTCAGCAACGGACAATTAGCATCAGTCCGCGAGGGCCGGAATTGACTCAACAGACATTCCGATCTGCAGTCGTCCTATGTATCGAATGTTATCTTGAGAAATCGGTTTAGACGCCCGCAGTCTTACAGGAACTAATTTGTATTTTTCGGATTGGCCCAGTGGGGCTTTTCAGGTTTCGGAGTAGCAAATGAAGAGATCTAGTTTGATCGCGTTTTTCACCGTAATGGCTATGGGCGTTGCTCAGGCGGCTGGCGGCGCCGGTGCGGGCGGTGCCGCCGGTGCGGGCGGTGCCGCAGGTGGCGGGAGTTCAAGCGCCGGCTCAAGTCCGGGAGGATCCGGTTCAGGCACCGGTACCGGCTTGAGCTCCGGGCAGACGAGTGGCTCCAACGCAGCGGGTTCATCATCTGGGACAGGGAGTGGCACCGTAGGAAGCTCAGGACAGTAGCCTGGCTGCGCGTTTATTGCATTCGTCAATCGCATCATTGAGGGGGGGTCTTGGGGGCGGCGGATTGGCCTGAGGCAGAGGCATTGCACCGGTTCCCATGAAAATGGCCCCGACACGTCGGCGTCGGGGCCAAGCCTGGGAAAGAACCGCATCTCCGCCGAGGAGACATAGGCTTCAATCATGAACGCGGGCATGTGACCAATCGATGTCAGCAGGGAAACGGGGCGCAGGCGGCAAGATGCAGGGCTGATCTGAACCACAAACGTGAAGGCGCTTTGGCCTCACCCTCGCGCCGACGCAGCTCGCCATCGAATAAGTGGGCGATCTCCGATAATGGTGCCTATCGGCGGATCAATTATGGCCGCCCATGTCTGTGTGCAGGGGAGGGGCGGACATCAAGCGCATGCGCCCTCTAAGGCCGAGTCTGAACCGAAGCCGACTCAAGCGACGATTTGGGGCGGTAACCGCCGCTGGTCGATTCGTGCAGGTTTCGAGCGGCAGCGGAATCAGTTTGCTCCAAGTCAGCTATGGCACCGGAAAAGGCAGAATTGTCGCCAATTTCCAGCCGTCGTTCGTCCTGACATAAATTTGAGTCAACAGA
>JAFAXD010000586.1 GCA_019241285.1 Xanthobacteraceae bacterium | reverse complement strand
ATTCCATCCCGAGTTCGACCTCGTACCCGCTCACGACACCATCCGCCACTTTTGTGACAGTCGCGGCGCCCACGGTGAGATCGAACCAATCGGACAATTGAACGCGGTGCTAGCCCTGCGGCCGGTGCACCTAGAGGGCGCGATGGGCGTGGAAATTATGACCGTGCCCGTCACTCCGCTTCCTTCGCCTTTGATCGTGTGGGAATATCCATGGCTATTGGCGCTGGCGGTCCTGGTTTCGCTGGTGTGCGCCGGTCTAGCCTTTCGTTGGCTCCACGGCTATCGCCGTCGCCTCGTCGAACTCGCACGTGACGGGCTGACCGGCGCGCTGCGGCGGGAGAGTTTCACCGAAGCGCTGGATCTTGCGATCAAGCAGGCCCGAACGACCGCAATGCCCCTATGCGTTGCCGTTCTCGATGTCGATAATCTGGAACCGATCAACGATCGCCACGGTCATGGCGCCGGCGACAAGACACTGCAGGACCTGGTCACCATCGCGCGCGCGGAGCTGCGCCGTGCAGACGTGATTGGCCGCCTCGGCGGGGATGAATTTGCAGTGCTTATGGCCGGTGTCACGCGAACTGCGGCAGGCACAATCGCGGAGAACATTCGGACGGAATTTGCACGGTCTTCGGCCATCGCTGCGACGGTCAGTATCGGGGTCGCCGAACTCGACCGCGACGATACGCCAGACCAGTTCATCCGGCGCGCCGACCAACGGCTTTACGCAGCCAAGCAGACGCGAAATGCGGTCGCGGCGTGAGGAATGAATGACGATCCCGATAGCGCGACCAATTCGTCGTGTTGGATTGACAGCGGGGGATTAGCAACACCCAAACTAACACGTTGGCAGGCAGCCCCGTCGCGGTGGCCTCTTGTGACGGTTCCCCATTGCGGTTCCTTATCCGCCCGAGTTCTGCCCCGATCACCGTTCGGTCGCGGAGACACCCGTAACGCCAGCACCTGAGACGAGCTTGCCAAGGGCCGCAGCCGCTCATCACCGCGAACTTTGAAATCCCAGGAGATTCCGTCGGTGCGGCCGGCCTGTCACGCCGCGACAAGGCCTTTACGCGCTCTTGCACCATCCTTGAATTGAGGCCATTCTACGGCAGTAGGTGGGCCAATTAGAGGCTAAGAGTATGATTGCGTTCCTCCGAAGGCTCGTCATCCACTACGGAATTTATCGCCGCTATCCGCTGCCTCGCATCCCCGCGCTGAAATCCGCCTGGCGCATTGCGCGGGCCTAGGCAAGATGGACGCGGCCTTTTTTCGCGCTCTGGCGATGCGCTGTCGCAAATCCGCCCGTGATTGTCGCGACCCGTTTTCCCAGGAAGAATTTCGTCGGCTTGCGCATGAGTTCGAGACGCGAGCTCGCGACCGGGGCTCCCCGCGAGTTGAACGAGCTATTGCGCGGACACCGCAGGCGCGAGAACCAGGTCAAGATCGTCCATAGCCGCGCTTCGCGCCCGACATGGCCGGCAAGCGCGAAGCAACCAAACGCAAATGGGGCTTGGTCGATAAAGCATCCTGGGAGGAGCTCTCAGCGCAGCTCCAATCCCCCGCGGCCAAGATGGCTTTCCATCCGGTCAGGGCCCTAAGATAACTGCCATCCACAACTGATATCGATGCTCGTGCGGAACGCAGATCTAGGCGCTGACCAAAATAACTGGGAAATTCGCGCTCTTTGGGCCTTTGGATTCGCGGTCGTGCTCTTCTGGCGCACCGGTTGGATGCTGTGACGGCGGAGTCAATCGCTCGTCTCAGCGCACTGGAGGGTAGCCGTGGTCGAATGCCACCGCTTCTTCGGCCGTGCGTTGGCCCGCAGGGAATATCTCCCTTGCCTTGAGCACGTGCGACCAGAAGGGCCGCTACTCTCTTGCTGACGATCAACAGTTGCGTGACCGTCCCGAGTGGCAACGGCTGTCGCGTCGTTTGGCTAAGTCCCATGATGCACCCCTGCCGGAGACACGACTTCGCCGTGTATCACGATGTACCCGGTCTTATTTTGACCGGGGTTTGTGAACCGCATCACATTGCTCCCGTTGGCAACGTGCCACGATACTGCGCCCGGCGACGGTTTTATGAAGTGCCAATATAACAACCCTGCGCATCTGTTAATCCAGCTCCGTCCCGCTGCTTACACGCGCTCTGCTGTTCAGATTGGCAGCCATGAAAAAGATCCTGATTGCAGCGCTGATGTTTTCTACACCAGCACCAGCACTCGCCGTTGAGGAAGAGTTTTGCGCAATTGTTATTAAAGTTCCGGATGACCTTTATGTTCTGTTGCGTACGGAGCCCGGAGAACAGTTCGAACCTCGAGCTAAACTTGTTCTAAACGACTTCCTATACGCCGACACTTTTCAATGTAGCGCGTGGAGTTCTGTTTGTACGAAGAGTTGGACGCATGTGTATAGCGTGCATCGCATGGATGGTGCGCCTCGGGATAATCTGCATGGATATACAGCCGGCTGGGTTTATACAAATTACATCAAGAGCGTTCCATGTGATTGGGATTGGGGATATTCAGACCCCGATCCCCCCAAAAATATAGATCCACCATGAACGCCCGCTAGCACTCGAAATAGGTCGCCCTTTTCGGATTGCACATCAGAAGGGCGCGCGCGCCCGGCCTCATTCGTGGAGCGTTTCGTCCACTTGCCGCTCACCGCGGATTCTGGATTCACAAAACCGGTCAGCCCATCAGGTCTTCCCAGGACACCAGCAAACAGGCACTGCGGACGGCCCGCTTTAGCGTGATCTCTTCGATCAAAGGTCGTTCCCGGCGGCGCCTGGACCACGTTGCGTAAATGGCACGGGCTTGTGGTCTGCGATTAGGAAATCGGATGACGTTGTTTATGGCCGGCCGGCCGGCGCCGTGCTGACCGGAGTGGGCATTGCCGGCGGTGCCGGCGGGGGAGGCGACGAAGCGGGCGGTGGCGCGGAAATCGCGGCAGTTGTCGTTGCAGGCTTTGGCTTGGTGCGCGCGGCGGGCGGTTTCATGGCTGCCGGCGCAAACCGCTCGAGTTCGGCCACGACCGGGTCCGGCGTGATGACCGTGGTCGAGGCCATGCCGGCGTCTCCGGTTTGCATGGAACTCGACTCGTTGACGGCGATATGCACTGGCACGCTCTGCGGCTGATAGCCGTTAAGCTTGAAGGTTACATTATAAGTCCCCGTGCCATTCGGTGCGGTTAGCGAGCACGGCGTGGTGCAGCTTTGACCGTCGCTGCCCAAGCTTGCCTCGGCCCCTGGCGGAACCGATGTCACATGCACCGAGGCGTTGAAGCCGGG
>JAFAXD010000452.1 GCA_019241285.1 Xanthobacteraceae bacterium | reverse complement strand
CTGCAGCAGCGCATTCGTGCCGAGACCGCCGCTGTACTGCAACTGGAAAACGTCTAAGATAGAACTCGCAAAGGCCGATCCTCTGGCAAGAAGGATGGAGGCGTTTCATGGACGCCCTGGCGCTGTTATTGTCGCGGGTCCAATTTGCTTTCACGATTTCGTTTCACATTATCTTTCCATCGTTTTCAATCGGGGTGGCGGCCTGGTTGACGGTTCTGGAGACGCTGCACATCGCCACAGGCCGCCCCGCTTACCGCGTCGTGTTCGACTTCTGGCTGAAAATATTTGGCGTTGCCTTTGGTCTTGGCGTCGTGTCCGGAATCGTGATGGCATTTCAATTCGGCACGAATTGGAGCGTGCTGTCCAAGATGTCCGGACCAATCCAAGGCCCTCTCCTGTCGTACGAGACATTCACGGCGTTCACGCTGGAAGCGGCTTTCTTTGGCATACTGATCTTTGGCCGTGATCGTGTGCCGGGTTGGCTCTATTTGTTCGCGACCGCAATGGTGACGTTGGGTACTTCGCTGTCCGCATTCTGGATCTTGGTCAATAACAGCTGGATGCAATCACCTGTTGGGTATGTCCTACAAAACGGCGTGTTTGCTCCCGATGACTGGGTTAAAATCATTTTCAATCGTGTGGTCTGGGTGCGCTTTCCGCACATGCTGCTTGCGTCATTTCTGACTGGTTCCTTTTGCGTGGCCGCAACAGGGGCGTGGTACCTGCTGCGCGACAAGTACAATGCCGAGGCCCATATCATGCTGGGATGGGGCCTTGGGCTCGCGGCGCTGCTGGTTCCCATCCAGATCTTCTTCGGACACCTCACCGGCGACTTCGTGCACGACTTGCAGCCGGCGAAATTCGCCGCAATCGAAGGCCGCTGGCATGATGAACAGCCTGCCGGCGAGGTGCTTTTCGCGATCCCCGATGAGGCGGCGGAAAGCAATAATTACGCGATCACAATACCTATCCTTGGCAGTCTGATTGGGAGCATGAGTTTCGACTCCAAGGAAGTCGGCCTCACCGATTTCCCGCGCCAGGATCGCCCGCCGGTTCTGATCCCGTTCTTCGCGTTTCGCATTATGGTCGGCTGTGGTCTTCTCATGCTAGTGCTTGCGTGGTTCGGATCATTCTTGGCATTCAGAGATCGCATCGAGGAGAGCCGCTGGCTGCTTTGGCTGATCTTCCTGAGCTTTCCATTGCCGTTCATCGCCATCCTCACCGGCTGGTTCACGGCGGAGGTGGGTCGTCAGCCGTGGAGCGTTTATGGCGTGTTGCGAACCGCGGATGCGGTCACCCCCTTCCTAAGTGCGCGTCAGGCGGCGATCTCGCTATCGACTTTTGGCGTGATCTATACGCTCATCTTCGCGTTCGGTGTCTTCTATATCAATCGCCTGCTCCACGTCGGCCCAATCGGGCATCTGGTTAAGCCGCCACTTGCGGCGGTTCCCAATCGCCCGATGTCACTCGCTGGACAGGGCTTGATTTCAGATGCGGAGCTTGCCGGTGGTGGAGAACGGCCATGATCGCATTCTGGGTCACCTTATTGGCAATCAGCATTCTGCTCTACGTGTTGCTGGACGGTTTCGATCTCGGCGTAGGCATGTTGTTCGGGTTGACACGCAACGAGAACAACCGAAACACCATGATGGCGGCCGTCGCTCCCATCTGGGACGGGAACGAAACTTGGCTGGTCGTGACGGGCGTCATTCTGTGGGGAGCGTTTCCAACTGCCTATTCGATCCTGCTCTCATCTCTATACCTCCCGCTGTTGGTGATGTTGGCGGGATTGATCTTGCGCGGCGTCGCGTTTGAGTTTCGCAACAAGACCGAACGAATGCGTTGGCTCTGGGATTCGAGTTTCATTCTCGGATCATTTGCTGCATCATTCATCCAGGGGCTGACGGTTGGCGCGCTGGTCGAAGGGCTGCCGATCGTGAACGGACAATATGCCGGAGGCGATTTCGGTTGGTTCAGCCCGTTCGCGGCCCTATGTGGTCTCGGATTGTGTATTGGCTACGGACTTCTTGGTGCTTGCTGGCTGATTAAAAAATGCGAAGGAGAGGTGCGCGAGCGGGCTTATCGCCTGGTGCCGTATCTGGCCGTAGCTCTCCTCATGTTCCTGGCTGCGGTCTTTGCCTATGCGCTTGCCGAAAATCTTCGCGTAATAGGACGATGGCTGGAGCGTCCATACCTATTTGTGTTCCCGGTGATTGGCGCGCTTTCCGTTTTCGTGCTCGCATTCAGCGTTCGTTTCCGACACGACGACGTTCCTTTTCCCATGGTCATCCTGATCTTCGTGGCGGCCTTTGGCACACTGGCAGCCTCGTTCTGGCCATACATCATACCGTTTACCCTTACCATCGAGGACGCGGCAGCACCGCAATCGACCCTTGCGTTCATGTTCTGGGGAGAAGGATTATTTATCTTTCCAATCTTGCTGCTGTACGCAGTGATCAATTTCACTGTCTTCAGGGGCAAGGTCCAATCTTTTGCTGAACATTATTGAAAGATGGCGATCGCGGCGATCGGCGTCGAGCAGTCGAGGCAGTGCAGCCGCTGCGAGGTTTTGCCTCGCGGTTGACTGCGCGAAACACATTCGAGGGAGACGCAAGGATGATGCGCGCGTTCAAGCTGTACACCGGGTCCGACAATGCCTCGCATGTACTCGAGGGCACGGTTGACGAAAAAGAACGCACCGACGTGGTTGCCATCCATTTCAAAGAAACGCCCGCACATTCATCGTATGACTGGCATCCTGATCCGGAGCCGCAATTTGTAATCACGCTCTCCGGTACGCTTGAGTTTGCCACCCCTGACGGCGAGACGTTCGTCATTCGGCCCGGCGACGTCCTGGTTGCCACGGACCATGTTGGCAAAGGTCACAAGTGGCGCCTCATAGACGATCAGCCGTGGCGTCGCGCCTATGTAGTGCTGAAGCCGGGGGCGAAGGACTCTTTCGTACCCAAATCCCGAAATTGAATCCTTGGAGCGATGCATTTGTGTCGCCGACTGTAGCCAAGAATGACGGACTGGATCCGAGGAGCTGCTCCAAAAATGCGTCACGAGCCGCCACAAGCTCACGCTCGCGCCGTTCATCGCCGGCTCTGCCGGCGAGCCTCGTCAGCAATCCAGCGCACCCGATCGACCCAAATGAGAATTCGAGTTGAAACTGACTGATCCAACCAAGCTGCCAGTATGGGAAGTTTACGCGGTGGCTAATGCCAAGGGCCGAGACGGCTTTCGGCTCCAGATGTGAGGCTGATCATGTCGAGCATTGCAATAGTCAACGGACTGAAGAGTAAAAACATCCTTGCGATTGCCCTCAGCATAGCATTGCCCACCGTCGTCGGCAGCTTAGCCCTTGCAGCGCAGGACAGGTACTCGCTGATAATACCGGACGGGCTCGCGTGGTCTGAGTTCAGGGGATACGAAACCTGGCAAGACGTTGCAGTAAGTCAGACCGGAACCAGCTTGAAAGTGATCGTGGCGAATGACGCGATGATAAATGCGTATAAGGACGGCGTTCCCGGCAACGGCAAACTTTTTCCAGACGGCTCCAAGGTTGCGAAGATCGAGTGGTCCTTCAAATTGAACACTGTGTCCCCGTATTTTGTAAACGTGCCGGACACGTTGAAAACGGTTGCGTTCATCGAAAAGGATACCAGGAGATTCCCAAACACGCACGGATGGGCATATGCTCAGTGGGCTTATGATCCGGCGACCGACACGTTTAAGCCTTCCGAACTTAATCCAAGCGGGACCGAATGCGGCTATGCGTGCCACACGAAGGTGTCGGCGCAGGATTACATTTTCACAACGTATCCAAAAAGGTAAATGCGGAGCCCTCAACGACCATTAGCGGAAGTGAGCGGCGGTAGGCACAGCCGCGCGAGGTCCCCACTCTAGTTCGTCACCGGGCATCGGTAGAAGGTCTGAAGGTCGGGGAAGTCGCTCCCGGCTGACAAGGTGTCGCCGTGTGGGATTACGATGAAGGTCCTGCTGGTGACCTTCTCTGGATCGTCTTTATCGGTGCACAGCATATGCGCCGCATGGATCGGACCGCCCTGACCCGTGGCCTCGTCCACGTATTCGACCACGCAGTTTTCTAGTGGCCCGGTTGAGCCACTTTCGTTGATGGTGATCAGCCTGGACCTATCGTTCGACGTACAGAACTCGCGTTTGGCCGCCCATGTTCCCCACACGTCCTTGGGGATCATCGTGCGGCGTTCATCACCGGCCCTGGCAGCATGTGTTGCCATCGCAGTGGCCGTGGCCATAAGGGCAGCAGCGCTGATCCCCATTGCGTTCCTCATCATCGCTCGCCCCTCTGCTGACGTTATCACCCGCCTGGACCTTAACACAGGACCCTAGGTGATAACTAACCAAGCGCTGCCGCTTGCGACCGGATCAGGCGCTCTGCCTCTGCGCCAATCCGTTCCACAAGCTCACCCGCCGGAGGAATGTCATGGATCAATGCGCAAGCTTCGCCGGCAATCACGCCAGCGACGTCAAAATCGCCTCGCTCCCTCGCGGCCGCGTATTCGCTGCCAACCTCTTCTATCCTGGCTTCTAATTCGCTTTCGCGACCCAGCCAGGTCTCGGCGTGGCGATTACGCAGCAGTCGGCCCGTGTAAGGAACGGGCCATCGGATGCGACGCGAGAGGTCAAAGACGATCGAACGCACCGTTTGCCCCCCTTCCGCTTCAACGATACGTCTCTTGGCTTCTTCGTGTCCTTCGGCCTCTTGCGAAGCGTAGAACCGCGTGCCCATCAGCACCCCTTGTGCACCCAGCATCAACGCTGCAGCCATGCCGCGTCCGTCGGCGATCCCGCCCGCGGCGACGACAAGCGCATCGGGGTAAGCGTCGACAACCTGCGGGAGGAGCGCGAATAGCGGCTCTGACATGCCGTGCCCGCCAGCCTCGGTGCCTTGGGCGACAATCACGTCCGCGCCCGCCTCTATTGCATCTCCCGCCTGCGAGACTGTCTGCACTTGGCAGATGAGTCGTGCGCCAGCATCGCGTATCGCGGAGGCGAACGGCCGTGGATCGCCAAACGAAAGCATGATGGCGGCGGGCCTGTGAGCAAGAGCGCGCTCTAGCACCTGAGGCCGCTTAGCGAGGCTCCAGGTGATGAAGCCGCAGCCGATCCGGGCGTTACCCGCGCGCTGCCATTCTCGGTCAAGCCAGTCGCCGTCACCATAACCGCCGCCAAGCAGTCCGAGGCCGCCTGCCTGGGTGACCGCTGCGGCCAGCCTGCCACCGGAGACAAGATCCATCGGAGCGAGCAGAACCGGGAGTTCGATCCCCAGCGTCTGCGTCAATCGATTTTGAATGGCCATGTTCGTCCGATCGCGGATCATGCCGGAGTTGGAAGATTCCAATCTAATTCGCGTCCGAACGAGACTGCAACGATGCTTTGGCTGCCGCGAATGTTGCGGATGCACGGGAGGCAATCGTTCGGCCGGGGTCCAAATCGCGCGAGCACAGCAACGCGAACGTCGCCCGAGCCGCTGAGCGCGTCGCGGGCGGGATGACCTTAGATTTCCATTAGTCAGATCATCAAGGTTTCAGAGCGCGATGATCTTCTGTCGCTGCGAGCCGGGGGACGATCGAAAACTCCGACGATGGTCGCTGCAATTTGCGCACGTTCAGCGAAAGTTGGACCGCTGACCTCGGATTCCGGCCAGCCTGGCGAGGTTCTCGCCAGCCCCAATCGCAATCAGGGCGTAGGCGCGTAGTGAGTGAAAACGTAGTCGTGATCTTTTGCAGGTACGTGGCAAGGGAAACACTTTTCGTGCAGCGCCTGATCGCCGGGTTTGCCGTTCGTGAAGTCGGCGTATCCCCAGCCACCGGAGGCGGCATATTTTTTTGCGTCCTTGACCATGAATTGGACGTTCACGGCGGACCCGGCAAAAACCGATTCAAGGCCGGCGCCGGGAAAACCGGCGGCTAAAACCTGGTTGTCGAGCTCTGATGAGGCTTCATTCCAGTGCAAAGCCGCAATGATTGCGCCGTCCGGGAATGGGAGCTTCCCTTCGCGAAACGCTTCTATTGCAATGTCATTGCCCAATTGGGCACGCAACTGCTTGAGTTTGTTTCCTGCCAATTGCTTGACCGAGATTAACCGCCAGTCGCGGTAACCTGCGGGAATTTTGATCCCGTAGATTGGGGAAGCGTCTCCGTCAGTCTGTCCTAGCGCGGAAGCCACGTAGAGAATGCCGCCCGCCATCGTAGCGGCAGCGGCCGTCAAACAAGCGATGTGTTTCATTGGGACCCTCCACCGCGCCAGTGGAACCAGCAAGATCTCCGGTTGGTGCCAAAATCAGAGATCACAACCCGTTACACCAGCATAGCTTTACGCGGACGAAATTTGATGACGGCGATGAGAGTGATCAGAACGAAAATGACCAACACAACGGCCTGTGTGATCGCACCTCGTTCTGTGTCGAAGCCACCGCATTGAGAGCCGGAACCAATCATTGGAAGCCCCGTTGGCGGCCTGCTGGCTCGCGGTTCATAGAGCTTTCCTCCCAAATTACAGCAGGGATTTAAGATAAATGAAATAGGGGTTAAGGGTCGGATCGCAGGGACGCAATCCGCGCTGCGGACGTCCGCGAATGAGATGGCTCGAGAGATCTGCATATCGCCGGCGTCCCACCACCCCAGCAGCGGGGCTGGCAGCCGCCCTTACGGGAGCCACACCCGGTCTCAATTCGGGGGCGGTCATGAGCGAACAGCTTTGTGCCAAAAATCGGACGTCCGTCGCGTTGCCGTTCAGCCTGCCGACACGCCCGCCGCCGCCCGATTCATTCCGAGAGCCAGAATGCGATGCAGCAGGTCGGGGTACGCGAGGCCGTCATGCTGAGCTGCCGTCGCGAACTCTTCGCTCTTCGCAATTTCGGGATTGGGATTCGCTTCGAGGAAATATGGAATTCCGTCGGCAGAGAGCCGAAAGTCTATGCGCGCATATCCATCTAGCTCCAATACTTGGTAGACGCGTTTGGCTAATCGCTGAATCCGGGAGTGTAGTTCAGGCGCAAGGTCCTCGGCCGGCCCATCCAGGATGCCGGCGCGTTTCTGATACTTGAGATCGTGTTTGACTTTTTCCGTGGCAATGGGCAGTGCACCCGGCGCGATGTTGCCGAATTTCAGCTCCCACACCGGCAGCACCCGCAGCCGCGTATTGCCAAGCACGCCGACATAGAGCTCACGCCCCTCGATATATTGCTCGGCGATGGCGGCAGTGCCGATCTGCTCGTGAATGAAGGCGACGCGCTCTGCAAGTTTCTCATCCGTGTGGACAACGGATGCCTGCGAGATGCCACGGGATCCGTCCTCGGTCAGGCTCTTGACGAACAACGGCAGCGCGAGACTCGCCGGGCGCTTGACCTTGCGGCGCATCGGAAACACGGCAAAGGCCGGCACCGGAATCCGGCGATAATGCGCCAGTGTCTTCGACAGGTCCTTGCCGCGTGCGAGCAATAAACCGCGCGGATTGCACCCGGTATACGGGACCTCCATAAGCTCGAGATAGCTTGCGACGTTCTGGTCGAAAATGAGCTCGCCGTGATACTTCTCCAACAAAGTGAACGCGACATGCGGCTTAAAGTTTTCGATCCCGTCGCGTACCGGCTTGAATTCATCCTTCACACCGAGCGGGTGAACCTCATGTCCGGCCGCGCGCAATGTGCTGACGATGTCATATTCTGTTTTAAACTCATGGATTTGCTGCGCGGTGTACCCGCTGGTCGAGTCCGGTGGGACAAAGTCGGCCCGCATGAGTACCAGGATGCGCAAGCGCTTCATAACGCAATCCATTTGCGCTGCGACGGGCCGAACAGCGCGTGCATGGTCTTGGCCGTAACCAGGACAGTGAAATCGCTCAGGAGCTTCCGCTCGGAACCGGCGGCTCGCAGATTGTGCGCGCGACAGCGAGCAATCATGTCATCAAGCACCGCCTCGATCATAAGTTGGTTTTCGCCCGTCCATCGGGCAACCAGCTTCCTGACGTGGTCGCGATGACGCCTGATAAAGCTCGAAGCCGGTTGCGCCAGGCGATGCTTTGGGTTGGCGGAAAATAGGCGGTAGAGATCCCGGTCGTAAGTCTTGGGTGGACTGATGGCGTAGAACGCCTGTTTTTTTTGGTAGTGGCTGCCCAAAGTCTCGCTGAGCTCATGCAGAGGATCGACGGGCTCGCGCGACGTGAGCAGTGGCCGTTTGCCCGCGATCTCGCCCATCAACTCGTCCACATATTCAAGCTTTTTGAGCGCAGGCCAGCCGGCATACCGTGTTCGCCAGTTCGAACGCGGCCGTAACCACACCGCAAAGGTCTCGGCGAAATCCTCGTCCGGATGGCTCTGCGCGTACCAGAGCCGAAGATGCTGGACGTAGCGCCGGCTGGCTGGATCGGGCCGATAGTAGAGCGGGTAGCGTTTCGAGGACAGGCCGAACAGTTGCTGCCATCGGCGGCGGCGGTGCAGTCGGTAGGCCTGCTGTACCGCGTGGCCGGCCTCATGACGGAGAATAGCCATGCACTCGGACCACGTGCCACCCTCGACCTCGAGCATCATTTTCTTTTCGAGTTTCATCAGACGGGGATGGGCGAGATAGAACGGGATGGCAATGCCCGGCTTGCGGTCCGGACTGAACCACTCGCTCGATATCCACGTGTGGGGCCGCAGCCGAATATCCCGCTCTTCGAGTTCTTCGTGGAGGCTGCTGACGCAATCCTCGAGCCAGGTACCTTCGACCGTAACCCTCAGACTGCTGAGGCGGCGCTTGAGCAACTGCTCATCAGGTAGCGTCTCCCAATCGTATTTCCGGCCTGGCATAGGGCTTCCGAACAAGAGGGCAATTCAGCATTGGAATGATGTCATGGGACGTCGGTTCCAACAACCGCCGAGGGTCGCGGAGAGGGCTCGACCTTATGATCGAGCGGCCCACGCCCGGTTTGGGTCAGAGTCGGTCTTAGCTGTGCGCTCGTGCGAAGTCCGCCGCTCACCTGCAAGCGGACATGATAGCGGACGTTACTGATCATCCGCGTCGTGCCAGAAGCCGACGTTGACCTGCGAGCAGATACAGAACATTTGCGGGTTCTGCTTCGGGGTAATCCGACACACCGACTTTGCTGGATGGATCGTTTTGTACGATAATGTGGAGTTGGCGGTCGCGCGGCCCGCCTATCCTGGCCGGTCATGGCTTCTGCGCGCGCGGAGGCTGCTGCCGAGCCACCTGCCAAAGGCGGCAGTCGCGAGAACAGGCACCAGCAACGGCGGCACATAAAATATCGCGATATAGGCCTGGCCGGCATCACGGACACCGCTGGCGATTGCCGCGCCCCAGATGCCATGCACCATGGCGACCAGCGCCAACGCCATCGTGGCGACGACGCCGCCGAAGCTGCCGGTTGCAGCCGCGGCCCCGAGCGACCACGCGAGCAGGACGAGATAGAGCCCGATCCCGACCTTGTCTGAGCCATTCGTCACGAGAAGCAGAACAAATGCTGTTGCCGCGAAGGCGATGCCGACGGCGTGCACGATCGCCGTCCGCTCCGTACCAAGGCGTCGCGCCTCAGCTGCGATGAGACGCACGTAGCCGCTGCCGGCCAACGCCATGAGCCCGCTGGTGACGCCGTCGGCTCCCAATCCGTAGAGCGCGCCCGACAAAGGGCCGTCGAGCGACAAGCGAGAGAAGTACAAGGCTCCCCACGCGCCGAAGCCGAGAGCGGAAAGGCCAGCCGCGATAAGGTGGGAACGGGTCAGCATGAACAGGCCGGCGCCGGCCAGCAGCGGCAACAGCGGCTCGACGACAACGAGATAGAGTAGGTTGAGCAGGTCCAGTGACGATCCTAATCCGCCTCGCGTCTGTGCACGCGCCTCCGTATAAGTCAGTGCGAGGAGCAGGAACCCGAGAGGAGCGACGACCTGATAGGTCGAGGCCAGAAGGCGCGGTGCCCTCTGCGCCCCCTTTTGGACGTGCCCGGATGGCCAACGACGTCGGCGCGGTGTCAACGTTCAGCCCCGCTTGCAGCGATGAGCCATGGGGTGCCTGATCGTTTGAGCCTACAGATAATCCGGGCACCCTTCGGATCGCTACTCCCCAGGGGCGCTCATCCGACCCTTTAGTCGGGGTCTCGGCTCAAATGGTTCATCGGCGAAATTGGTCGCTCGGCTTCCGGTTAGAGTCATTACACGACATCGAGCCGACGCAGATTGACGTCTGATTCACCCCCCCCACGGAACGGACATCTGAAAGAGTGATTGGCATGTCGGCTTGGTGCACTAGCGGACTCATGCACCGCGGCAAAACGGTGCACGGGTTACTCGATCACCTCGTCGGCGCGGGCGAGCAGCGAGGGCGGAACTTCGAGCCCAAGGGCCTTGACTGTTTTTAGATTTATTACGAGTTCGAACTTCGTGGGCTGCAAAACTGGTAGGTCTGCCGGTTTTGCGCCCTTCAGAATGCGACCAACGTAGACGCCAGCCTGCCGATATGGATCGGATGCATTCGGTCCATAGCTGATAAGTCCACCTTTAACGGGAAACTCTCGCTGAAAGTACATCGCTGGAATTTGATGACGGGCGGCCAGCGCAACAATTTGATCAGCATAGTTCATCAGAAAGCCGTCGCCGCCCGTAACAAGCGCTACATTTGTCTGCTCCCGCAGCTTAGCGAACGCGGGAGCAAGTTCGTCTTCGGTTCCGGCACGCATCGGCTGCCCTGATAGGCCTGCGCTGCGCGTGGCGTCCATCAGCTCACGAAGCTGTGGCTCCGCATTCGGATTGTTCGGGTTCACTAGCAATGCAACGGTTTGCAGGTTCGGCACAAGCTGGCGCATCAGTTCGACCCGCTTACCGATTAGCGCCGAGCTGAAGATGGTCACCCCTGTGATATTGCCGCCGGGGCGGTTCAAGCTTGCCACCAGTCCTCTAGTGACAGGATCGCTGCCACTAATGAATACAATGGGGATGGTAGCGGTAACCGCCTTGACCGCGAGTGCGGCTGGAAGCAACGCTGCCATGATGACGTTTACGTGCTGATTCACAAGCTCGGCGGCTAGAGCAGGCAACCGCTCGTAGATTCCATCGGCCCAACGGTCCACGATGTTCGTGTTCTCGCCGGCAACATAGCCGAGTTCGTGCAAGCCATCTCGGAATGCAATCGAGGCGTATTCAACGAGCCTTGCAGAGCCTTGATGCAGATATCCGATCGTGGGCATTGCTGGCTGTTCCGCCCGAGCCGCCAGCGGCCACGCCGCTGCGCCGCCGACGGCTGCAAGGAATGCCCGCCGCTTCATCGCCATCCCTCCCGAACAAGCGAGGTTAGGTTAGCACCATTTCAACTCACGGGAAGCGACTTGAAGATCAAGGAGGATCAGTCGTAGCGAAGCCTCGTCGCCATCACCTGCCGTTTTTTCAGCCGATAGGCAATCTGCTTGCCGAAGTTGATGATCTGCCCTCAATGTTCGCAAGCGATCGCGTGGCCCTTCGCGGGCGTATACGGGTCGATCTTCCGCGACGAACGACATTGGCGCTGAAGTCGCAACCCTTTTGACCGGCCCAGCCTGGTCAGGACAGCGCGTCGTCGAGCTTGGTTCGATGGTCAGCGCGGACGAAGTCGCGGAGAGATTAGGTGAAGTCCTAAATCTTGACGTGAAAGCCTTTGCAGTCCCGCGTGCAGGGTGGGCGGAAGCGTTCGAGCAATTCGGCATCCCCAAGGGAGAGATCTGCAAACGACTCTGATTTCGCTCGGTCTTGGCGAAATCGTTCTCGCCCTTCAACGATTTCTTGCGTTTTGACACAGCCAGGGTCTGACTCGGCCTTCAGCACGATTCGTGGGAAAGTCCGTTTAACCTCGCAAAACAGACATTAAAGCGGGATTCAAAAATCCTGCACCGCATTTCCACACCGCGGCTGGAGCACCAAGTCGGCCGCTTCCTCGGCATCTTTGAGGAGCGTCTTGCGGGGCGTGCCTATTAGCGCACGCATGGTGAGGCCACGAGCAAAATCCGTGACTTGGATCGCGCGTGCGGCCGCAGGAAAATCGGACGGGATTTCGCCCGCGCTGATCGCGTCCCGGAAACGACCTTCCACCAGCGCTGCCCCGCCCGCAGCCGCATTCTGCAGGAACCGCCGAACCTCAGCATCGTCCACGAGCGGCGCGACGCAGATCAGAAGGCAGCCCCGGGCGGACCCTTTCTCGGTCGCACTTTCGACGGCGTACCTCAGAAAGCCCGCGATCGAGTCGCGAAGCCCCTGTGGCGAGAGGAGTGCCTTCGCGGCTGATGCGCCCTTCCGTTCTGCGTAAGCCTTAAGGACGCGCAAGAATATCGCGCGCTTGTCCCCAAAGACGGCATACAGGCTCGGGCGTCCCACGCCCATCCCCGCGACGAGATCGTCAATCGTCACGCCGTCATAACCCTTCGACCAGAACACCTGGGTCGCCTTTTTCAGCGCGTCGCTCTCGTCGAAGCTGCGCGGACGTCCCCGTGGCTTGGCGGCATTATGAAACATCTAGTTCAAAAATCCTTGACTGCGATCTTTTCATTTTGCAATATATAACTGAATAGTTCGAAAATAACAAGGTGTGGCTCCTACCTCGCGGGTGCTCCTTCGAGCTTCTTTCAACACGGAGACGCTATGAAACATTCCTTCGCGCTCGTCACCGGCACCACTTCTGGGCTCGGCTATGCGGCAGCCAGCTTGCTCGCCACTAAAGGCTACAGCGAGGTCATCGTCACCGGGCGCAGCTTGGCTCGGGTCCAGGAAACGGCCACTCAGCTCGCGGCGGAGACCAAAAAACAAGTCTTCACGCCGCTAGAGCTCGATCTGGACAAGCCGTCCAGCGTTCAATCTGCCCTCGCCAAACTAGTCAACCGAAATCGGCCAATCGATTTCCTACTGCTCAATGCAGGGCTGGTTCCCTTTAAGCAGCGCGTGCTCACCGCGGCCGGTGTCGAGTCTTCTCAGGCCCCGCTCATCGGTCATCATCAACTGACTGTTGGGTTGCTCAATGCCAACTTGGTGAGTCCCAACGCGCGGATCGTTATCGCCGGTGCAGAACCTGCCCGAGGGGGCGTACCCATGTTCAAATACACCGACCTGCCAGCCTTCGCGGCCAAACACCACCACGGTGACCGAACCGCCGCTGTTGAAGCCCTGATACGCAACGGGCCGAACGTGAAGTACGTGCCCAACAATGCGTATGCCGACGCCAAGCTCATTATCGCTTGGTGGACCGCGGCGCTGGCGCGCCGGCTGGTCCCCGGCATGGCCGTGTACGCCGTGTCGCCCGGTGGCGCGACCAACACCAAGGTGGTGCGAAGCGCTGGCCCGGCGTTGAAGTATCTGTTTATCCCAATCGTGAACCTCATTCCCGGCATGAATCAGACGCCGGAGACCGCCGCCCGTCGCTACCTCGAGGCATCGGAATTTGGGACTGACGTCTCAGGGCAATTCTTCGCCTCGGCACAAGGGAAGTTCTCAGGCCCAATTGAGGTGCAGCGCCACCCACACCTCCACGACCGCGCCAGCCAGGAAGCCGCGTGGCACGCTGTCGTCAAGGTTTCCGGCGTCGATTACTTACCTGCCAGACCCGCGTCACGATCAGTCCAGTCGATAAATCGGTCCGCCGGATTGACCTAGAAAATTCGTCGCCACCCGCAGCGACTTGAGGCTGGTGTCCTGACGAGGAGCCCGATCGCGACTGAATTGTTTCCGGTAACCCAAATCAGCAGGCGATTGCGGAATCACATGGACGTCTACAGGGTCCCGGGCCGCCTATTGGATCAGCTCGTCAGCCGTGGCAAGCAGCGACGGTGGGATGGTTAGGCCAAGTGCTTTGGCAGTCTTGAGATTGATGACGAATTGAAACGTTGTCGGTTGCTGCACCGGCAAATCGCCTGGATGCTCACCCTTGAGGATGCGATCAATGTACTCGGCTGCAGGTCGAAACATCCCCGGAAGGTGAACCCCATAAGATGCGAGCCCACCGGCGGCGCAAAAAGAGGGAAATGAATAGACCGCCGGGAGCCGGTATTGGCTCGCCAGTTCGACAATAGGCTTGCTGTTTTGCAGCGTGAAAGGTTCAGGCGGCAAGATCAGTCCCGCGGTACCCTTGCTGCCGAGGTTCTTCATGGCCGCTTCAATCTCTTCTAGCGAATGAACGTCCGACATCACAGTTTCGACCGCAAACCGCGGACCGACGGCCTCTATCGCGCGAAAGAACAAGTCGGTGGTAACGCCTGTCGCCAAGTTGAACATCACTGCCACGCGCGATGTGCGTGGCGCGATGCCCTTGAGGATCTCCAGCCACTTTCCGCCAATGCTCGGCTCAAGATTGCTGAAGCCAGTAGCGTTACCGCCGGGGTGCGCAAGACTTGGCACGAAACCATTGAGGACGGGTTCAGTCACCGCCACAAACACGATTGGAATTGTGTGAGTCGCCTTCTGGATCGCGGCTAGCGAAGGCGTGGACGCTGCGACCAGTGCGTCCGGCGTTAAGTTTACTAGGTCCGCTGCCAATAAGCGCATTCTTTGGAGGTCGCCCATCGCCCAGCGATAGTCGATCTGAAGATTGCGTCCGGGTACCCAGCCCAATTGTTTCAGCGTGTTTTCAAACACGACAACTTGGGCGTTTGTGTCCGCGCTGCCCTCTGTCTCCGGCATCAGGACGCCGATGCGCTTTGCCGCGCCCCGCTGCGCCCGCGCCGCAACGGGCCATGCCGCCGCCGCGCCGCCGAGCACTGTGATGAATTCACGCCGCCTCATGCGCGCCTCCCAAGCCCGAGGCGGCATCGTAGCGGTTCCACTCGGCGCCGCGGAAGGGGGCCCTCCGGTGTTCAAGTCTCGCTGAACGGTCGAGATCCGCTTTGGGTCAATTTCGGCCTCAGCTGCGCACGTGGGCGATGTCCGCCCCTCCCCTGTTAGCGGACATCACAGCGGACTTCCTGATCGAGAACTATGTTCCAGAAGCAGACATACGCGGGGCGACGGCACCGCGGTTCGTCTCTCAGCCCCCGGGGCCGTCCCTCATGATGTAGTCCGTCAGGTCGCCCACGTTGTGCTCCAGATCCCGGATGATCTCCTTGACGACGTCTCCGATCGAGATCACGCCCACAACCTTGCCCGCG
>JAFAXD010000257.1 GCA_019241285.1 Xanthobacteraceae bacterium | reverse complement strand
AGGGATGGGGAGGGGGGTGGTGCGTTTTGGCGACCACGGTGCAAATTCGCTCGACCCCCACCCCCTGCCTTCGCCGAAGCGAAGCCGCTTCGGCTTCGCGCAGGCAGGCCGACCCCTCTCCGCACGCACCCCACGCCTCCGGCGTGGGGACCCCGCGCGGGGGAGGGGAGCGCGCTCTCGCGACCGGATAGGCGCGACCCATGTTCCAAATCTTCGGCGTTCCCTCGCAGGCGTTGTTCGCTCAGCTCATGCTCGGGTTGGTGAACGGCTCGTTCTACGCATTGCTCAGCCTCGGCCTTGCCGTGATCTTCGGCATGCTCAACGTCATCAACTTCGCCCACGGCGCCCAGTACATGCTGGGCGCGTTCACGGCATTCTTCCTGCTGCAGTATCTCGGACTTGATTACTGGTGGGCGCTGCTGATCGCGCCGATCGTCGTTGGCATCAGCGGTATGATCATCGAGCGGCTGTTCCTGCAATGGATTGCTAATCTCGATCACCTGTATGGGCTCCTGCTGACTTTCGGCCTCGCGCTCATCATCGAGGGCGTGTTCCGCAATTTCTTCGGCTCATCGGGCCTGCCATACACCGTGCCGCCCGCACTCCAGGGCGGGCGCAATCTCGGTTTCATGTTCCTGCCCAACTACCGCGCCTGGGTGGTGGTGTTCTCGCTCGTGGTGTGCCTCATCACTTGGTTCCTGATCGAGCGCACCAAGCTCGTTTCTTATCTGCGGGCCGCCACCGAGAACCCGACTCTGGTGCGTGCGTTCGGCATCAACGTGCCGCGCCTGATCACGCTCACCTACGGGGTCGGCGTCGGGCTTGCGGCGCTCGCCGGGGTGATGGCTGCGCCGATCACCAATGTCAGCCCGCAGATGGGCGCAAACCTCATCATCGTGGTGTTTGCCGTGGTGGTGATCGGCGGCATGGGCTCCATCATGGGGGCGATCGTCACCGGCTTCGGGCTCGGGCTGATCGAAGGATTGACCAAGGTCTACTATCCGGAGGCGGCCAACACGGCGATCTTCGTCATCATGGCGATCGTGTTGTTGGTACGGCCGGCCGGATTGTTCGGAAGGCGCGCCTGACATGAAAGCCGCCACCGCCAAGCCAAAGGTTGCCATGCCGCCCCTCGCTGCATACAGCGAAGCCATTGGCTTTGTGGTGATGACGCTCGCCTTCATCATCGCGCCGGCGTTCGCCTACCCGGTGTTCCTGATGAAGGTGCTGTGCTTTGCGCTGTTTGCCTGCGCCTTCAACTTGCTGATCGGCTATGTGGGCCTGCTCTCGTTCGGCCACGCGTTGTTCTTCGGCTGGGCGAGCTATGTCAGCGCGCACGCCGCCAAGGTCTGGGGCGTCACGCCCGAGCTGGCGATCCTCGCCGGCACCGCGACGGCCGCGCTGCTCGGCATTGCGGTCGGCCTACTCGCCATCCGCCGTCAGGGCATCTACTTCGCCATGATCACCTTGGCGCTGGCGCAGATGATGTTTTTCTTCGCCGTGCAGGCGCCGTTCACGCATGGCGAGGATGGTATCCAGGCGGTGCCGCGCGGACGGCTTTTCGGCCTGATCGATCTGTCCAACCAGACCAACATGTACGCCACCGTGCTGGTGATCTTTCTTGCCTGCTTCTTGCTGATCTATCGCATCATCAACTCTCCATTCGGCGAGGTGCTGAAAGCGATCCGTGAGAACGAGGCGCGCACGATCTCGCTCGGCTACCACGTCAACCGTTACAAGCTCATCGCCTTCGTGTTATCGGCGACTTTTGCCGGCGTGGCCGGCGCCACCAAGGCGCTGGTGTTTCAGCTTGCGTCGCTCACCGATGTGGATTGGCCGATGTCGGGGGAAGTGGTGTTGATGACGCTCGTCGGCGGGCTCGGCACGGTGTTCGGGCCGGTGGTCGGCGCGACTTTCATGGTGACGCTGGAGAACTATCTCACCACCATCGGCCAATGGGTGTTCGTGGTGCAGGGCGTGATTTTCGTCGTCTGCGTCATGGTTTTCCGCCGCGGCATCATCGGTGAGATCGCGCGGCTCGCACGCATTCGGTTGTAAAGCGTCCCACAATTGCATGCCTCACATGCCTTTTCTGGCCGAAGGGGCCGTGCCAAGACGTTTCGTCAATCCCCCCACGGTTGTCGATGAACGTCCCTTACGCGATCGCGATCAAGCTTGCCTCGGTGCTGTTGCTCTCGCTGATGAGCGCGCTCATCCGCGCGGCCGGAGCCAAATTTCCCGTCGGCGAGATCGTGTTCTTCCGCAGCGCCTTTGCGATCCTGCCGGTGGTCATCATCTACGCGGCGCGCGGGCACCTGCTGGCGGCGATCAGCACCGCGCGTCCCTTCGGCCATCTCGGCCGTGGCGTGATGGGCATCATGTCGATGTTTCTCAACTTCGCCGCGCTCGCCCGACTGCCGCTGATGGATGCGACCGCAATTTCCTTCGCGGCTCCGCTGATGACCGTGGTCCTGGCAGCGCTACTGCTCAGCGAGCATGTCCGCGCCTATCGGTGGACTGCGGTGAGCCTCGGCTTCGTCGGCGTGCTGGTCATGCTGTGGCCCTATCTCGACATCGGCGGCCTGTTCTACGCGGGTGAGGCCCGCACCGTGGGTGCAATCTGCGCCATGATCGCCTGCTTCACCAATGCCGGCACGGTGATCCAAACCCGGCGACTGACCGACAGCGAGACCACCTCGGCGATCGTATTCTACTTCTCGCTCATCTGCGCCCTGGCCGGCCTCGTCACCTTGCCGTTCGGGTGGGTGACGCCGACTTGGATCGAGCTCACCGGCTTGGTGATGATCGGCGTGCTCGGCGGGCTCTCGCACCTGATGCTGACCGAGAGCTATCGCTACGCGCCCGCTTCGGTGGTGGCGCCGTTCGACTACACCGCAATGATATGGGCGTTTCTGTTCGGCTTTGCGCTGTTCGGTGAACTGCCCAGCGCGTTTGTATTCGTCGGCGCCGCGATCGTCGTCGCCTCTGGGCTCTTCATCATCTGGCGCGAGCGCCAGCTCGGCCTGGAACGCATCCGGGCGCCGGCGACTCTGCCGGCAGGCGAATAGCTTCGCTAGCGTGTGAAATCAGTTCGAGCAGGTCTCCAGCGCTCGTCATTGCGAGGCGCCAACGGGTCCGGCCCGAAGTGGCCGGCCCGATGACAGGCTCCGCGCCGAAGCAATCCAGAGCCCAGCGTTGTGGCCTCTGGATCGCTTCGCTTCGCTCGCAATGACGATGTCAATGCATCGTGCTTTAAAACGCCTTGAATGTGATGATCGTGCGCGTGTCCTGGATGCCGGGAATGATCTGCACCTTCTCGTTGACGAAATGGCCGATATCGGTCGCGGGGTCGACGTAGAACTTCACCAGCAGGTCGAAATCGCCGGCGGTCGAGTAAATCTCGGAGGCGATCTCGGCGTCAGCCAGCGCATTCGCAACCGAGTAGGACTTGCCGAGCTGGCATTTGATCTGGACGAAAAATGGGACCATCGGGTGCCTCCGTGCGAGCCCAATTCAGCAAAACCCTCGGACGGTGGCAAGGCTCCGATGATTTAAGCGTGCAGGCGCGGCAGTAACCGCATCGCATTTCCGCTTTCGATCGCTTTGAGGTCCTCCGGCGAAAGCTCGGCCTGCGACAGGCTCACATTCTGATCGAGCGGGAAGTAGGGATAGTCCGTTCCGTAGGTGATTTGGGACACAGGCACGAGCTTAAGCAGGGCCGCCATGGTCGGGGCAAAGGTCGCATTCGCGGTGTCGTAATAAAGCCGTGCCAACTCGCCGAAAATGCCCGCGGGCGCGAACTCCGCAGCCTTCGGGCTCTTGCCGTAAAATGAATCAATACGGCCGGCCATCATCGGAATGGTCCCGCCCGCGTGCGAGAATAGCCAAGTGATGTCGCGCTGCCGGGCCAATGTCCCGCTCAGCAGCAGGCTGGTGATGGTGCGGGTCGTGTCGTGCGGCACCTCGATCACCGCCGGGAAGGTGCCGACGCTGAGATTGCCGCAGCAGGCAGCGACGAGCGGATGCACGTAGACCACGGTCTTGCGCCGGTTGAGCTCCTCCAGCACCGGTTTGAAGAACGGGTGACCGAGCCACTTGTCGCCGTAATTGCTCTGCAGCCCGATGCCGTCGGCCTTGAGCGTGTCGAGCGCGTACTCGATCTCCTTCAGCGTGGTGTCGATGTCCAGCATGGAAAGCGTTGCAAACAGTCCGAATCGACCCGGGTAGTCGCGCATCATCTGTGCTGCATAATCATTGCAGATCTGCACCATCTTGGCCGCGGCGTCGGGTCCCTGATCGAACCAGACGCCCGGGGTTGATGGCACCGATAGAATTGCGGTGCGAATGCCGGCGCGGTCCATCTCGGCGACTGCCCCGTCGCGGGTCCAGGCAATCTGCTGCGGGTAGTGCGGGAGCTTCCTAGCATCGTCCCAATCGAGCCAGGCCTTCTGGTATTGCGGCGGATAGAAGTGATGGTGCGTGTCGATGAGGCTTGGACCTTGCGCTTGGGCGAAGCTCGGCAATGCGGTGGCCGCCGAGAGAGCGGCGGCGCCACCGAGGAAATGGCGGCGGTGCAGATGGCAGGCGCAACCGGCATGGTGCGTCGAAATCGCGGACATGGCGCTTCACTCCCCATTCTTGTTAGCCGCATCATACACGCCCCCGCGCGCCTTGTAGCCCCACGCGCCCGGCGCTACATATCTGCCGCAATCTCAACGGGGTGCCCGGCCTCAACCGGGCTGAGAGGCGCTGCCGCGATCT
>JAFAXD010000440.1 GCA_019241285.1 Xanthobacteraceae bacterium | reverse complement strand
GAGCGGTGCAGCCGGTCGATCTCAAAGGCGAGCTTGTCATCGGGATCGCGCTCGAGCCCGTCGGTGATCAACAGCACGATCGCGCCCTGCGTCAGGACGCGCCGCGCCCACAATTTGTTGAACCCGTGCAGCGATGTCGCAATCCGGGTGCCGCCGGACCAGTCCATGACCTGGGCCGAGCAGGCGGCGAGCGCTTCATCGGGATCCTTCGCTTTGAGCGAGCGCGTCACATTGGTCAATCGCGTGCCGAACAGGAACGAGTGGACGCGCTTGCGCGCATCGGTCACCGCGTGCAGGAAATGCAGGAACACGCGGGTGTAATCCGTCATCGAGCCGGAGATATCCAACAGCGCGACCAGCGGCGGGATCTTGGTCTTTGGTCCGAGATACTTCAGATCGATGAACGCGCCGCCGCCTTTCATGCTGGCGCGCAAGGTACGGCGCATATCAACAACATGCCCACGCCGGTCAGGCACTAGTCTCCGCGACTTGACCTCGTCGAGCGGCAACACTAATCGCTGGATCGCAGCTTTGGCCGAGGCGATCTCCGCCGCCGACATCTGCGCGAAGTCTTTCTTCTGAAGCAATTCCTGATCCGACACCGTGAGGCGCATATCGATGTCGAGTTCGCGAACTTCCTGTTTCAGCTGCTCGTTGAGGCCGGAGAACATGGCTTCCTGCACCCGCTGCGAGCCGGCCTTTGGCTTCTCGGGCTCGGTGCCGGGAACCTGCGGCAACGTCATGCCGAGCAGTTGCTCGAGGTAGCCACGCCGCTTGAAGAAAATGCGAAAGGCCTGGTCGAACAGGATCGTGTGCTCGTGCCGGTTCACGAACACAGAATGAAGGGTCCAGTAAAAATCCTCGCGCGTGCCCACGCCGGCGGTACGTACCGCGGCAAGCGCATCGAGCACCGCGCCAGGTCCGACCGGAATGCCGGCAGCGCGCAGCGCGCGGGCGAAGTAGACGATGTTCTCGGCCAGCCGGCCGTCCGCCTCGTTCACGCCCTACTCCGCGGCGCGCATCTCCGCGCGCACCTGGTTGATCAGCTCGCTCGCCTTGCAGCCTTCGACGCGGGCGATGTCGTCCTGGTACTTCAACAACACGCCGAGCGTGTCGGAGACTGTCGCCGGGTCGAGTGCGACCGCATCGAGCTCGGATAGCGCGCTTGCCCAGTCCAATGTCTCGGCGACGCCGGGTTGCTTGAACAAATCTTCCTTGCGCAGGCCCTGCACGAACGACACGATCTCCTGCGAGAGCCGCTTGCCGATGCCCGGCACCTTGGCGCGCACGATCTTCAACTCGCGCTCGGCATTCGGATAGCCGACCCAGTGATAGAGACAGCGGCGCTTGAGCGCGTCGTGAATTTCGCGCGTGCGGTTCGAGGTGATGACCACGATGGGCGGATGCTCCGCCTTCACGGTGCCGAGCTCGGGGATGGTGACCTGAAAGTCGGCGAGTACTTCCAACAGAAATGCTTCGAACGCTTCGTCGGTGCGATCGAGTTCATCGATCAACAACACCGGCGCTCCGGTCGTGTCCGGCTCGAGCGCCTGCAGCAGGGGGCGCTTGATCAGGAATTGTTCGGAGAACACGTCGTGAGTGAGCCGATCGCGATCGACCGCGCCCTCGGCTTCGGCGAGCCGGATCGCGATCATCTGCGCGGCGTAGTTCCACTCATAGACGGCGGCGGCGACGTCGAGACCCTCATAGCATTGCAGCCGGATCAGCCGGCGGCCGAGTGTCTGCGAGAGCACTTTGGCGATCTCGGTCTTGCCGACACCGGCCTCGCCTTCGAGAAACAGCGGACGGCCCATGCGCAGCGCCAGAAACAGCACCGTCGCCAGCGACCGGTCGGCGAGGTAGTCGGCATGGGCGAGGAGATCGAGGGTCTTATCGATCGACGAGGGGAGCGCGCGCGGTGTCGTATTCACAAAATGAACCTTCCGGGCCGGCAATGGCGTGGAACCTGGTCCAGATATAGGCCGGAACCGCGGAAGGTCAAAACCCCGCAGCATTAAGCCTGTTACCGGTCATTTTTGCGCCAAACCCAACCCGTCATGGCCGGGCTTGTCCCACGGCCATCTCGTTCGGCAAGGCACAGCGGTGCGTCCTTTACCGAGATCGCCGGGCCAAGCCCGGCGATGACGAAGGAGAGATCGGAACCCTATTCGGCCGGGGTCTTCTCGTCGGCGGCCGCAACCGCCCGGCGTGCGCAGACATTCACCAGGTGCGCCCGGTACTCCGCGCTGCCGTGGATATCGCTCGCCATGCCGTCCGCCGGGATCGTGAGGCCTTCGAGCGACTTCGGCGAGAAGCGCTTCTTGAGTGCTTCCTCGAACGAGGGCACGCGGAACACGCCCGACGAGCCCGCACCGGTCACCGCAACCCGGATTTCCGACGGCCGCTTGGCCACGAACACGCCGACTAGAGCAAAGCGCGAGGCCTGGTTGCGGAACTTGTAGTAGCCGGCCTTTTTCGGCACCGGGAAGGTGATCTTGGTGATGATCTCATTGGGTTCGAGCGCGGTCTCGAACAGGCCCTTGAAGAACTCGTCAGCCGCGATCTTGCGCTTGTTGGTGACGATGGTTGCCCCGAGGGCAAGGCACGCGGCCGGATAGTCCGCGTTGGGATCGTTGTTGGCGACCGAGCCGCCGATGGTGCCACGATGGCGCACTGCCGGGTCACCGATCAGGCCGGCCAGGTAGGCGAGCGCAGGGATCGCCTGCTGCACGATCGGCGATTTGTGTACGTCATTGTGCCGCGTCAGAGCGCCGATGGTGACCGACCGGCCGGCCGCGGTGATCTCCGACATGCCTTCGACCTTGTCGAGATCGATCAGGTTGGTCGGCGAGGCAAGCCGCTGCTTCATGGTCGGCAGCAGGGTCTGGCCACCGGCCAGAATCTTCGGGTCCTCGAGCTTCTCCAACAAATTGGCGGCGTGCCGCAGGCCGGTGGCGCGATGATAGGTGAAAGCGTACATGGGAAGCCTCCGTTACTCCGCCGCCAGGCGAGTCTTGTTGAGTTGTTGAATCGTGCTCCACACCGCAGCCGGTGTGGCGGGCATATCGATCTTCTCGGTGCCGAGCGCGTTGGTGATGGCGTTCATCACGGCCGCCGGCGCGGCGATGGCGCCGGCCTCACCACACCCCTTGATGCCGAGCGGGTTTGACGGGCACTTGGTCACCGTCATGTCCACTTTGAGCGACGGCAGGTTGTCGGCGCGCGGCATCGCGTAATCCATGTAGGAGCCGCTCACCAGCTGACCGCTGTCATTATAGACCGTGTGCTCCAGCAACGCCTGGCCGACGCCTTGCGCGACGCCGCCATGCACCTGCCCTTCGACGATCATCGGATTGATCACGGTGCCGAAATCATCGACCGCGGTCCAGCCAACCACGCTGGTGACGCCGGTCTCCGGATCGATCTCGACCTCGCAGATGTGACAGCCGGCCGGGAAGGTGAAGTTGGTCGGGTCGTAGAACGCCGTCTCCTTCAGGCCAGGCTCGATCTCGCCGGTCGGGAACTTGTGCGCCACATAGGCGGCGAGCGCGAGCTCGCCCCAGGCGACTGACCTGTCGGTGCCGGCGACGGTGAACTTCCCGTCCTTGAACACGATGTCGCCTTCGGCGGCCTCGAGTAGATGGGCGGCGATCTTTTTCGCCTTGGCCTCGACCTTGTCGAGCGCCTTGACGATTGCCGACATGCCGACGGCGCCGGAGCGCGAGCCGTAGGTGCCCATGCCGAACTGCACCTTGTCGGTGTCGCCGTGGACGACGTTGACCTGATCGATGCCGATGCCAAGACGTTCGGCAACAAGCTGGGCAAACGTGGTCTCGTGCCCCTGCCCGTGCGCATGGCAGCCGGTCAACAACTCGACCGAGCCGGTCGGGTTGACGCGCACCTCGGCGGATTCCCACAAGCCGACGCCGGCGCCGAGCTGGCCAACGAGTGACGATGGCGCAACCCCGCAGGCCTCGATGTAGGTCGCAAAGCCGATGCCGCGGATCTTGCCATTCTTCTCCGACTCGCGCTTGCGCTTGCCAAAGCCCTTGTAGTCGTGGATCTGCAAGGCCTTCTGCAGCGAGGCGTTGTAGTCGCCGGCATCGTAGAGCGACGCAACCGCGGTCTGATACGGGAAGGTCTTGACGAAGTTCTTCTTGCGCAGATCGGCCGGGTCGAGATCGAGCTCGCGGGCGGCGGCTTCCACCAGCCGCTCGACCACGAACGTTGCCTCGGGTCGGCCGGCGCCGCGATAGGCATCGACCGGGACCGTGTTGGTGTAGACCGCATCGACCTCGGCGTAGATGTGCGGGATCGCATACTGCCCCGACAGCAGGGTCGCGTAGAGGAACGTCGGCACGGCGGAGGAGAAGGTCGACATGTAGGCGCCGAGATTGGCGACCGTCTTGACCTTCAGTCCGGTGATCTTGTGATCGGCGTCGAGCGCGAGCTCGGCCGTGGTGACGTGGTCGCGGCCATGCGCATCGGAGATGAAACTCTCCGAGCGTTCCGCGGTCCACTTGACCGGACGATTGAACTGGCGCGCCGCCCACAGGCAGACGACTTCTTCCGGATAAATGAAGATCTTGGAGCCGAAACCGCCGCCGACGTCGGGCGCGATCACGCGCAGCTTGTTCTCCGGCGCGATGCCGACGAAGGCCGAGATGACGAGCCGTGCGACGTGTGGATTCTGGGTCGCGTTCCAGAGTGTGAGATGCTGCGTGCCCGCATCATACTCGGCCAACGCGGCGCGCGGCTCCATCGCGTTCGGCACCAGGCGGTTGTTGACGAACTCGAGCTTGGTGACGTGCTTGGCGCCCCGGAACGCCGCGGCGGTCGCGTCGTGATCACCGATGTGCCAGTTGTAGATCGTGTTGTTGGGAGCGGCGTCGTGGATCAGCGGCGCGCCCTTGCCGGCCGCCTTGGTGGGATCGACCACCGCCGGGAGGATCTCGTAGTCGACGTTGATCTTCTCAGCCGCGTCCTTGGCCTGCGCCAACGTGTCGGCAACCACAACGGCAACCGGATCGCCGACGTGGCAGGCCTTGCCAACGGCCAGCGCCGGATGCGGCGCCATCTTCATGGGCGAGCCGTCCTTCGACAGCACCGTCCAGCCGCAGATCAGGTTGCCGAGCTTGCTCTCGGCGAACTCCGCACCGGTGACGATCCCAACCACGCCGGGCATGCCAGCGGCCGTCTTGGTGTCGATGCGCTTGATTCTGGCGTGGGCGTGCGGCGAGCGCACGAAATAGATATGCGCTTGGCCTGGCCGGCTGACGTCGTCGGTGTATTGGCCCTTGCCGGTAATGAAACGGAGATCTTCCTTGCGGCGCACGGCGGCGCCAATCCCGGTTGCACTCATGGCGCTTCCTCCCGGAGCTGCGAGACGCCTCCCTATGCCGCTCTATTCGGCGGCTTGTTTTGTCACCTCGCCAGACATCGCGCGCGCACCCGCGCCGATTGCCTTGACGATGTTGTGGTAGCCCGTGCACCGGCAGATGTTGCCTTCGAGCTCCTCGCGAATCGTGTGCTCCTCGAGGTTGTTGCCCTTGCGGTGTACGATATCGACGGCGGTCATGATCATGCCAGGCGTGCAGAAGCCGCACTGCAGGGCGTGATTCTCGCGGAATGCTTCCTGCATCGGATGCAGTTGCGCGCCGTTGGCGAGGCCTTCGATTGTGAGAATCTCAGCACCATCAGCCGTCAGCGCCAGCATGGTGCAGGACTTCACCGCCTTGCCGTTGACGTGAACCACGCAGGCGCCGCACTGGGACGTGTCACACCCGACATGCGTGCCGGTGAGGCGCAGATTCTCGCGCAGAAACTGCACCAGCAGGGTGCGCGGATCGACGTCGGCCTTGGCGTCCTTGCCGTTCACCTTCATGGAAACTGTGGGCATCACGCACCTCCCCTTCTCGCGCCAAATGGCCGCCTTTTGAATGCTCGCCGAAAGAGCCCGCTCGTCATGAGGTGAAATCCGGGCGTTTCGGCTGTTTTTCTAGTTTGGAACCCGTCAAGTGTCCAGCTGTCCGGTGTCGCGGTCAAGCCACTCACGCCGCTGGATTGACCGATTTGGCAAATTTATCGAAGAAGTCGTCGGCCATTTTCTTGGCGGCCCCGGCGATCAGCCGCTGGCCAAGCTGTGCCAATTTACCTCCGATCTGCGCCTCGACGTTGTAGCTCAACAGCGTGCCACCGTCCTTCTCGCTCAGTGCAACGGCCGCGCCGCCTTTGGCAAAGCCCGCGACACCGCCCTCGCCTTCACCGGAGATCTTGTAGCCGTTGGGCGGATCGAGATCGGAGAGCGTCACCTTGCCTTTCCAGCGCGCCTTCACGGGACCAACCTTCATGGTCGAGGTCGCCTGAAACTCCGTGTCGGAAAGTTTATCGAGTTGCTCGCAGCCGGGGATGCAGGCCTTGAGCACCTCCGGATCATTGAGCTTTTTATAGACTTCCTCGCGCGGTGCATTGAGCTGGACCTCGCCGGACATCGTCATCGCCATCGTCTGCACTCCGTAAAACTTAAGCCGTTGATCATATCAGCTTGGCTGCGGTCTAGCATCAGGGGGAAGGCGGCATGCTATCGTCAGCCGGTCGGATACGAGCTGATGAATCGTTGAGGGGAAATACCGATGCCGGTGATAGACGCGAACGGGTGCCCAATCAATGTGGTGGTGGAAGGTCCGCAGGGCGCCCCATTCCTGATGCTCTGCAACTCGCTGGGGACCGATCACCGCATGTGGGACCCGCAGGTGAAGCCCTTCACCAAGCACTTCCGCCTCGTGCGCTACGACCGGCGCGGCCACGGACGCTCCGGGGTGACACCGGGCCCGTACAGCATGGCGCAGCTCGGGCGCGACGCCCTCGCCGTGATGGATGCACTCGGGATCAAGCGGACCAACTGGTGCGGGCTCTCCATGGGCAGCATGGTCGGCCAATGGCTCGGCGCCAACGCGCCGGACCGGATCGAGCGGCTGATCCTGTCCAGTAGCTCCTGCTATTACGCGAACAAGGAATCCTGGAACGATCGCATCCGTAACGCCCGGCAAGTGGGCATGGGCTCGATGGGACCGTTCATCATGGAGCGATGGTTTACCAAGCCGTTCCGCGACCGCGAGCCGACCGTCATCGCGCAGATGACGTCGACGCTCGCCGCGACGCCGCTCGAAGGCTACATCGCCTGCTGCGAAGCGGTGCGCGACATGGATCACCGCGAGCTGCTGCACAAGATCAAAGCGCCGACCTTGCTGATCGCCGGCCGCCACGACATGGCGACGACCGTCGAGAACGCCGAGTTCATTCGCGACCGCGTACCCGGCGCCAAGCTCATCGTGCTCGACGCCGCCCACATCTCCAACATCGAGCAGGCGGACAAATACACGGCGGCGGTGCTGGAGTTCTTCAGCACTTAGCCGCCGCGGCGGGCGCGGAAATCCTGCGGCGTCACACCGGTCTGCTTGCGGAAGAAGCGCGTGAAGTGCGACGGGTCGGAGAAAGAGAGATCGTAAGCGATCTCGTGGATCGGCGCGTTGGTGAACACGAGCTGCCGCTTGGCTTCAGTCAGGACGCGCTGGCGAATCAGGTGACCGGCGGTGACGCCGGTTGCGCGTTTGACATGATCGTTGAGCCGGTCCGGTGTCATGGCGAGCTTGTCGGCGTAGAAGCCTAGCAGGCGCTCCTTGCGGAATTGCTCCTCCACCAGTGCGCGCAGGGCTTCCACGGCCGGATCAGCAGGTGTGAGCGTCACGCTTCCGGAGCGCGCCTGGCTGGCAGCGAGCCGCACGACCTCGATGGCGATCAGCGCCAGATAGCCGCGCATGGCGTAGCGATAACCCTCGCGGGCCAGGAATCGCTCCTCGTGCAACTCGCTGCACAGTTTGTCCAGGCGCGCGAGTTCCGGCTCGCCAAGTGGCACCACCGGATGCGCCGCAAGCGCGCGCAGACGTGCGATCGCCTCGCCGGAGTGGTCGCCCAGCGCATGCGTCACGTCCTCGGTGAAGCTGACGACCCAGCCTTCGGTCGCGTTTGGCGCGAACCGGTAGCCGTGGGCCACTGTCGCCGGGGTGAGCAGCGCGCAAGGCGCCTGGAACGGCAGCAGCGCGGCTTCGTACGTCATCTCGCCGCCGCCGCGGGCGATCACCAGGATCTGGAACAGATTGCCGTGGCGGTGGGCGCGGATCGTCCAATCATGGATGGACGAGCGCGATGAGATCGTCTCGATGTGGATGAAGTCAAAGGCGTCCGTGTCCGGCGGATCG
>JAFAXD010000567.1 GCA_019241285.1 Xanthobacteraceae bacterium | reverse complement strand
GCGCTGCGCATCGCCCGCGAGATCTACAACACCGAGCCGCAGAAAAGCCTGATCGGCGAGGAGATGACACCGGGCCCGGCGGCAAAGAGCGATGCCGAGCTCGAACAGACGATCCGCAAGCTGGGGCACAACCGCCAGCATCCACTCGGCACCTGCGCGATCGGCACCGGACCGAAGGCCGTGGTCGATGGGGAGCTGCGCGTGCACGGGCTTGCCGGACTGCGCGTTGTCGATGCGTCGGTTATCCCCGATCAGCTTGGCGGCAACATCAATATCCCAACTATCATGATCGCCGAGAAGGCCTCCGACCTGATCCGCGGCCGCGCGCTGCCACCGGCGGCGGTTTAGGCCCGACGGGTTTCGACGTCTTTGCCAATTCCGGCTTGCAGAAGCCGTTCATGTTGCCATGTGGCTCGAAAGGCCGGACAGCGTTCGTTCTGACGATGGCGCAGTGACGTCGGTAACAGGGGCCCTCCCCCGAAAAAGCATGTTCAAATTTCAGTTTGCGCTTCAAGTAGAAGGCGCCGACTAACCGACCGATCTCTTCCGATATTCCTCCTGAAGTAAGGCGAGCTCCTCGTCCGAAGCATGCTCGATCGCTGCGATCCGATTTGCGGCACCTTCCATCGTGAGTAACATTTCTGACAGCTTGAGCTGGATCGCTGCTGTGTCGCGGGTCTGAGTATGCTGGATCAGAAATACCATCAAGAACGTAACAACGGTCGTGACGGTGTTGATCGCTAAAAGCCAGGTTTCACTGAAATGATATAGCGGGCCGACCGCAATCCAGGCCAATACGAGCCCCCCGGCCGCCAGGATTGTGACGGGGCGGCCTGCGAGCCGAGCAAAGGCTTGAGCAAACCGAGTGAAAGAGCCCGCGCGAGCCTTATGTTCATATCTGGAATCGATGGTTGCCATGCAGAGCGGCCCTCTGTGGTGTCAACGACTGTTCATGGACGATGTTCCGGGTGCACATGGCGCGGCCGGCACTTAGCTGATGCGACCCATCAAGCGGAACCGACACCGCGCAGCAGTGTTCACTATAAGCCCGAGCCGGGGACTGCCTTTTCTCAGAGCGAACGATCGCGAGCCGACGAGAATGTGATAGGTCGCCCTTGGCGAAAGCAAACATGAAAATCGTCACACGACAAAGGAATCGCCATGTCAAAGGAAGCCGCGGACCATCACAAGAAGGCGTCAGAGCATCACACCCACGCTGCCAAGCATCATTCCGAAGCCGCTCGCCATCATGAAAGCGGCCAACATGAGAAAGCGGCGCACCATGCCCACACTGCCAGAGGTCATGCTAGTCACGCTCGGGAACATGAAGAGCATGCGAGCAAGGTGCACCTGAAGGAGCATGGGAACAAGTAAGGTCCGGTCCTGTCGATAGAGCAATAACCCTTAATAAAGCCGAGCGCGCCGGCCTTGCGCGCTCGGTCTCGTCAGCAGCAAATTGGTTCGCGACGGCCACAGACTGTCGGCAGCCGCATGGGTCCCTACCGCACAGCTCGTCGGCCTGTGATCGCGTGATAAATGAGCAGAACAACGATCGCGCCAATCACTGCAACGACCATGCTGTAGACGTTGAAGCCGGTAACGCCTTCAGCCCCGAATAGGGAGAAGAGCCAGCCGCCAACTAAACCGCCGACGATTCCTAGAACAATATCCAAGATCATGCCTTCGCCGGTCTTATTGACGATTTTGCTCGCTATGAATCCGGCTATGAGCCCTAACACAACCCATCCAATGATCGACATTTGTGACCTCTATCTTCGACGCCGCGGGTGTAACATCTTTTCCCGGTAGTGGTTCCGATTGGGGTGACAACAGCACCAACCTCCAAGGTCGGGTTGGTCGTAGTGATCAAGCGCTCAGGCCGAACCGTTCTAATGTTCCGTCAATTTATAGATCTTCACCAGCAATGTCTTTAGAGCCTCCTCCGTGGCGCCGGTGGCTTTTGCCGAATAGGCCACATGAGCGCCTCGCCCGACGCAACGATCTGCAAATGTGAAGGGCTTGTGCGTCGCCAAATTGATGATGGTCCCAACCGGCCCTTCCTTCAGTACGCAATGCGTCGTCTGCGCGTATGGCGCAGCAACCGGATCAGGCGAAAGCGACGGATAATCGAATGCGTGCCATGTGTTGGGGAATTCTGTCATTTGAACATCCTTGGCCGCCCGTTTGAGACGCTCAAAGTAGGCCCGGCAAGGAGCAACTTCGACCCAATCGTCGGACGTTCCGTGAAAGATGCGGATTGGGTGGTCGGTCACCCGGGTATCGTTGATGTAAGTCGTGATGCAGGGCGCATATAACGCAATATAGGCCGCAGGATCGATCCCGCTTGGATTCCACATTGTTTGGAATCGTTTGAGGCTCGCATAAAGAGTCGCTTGCCCCCCACGTGAGAACCCCATGACAGCAATTCGAGCCGGATCTATTCGCCCGTCTGCGGCTAATACCGCGAGACTGCGATACAAATCGAGAATCATATTTAATCGTCCGAGCTGAGACTGATCAGCAACAGTGCTGACGATCCCTCGACCGGTAAATGAATCAATTGCAAAAGTGGATATGCCCAATGACGCAAATACTCTCTCCCATGCCGAAATATTCTCCTCAATTCCACCTGAGCCATGCATGAGGATCACCAGCGGAAGGCGCCCAGACCCTTGAGCCACTCGCAAAGTTCCATAAATGGTTGCGGGACTTCCAGAAGAATCGCCCTTCAGAAATTTCTCATCCGATAAAGTCAGTGTCTGAATCGGAATTGTTTCGCCGCGCCCACCAAAAATCTGAGAAAGAATATTCGCTGCTAACGCTGACTGACCGTTAGCGATCGCGAGTGCGGCAAATACGCGGGCAAAGAATCTTATCATACGACCATTCTTGACCCAGGAATTGCTAAATCAAACGATAAATCAGTAACGCGCAAGATGGCTCGGAGAACTTAACCGGTAATTTCCCGTCATGCTGCGATTCGGTGTCTGCCTCACGCCGAGCCTTTCTACTTTTGACCCGTGGCGGTCACACCGCTCACCTTTTCGGCGCGGACGAGCGCCATGCCCGACCGAAAATCGCCAGCCCTCACGGGGAACCTTGCCGCCTGATCCGCGTTCCAGGGCGTGGGACGCTTGATCTTCAAATAACTGAACCTACTTTTGAACCTAGCTTTGCTGAGAAGAATGCCATGCGGCTCGGTCCCGCTTTTGGCACCTACCCGACGTTTGAGGATGTCTACCCGCTCGCCTGCTACTTCCTTTCGGCGCGAGAAGCAGATGTTCGTACCGCACCTCTGATTTTCGCGTGCTGCATCGATGGCATCGATTCCCATAGCCACAGGTCATTGGACCAGAAAATGAATTCGACTGATGACGACACATCACGCACAAGGAGTGAACCATGAAGGCGATCGTGGTGACGGACCGGGCTGCGCGAGCGGGCGGGATGAAGCTGGTGGAGCGGCCCGAGCCGAAGCCAGCGATCAACGACGTCGTCGTTGCGGTTCATGCATCGGGATTCGTCTGGGATGAACACACGTGGCCCTCGACCTGGACTGATCGACTCGACCGGGACCGAACACCGTCGATCGTCGGCCACGAGCTGGCCGGAGTGGTCACCGCTCTCGGCTATGGCACGACGGGGCTGTGGGTCGGCGAGCGCGTGTTCGGCCTCGCCGACTGGTATCGCGACGGCACCCTGGCGGAGTATGTGGCTATGGAGGCCCGCAACCTCGCGCCGCTCCCGGGCGACGTCGACTTCACAGTGGGCGCGAGTCTGCCAATCTCGGGCCTCACCGCGTGGCAGGGACTGTTCCAGCACGGCCGCCTGCAGGCGGGGCAGAGCGTGCTCGCGCACGGCGCGGCCGGCGCTGTCGGTTCGATGGTAACCCAGCTCGCACGTGAGGCTGGCGCCTACGTCATCGGTACCGGACGCGCTGCCCACCGCCAGACGGCGCTCGACTTCGGCGCGCAGGAGTTCGTCGACCTCGAGAA
>JAFAXD010000422.1 GCA_019241285.1 Xanthobacteraceae bacterium | reverse complement strand
CGCGACCACGTGCTCACGAAGACGTTCTATCTGTTGCGCGATTTTCCCGGACGCTTCAATTCCGGGCAGTTGTGGGTCGAGGCCATGCCGGCCGATGCCGACGCCGAGGAGGACAAGCGCCCTGCACGCGGTGGTGACGGCGTGTCCTCGATCATCATCACGTCGAACGACTTTGCCGGCGCCTGGGCCATGCGTTCTGACGGACAGCCGATGCTGCCAATGGCGCCGGGCGAGCCGCGCCAACGCGAGTTTGCGTTTCGCGCCGGGGTGAACATCGTCATGTACACGCTGACCGGCAATTACAAAGCCGACCAGGTGCACGTCCCCGCGCTGTTGGAACGGCTGGGACAATAAGGCCGGACAGGTTGCATGGATTACGGAATCGCATTCGCACCGATCGTGCCCATCGAGGTGCTGTGGGCTGCCATCGCGGCAGCCGTGTTGATCGCCGCGTTGTTGGTGATCGGACGCAGCCGCGGCGCGCTGGTGCGCGTCGGCGCGCTTGCCTGCTTGGTGCTTGCGCTCGCCAATCCGTCGTTCACGCGGGAGGATCGCGAACCCTTATCATCGGTCGCGGTGGTCGTCGTCGATAAGAGCCCGAGCCAAAGTTTCGGTGATCGCACCGCGCAAACGCAAGCCGCCCGAGCGGCACTCACCCAGCGACTTGGGCGCATTCCCGGATTGGAGGTGCGCACGGTGGAGGCCGGTGAGGCGAACGGCGAGACGGATGGGACCCGCTTGTTCTCCGCACTCGGCGCAGCCCTCTCAGACGTTCCGCCGGATCGCGTCGCCGGCGCTATTCTGATCACCGATGGGCGGGTGCACGACGTTCCATCCGACGCCGGTGCCTTGGGTTTCTCTGCCCCGGTTCACGCGCTGATCACTGGTCATCCGAATGAGCGTGACCGGCGCGTGGCGCTGATATCAGCACCCCGTTTCGGCATTGTCGGGCAGTCGCAGAGCATCGTCTATCGCGTCGAGGATTCCGGGATTTCGCCTGGCGTCGCTCAGGTCGTCATCCGCCGCGACGGTGAAGTGATTGACCAACGTGCCGTGCGCACCGGGGAAGCCGTGCGCGCGCAGATCCACCTGCCGCATGCAGGCGCGAATATTGTTGAGATCGAGACCGAGCAGGTGCCCGGCGAACTCACGCCGGTGAACAATCGCGCGGTCGTCTCGATCGACGGCGTGCGCGACAAGTTGCGCGTCCTGCTCGTGTCGGGTGAGCCGCACGCCGGCGAGCGAACTTGGCGCAACCTGCTCAAATCGGACGCCAACGTCGACCTCGTGCATTTCACCATCCTGCGTCCGCCGGAGAAGCAGGACGGCACGCCGATCAATGAGCTGTCGCTGATCGCATTCCCGACGCGCGAGCTGTTTCAGCAGAAGATCAACGAGTTCCAGCTCATCATCTTCGATCGCTACGCGCGGCAGGGCGTACTGCCCATCATCTATTTCGATAATATTGCCCGCTACGTCCAGGATGGCGGCGCCGTCCTGGTGGCTGCAGGCCCTGATTACGCAAGCCCGACCACGATCTGGAAGACGCCGCTCGACGCCGTGCTCCCCGCCGAGCCGACGGGACGCACCAGCGAGGTCGCGTTCCGCCCGCGGCTGACGGATTTGGGCAAGCGCCATCCGGTGACGCGCGGGCTGGAGGGCAGCAACGCCGACCCGCCACATTGGAGCGAGTGGTACCGGATCGTCGATACCAGGTCCGCGCACGGTACCACCGTCATGGAGGGCCCCGATAACAAGCCGCTGCTCGTGCTCTCGCGTGAGGGCCAGGGCCGCGTGGCGCTGTTGCTGTCGGATCATATCTGGCTGTGGGCGCGCGGTTACGAGGACGGCGGTCCGCATCTCGACCTGCTGCGTCGTCTCTCGCATTGGCTGATGCAGCAGCCGGATCTCGAAGAAGAAGCGCTGCGCATGTTCGCCAACGGCCACGAGCTGACCGTGCAGCGCCAGACCATGGCCGACAGCGTCACCGACGTGACGTTGACCTCTCCGTCGGGTGCGACGCGAACCCTGGTGCTTGATCCGGTCGAAGCGGGCGTCTGGCGTAAATCGTTCGACGCCAACGAGATGGGACTCTGGCGCGCTACGGACGGCAAGCTGACCGCGCTGATCAACATCGGTCCGGCCAATCCGCGGGAGTTCACTGAGGTAACGTCGACCCCCGATGTTCTGTCGGCGCTCGCCAACGCAACCGGCGGCGACGCGCGCCGACTCGATAACGGCAACGGCACGGAGATGCCGCGCGTGGTGCCGGTGCGCTCGACCGACACATTCAAGGGCGGGGACTGGATCGGTTTGAAGATGCGCGATGCCAGCGTCGTGCGCGGGATCGGCGTGCTGCCGATCTTCACTGGCCTGCTCGGGATGTTGTTGCTGCTGGGTAGCCTGGCGCTCACCTGGGCTCGTGAAGGGCGGTGAAGCTGTGCGCTCGAGCCGCGATGTAGGGTGGGCATTGCGCCTGCACTGCGCTCACCACTAAACCAGGTCTATCGGCGCAATGCCCACGCAGTCAGACGGCTCGGACAGCGTGGGCATCGCGCCGCTGGTCCAACAACAATCTCGGCGCTGAGCGGGCGCGATGCCCACCCTACGAAACTGAGACTGCGGCTTCCCAATCCGGGCGCACGGCGCCGGAAACCCCTTCGAACGCGCCTTCAACCAATTCGGCGACCAGCAATCGCGCCGGATCGACCGGGCCCGGCATGGTGACACGACGCCTGGGAGTCCGCTTGAACCCGGCGCGGGCGTAATAGGGCTCATCGCCGACCAGCACCACCAGTCGATGTCCCGCCTGCCGCGCGTCGGTCAACGCGCGCTCCAGCATCTTCGCCCCGATGCCGCGCCCGCGAAATGGCGGCTCAATGGTGAGCGGACCAAGCAGCAAGGCGGGTACCTCTCCGATGCGGATCGGCGATAGCCTTACCGACCCGACCAGCAACGTACCGATCCAAGCCGTGAATGACAGACTGAGTAGATGCGGCGCGCGCTCGCGCACCCGATAGGCGGTCCGCGCGAACCGTCCGGGACCGAACGTGCGTTCATGCAGGCGCTCGATTGCCGATGCGTCCGCCGCCGTTTCCAGCAGGATCGTGACTGAAAGATCCGTCATGAGCTACTCACCATCGATCCTGTACAGGTGTCCCCGCGAGGGCTTCGGAAATGCGTGCACGTGTGGCCCGAGACGTCCCCTCCGGCAGCCTGTCGGGAGCATAGAAACCGTGCGCGATGATTTCACGGTCTGGCTGCGGCGGCGCGCTCTGGCGAAACGCCCGCACAATGAACAAGGCCACATGGTCGCGATCTGATACGTGTCTGTTGAAATAGAGGCCGTGGAAAAGTGGATCGTCGGTAAGCTCGATGTTGCCTTCCTCTCGCAACTCCCGTTCCAAGGCTTGGCGTATCGTCTCGCCCGGCTCGACGCCACCGCCGGGCAGATGCCAACCACTGACATAACTGTGCTTTACCAGAAAGACGCGGCCCTGCGCGTCGACCACGAGGCCGCGAACCCCCAACGTCATACCGCGCGAGAAGCGCCAATACAGGTGAAAAATGCGCCGTAGCACAGGCTCGAACGTCTGGCGGGCAGCGGACATCACCATTGCAAGTTTAGAACCTTTCCAAAGAATAATTCGTTGCTTATAAGCTCTACCGTGATTGCACGTCCGAGGTCGATGTGATGCGGTTTTCCGAACTGAGCGAACAGCAGATTTTGGCGCTGGCTATTTCCAATGAGGAGGAAGATAGCCGGATTTATCGCGCCTTCGCCGAAGGACTGCGCGAGCAATATCCCGCATCGGCCAAAGTCTTCGATGAGATGGCCGACGAAGAGGTGCGCCATCGCGCCATGCTGTTCGACCTCTACCGGGACAAGTTCGGCGATTACCTGCCGTTGATCCGGCGCCAGGACGTGACGGGCTTCATCTACAAGAAGCCGCTGTGGCTGGTACGGCCGCTGGGACTGGCCGAAGTGCGCAAATACGCGGCCGAGATGGAGTACGAGACCGCGCGGTTCTATCGCAAAGCGGCCGAGGCCGCCCGCGACGCGACCATCCGGGAGTTGCTGGACAAGCTTGCTGAAGCCGAAGACCGGCACGAGACTTATGCGGAGCAGTTGCAAGAGCAGATCTTGACCAAGAGCGCGCGGGCCGAGGAGGATGAGACCGCGCGCCGGATGTTTGTTCTGCAATATGTCCAGCCCGGTCTCGCGGGGTTGATGGATGGTTCGGTCTCGACGCTTGCGCCATTGTTTGCAGCTGCATTCGCCACGCATCAAACCTGGAGCACATTCCTGGTCGGACTCGCGGCATCCGTCGGGGCCGGCATTTCCATGGGTTTTGCGGAAGCGCTGTCCGACGACGGCTCACTCACCGGTCGGGGAACGCCATGGATCCGCGGCACGATTTGCGGCGTCATGACAACGATCGGCGGACTCGGACACACGTTGCCGTACCTCATTCCGCATTTTGTGACCGCGACAATCGTTGCGGTCGCGGTGGTCGTTGTCGAGCTTTGTGCGATCTCCTATATCCGCTATCGCTACATGGATACGCCATTCCTGGCGGCAACCTTTCAGGTCATGTTCGGCGGCGCGTTGGTGTTCCTGGCGGGCATATTGATCGGCAGCTCCTAGCCTCGCGTGTTCACCCTCGCGCATTTATCGGATCCACACCTTGCGCCGCTGCCGGCACCGAGCTGGTCGCAGCTCGCCTCCAAGCGCGTGTTTGGATATCTGAACTGGCAGCGCAAACGGCGCCGCATTCACCAGCGCGGCACGCTCGATCGCGTCATCACGGATCTGCTTGCCCAAGCGCCGGACCACGTGGCACTGACCGGCGACCTCGTAAATATTGCATTGCCTGACGAATTCGTTGCTGCCACCGCTTGGCTAGCCGACCTCGGTCCGCCCGAAAGCATCAGCATCGTTCCGGGCAATCATGATGCGTATGTACCGGCCGCACTCGAGCATGCGACTTCGAGCTGGGGTGATTACATGCGCGCTGATCATAGCGCCCATCCCGAATGGCCATTCGTGCGCCGGCGCGCAGGCGTCGCTTTGATCGGTCTTTCGACCGCAATCCCATCGCCGCCCTTCATGGCAACAGGGCAGCTTGGCAGGCCCCAGCTGTCACGGCTCGCAGAATTGCTGACGGCACTGCGCGACGAAGACTTATTTCGCATCGTCCTCATCCATCATCCGCCCGAAAGCGAACCGCGTCGCCGGCGCGAGCGACTGCTCGATGCGGGTCCGTTCCGGGATGTCCTCGCGAAAGTCGGGGCCGAGCTCGTTTTGCATGGCCACGAGCACGTGCATTCCGTCATGTGGCTCGACGGCTCAGACCGACGTATCCCAGCCGTGGGAGTCCCGTCAGCTTCCGCGGCCGTTGGCGGACACTGGCAACCGGCGAGCTATAATCTGTTTCGCGTCACCGGCGCCTCACAGGCGTGGCGCTGCGAAATGGTGACGCGCGGATTTGCCCCGGGCTGCGCAGAGATTGCGGAGATCGACCGGCGCGTTTTGGTCCGGGCAGTGTAACTTTAGCTCGCGCGCGGCGTGATGCCGTAGGGTTTGGCCCAGCCAAGCCCGTCTTCGGTACGGCCGCGCGGCTTGTATTCACACCCGATCCAGCCCGCATAGCCGAGCTTGTCGAGCGCAGCGAGCACGGCGGGGTAATTGACCTCGCCCTCATCAGGTTCAGCGCGCGAGGGAACCGCCGCGATCTGTACGTGCCCGACGTAGGGCAAATGCTGTTCGAAGCGCCGGATCAGGTCGCCTCCGGCAATCTGCGCGTGATAGAAATCAAATTGAATCCTGACATTCGGCCTGCCGATGCGGCGGATCAGATCGGCGGCCTGTTCCGGGCGCGTGAGAAAGTAGTTGGGCCGGTCGCGAGGGTTGATCGGCTCGATCAGGATCTTGATATCTCGCGCGCCGGCGAGGTCGGCGCCGCGCGAGATATTGTCGATGAACACCTTTTCGGCGGCGGGGCGCAGCTCGGGGGCAACGGCGCCCGCCAAGCAATGGATCGAAACCGCGCCAATGGCGCCTGCATAGTCGAGCGCCTGCCGGAACAATGCCGCGAAGTCCTGCTCCCGTCCTGGAACGGCGGCGAGGCCAAGCTCTCCTTCCCGGCCCGACGCGGTGTTGATCCCAAGCAGCGTGAGGGGGTGGCGATCGAGCGCAGCGCGAACGGCCGAAGGCGGATGGTCGTAATGCGCCTGCAGTTCCACTGCTGAAAATCCGGCTGCTGCAGCGGCGCCGAAGCGATCGAGAAACGGACGATCGGCAAATAGGAACGCCAGATTGGCTGCAAGGCGGGGCATTTGACCACTCCATACGGTCAGAAGGCGAGGTGTAACTCGGATCAGGCCGGCGAGGAAGATGGGCAAGGAATGGGAAATTGCCCACGTACATTCCCAATTAAATCGTGGGCAAAATTTCATTTGACGAAACCCAATGCAGCGGGCAAATGTTCGACTTGCCCGTCCGCAGAACAATGAAGCAGCGCATAGGCGGGCCGTGGAAACCGCGGCAGCACCCGCGCAGGGAGAGCCCGTATGAACGCTCAAGAACTCCTGCAGGAAATCGCCGACTATTGCCGGCGGACCGG
>JAFAXD010000480.1 GCA_019241285.1 Xanthobacteraceae bacterium | reverse complement strand
GGACACGAGACCGATACGACGCTGATCGATTTCGTCGCCGACCAGCGTGCGCCGACGCCGACCGCGGCGGCCGAGATGGCCGTGCCGGTGCGCGCCGAATTGATTGATCGCGTTACCGATGTTGCCCGCCGTGCGTTAGCTTGTTGGCAGCGCGGTCAGGATGCGCGGCGCACCGACTTGCGCTCTGCCGCGCGCGCGTTGCCGAGCGCCGAGGAGTTGCTGAACCTGCCACGCCAGCGGCTTGACGCAGCCGCGGACCGTCTGCCGCGCGCGCTACGCGCCAATGCCCAGCTGCATCACACTGCGCTCTCCCGCATCGCCTCGCGACTGACGCCACAGACCTTGCGCCTGCGCCTTGCTCGCGAGGACGAGCGGCTCATCTCAGTGATGCGTCACCTCGGGCGCTGCCTGCACGTCGCCCGTGAGCGCCGCCGCGACCATTACGTGGCAATCGGTGCCCGCCTTGCGGCGGGACTTCGTGCCAACGCCCATGCCCACGCTGTACGGATCGGGCGTGAACGCGATCGCGTTCGCGCTGCTTCGGAACGTGCCCATCGGGCGACGCTGGCGCGGATCGATCGCTGCGATGCGCAGCTCGAGCGCGTGGGCCAACTTCTGAGCGCGTTGTCCTATCACGGTGTTCTGGCGCGCGGCTTCGCCCTGGTGCGCGACGGAGAGGGCCGGCCGATGCATGCCGCCGCCGGTATCAGCCCCGGGCTTAAGCTCGACATTGAGTTCAATGATGGTCGCGTTCCGGCCATCGCCACCGGGGGCCCCGCCAGCAAACCGGTTTCCTCAGCGGCGGCAGTGGCGCCGCGCCGCCGGCGGCGTCGCGACAGCGGCGAAGGGCAGGGCAGTTTGTTCTAACCGTGTCCCCGGGCGCAGCGCAGCACGCAGTGATGCGCTGCAGACTCGGGACCGCCAAAGACGCTCACGTTTGAGACGGTCCCGGATCAGCGTGCAGCGTTGCACCGCGTCCGGGACACGAGATCTCACTCGCGTTCCGAATGCTGTTCGTCAGGTGCCGCTCCCTGGCTGCGCGATAGAAACTGCGTCACCCGTCGGATCGCGTCGGCGCGCGCCGCCGGGTTTGTCCCGGTGTGCACTTTGCCTGAGTTGTCGACCGAGAATGCGTTTCCGGTGCGCGTCTGCACCGGCCGGTTCGGGTGATCGAAGTCATGATACGCGCCCGGATAGACGACGATGCTCGCGTGCGCACTGCGTCCGCGCGCGCCGGCGACCATCTGCTCGCACGCTTTCGCGGGCGACCAGTCATCTGCACCTGCGGCCAAGATCAGCGTCGGGATGCGTGCGCTCCAGGCGGTGATCTCGAGCCGAGTACAGCCCGGATAGAGCGCGACGGCAGAACGGAAATCCGGTTTGGCCTCGTGCGGTGCCGCGCTCGGGCGCACCGCCCAGAGCGCGGTGACGCCGCCGCTCGACCACCCGAGCAGGGAAATGCGATCGGCCTTGATGAAGGGCTGTGTCTGTAGCCATGCGCGGGCAGCGGTCGCGTCCGCAATGCGTTCGCGATTGCTGCGCAGAAGCACCGCCCGATTGCGGCAGGGCGCACCAAGCTCGCGCGCCCCGTAACTGTCGGGATAGAGGACGACGAACCCAGCCTTGTTCAGGCGCTCAGCCCAGTCACGATAAAACGGGGTTATCTGACCATTGGCGCCGTGCAGGCCGTCGCAGCCGTGCAACGCGACCACCGCAGGGAAAGGACCATCGCCCTCGGGTCGATAGAGATCCGCCCTGAGGACATTCTCGCCGTGAAGGATCTCGACCGCCTCCGGGCCAGATCCGGCCGGGGCAGGGGTTGTGGTCAGGATCGCAATCACCGCGACGGCCGCGGCGACCACGCGACTGAACATGGCAACTCCTACTTCAAAGGCTCACCCCCGGCAAAACGCAAATAGCATGTACAACACGCGACGTCCGGCGACCAATGTTCACGATGTAGTGCGCAGGGTTACCAACATGAACAAACATTCACTCACCTTCGCGAGGGAGGTCATTGCGCCAAGCAGCTAAGGGTTTTACTCAGATGGCGTAATGATTATGTTGTGAGACTTGCGGAGACCAACGTGCTCAATCGCTTCGATCCTCGCTCCCCGGCTGAAGCCGAGATTAAATACTTGGATGGCGATTTCCGTGTCCTACGGCCTGGCGCCTTCGTGCGTTGCGCCGTCACCGGCGTGCCTATTCCGCTGGAAGAGTTAAAATATTGGAGTGTTGAGCGCCAGGAGGCCTACTCCAGTCCGGAGGCGGTGCTCAAGCGGCTGCACCCCGAGCGCGTACGTTAAGCCTGTCCGCAAAAGTCAAATTATTCTAAGAGGTTGCGAGATAACACCGGCCGTTGCCGCGAGCCGCCGGAGCCCGATTTCGGCTGCTCTCCAGCCCCAGCTGACCATCCTGCGAGAGGTTATCGAAGATATCTCAAAAGGTCATCGAGCCTCTTTCCTGCGCCGCCAGCTATGTTACTCTTGTACCTGGGGCTTTGACGTTCCGCCTCCCGGTTGGAGGTCGGCGGAGTGACTGAGGCTGAGGGCCGACGCTTTCCCCGATTGTGAATGTTAAGCCGAGCCGCCGAGCCATGTGGGCTCGCAGCGAAGCAACCGCGGGGATAGGAGTTTCCCGATGGCAATGGGTGGTACGGTCAAGTTCTTCAACGGCGAACGGGGCTATGGCTTCATCAAACCAGACGATGGCGGACGCGATGTGTTTGTTCACATCACGGCGGTCGAGCGTGCTGGCTTGAAGTCGTTGAATGAGGGCCAGCGCATCTCCTTCGATGTCGAACCCGACAAGAAGGGTAAAGGCCCGAAGGCCGTCAATCTCGTGATTCAGGGCTAGTCCCGGATCACGTCGGCGGCGCGTCGGCGCGTTCAAGCAGCACGTCGCGAGCGCCAGAAATGAAACGCCCCGGACCGGGGTCCGGGGCCACACGGTGATCTATTTGCTTGGGCCGTGTGAAGTCTTGATGTCAGATTTTGCTGTGACGAGCGTTAGAAGTGGAAGTTTACGCCCCCGCGCACGAGGTTCATGGTTGAACTCACATTCGTGCCTGCGATGCAGGTCGCGCAATTGAAGTTGCCAAGGTCGACGTAGAGGTACTCGGCCTTCACGGTCCAATTCCCGGCAAATGCATATTCAACGCCGGCGCCGAGGGTCCAACCTGCATTGGTCGTCTCGGACGTGCCGAAGATGTTTCCAGCCTGGAAATTTCCAAACGCCAACCCTCCGGTCACGTACGGCATCCAGGTGCCGCCAGCATAGCCCAAGCGCCCACGCACGGTGCCCAACCAGTTGTTCGTCGTTTGGCAGCCGAACGTGCAGACGCCGCCGCCCTGGATGTTGGCCCAGTCGAGGTCGCCCTCGATGCCACCCACGACCTGGCCGAACTGGCGATTGTAGCCCACGGTCCCGCCGACAAGCCCGCCCGACGTATTGAAGCTGGAGAACCCGCTCCACGTCGAACTGCCCCAGGCGCCGCCACCGTTGGCGCCGAGGTAGAAGCCGTTCCAGGTCGAATTGGGTATGACATAAGACTGTGCCGGCGCCGCGTACGGCGAAGGTGCTGCATACATATCGGCCGCATTCGCGGAACCGGCAAGGATCGTCAGAGCGGCCAAACCGGCGCTCGCCAACAAAACGCGCTTCATGCTCGCGTCCTCCATAGTGACTGGAGCGACACTAGTCGCGGACTGTGGCGAGTTTGGTTAAAGCGCGGCGGTGTCACGTTAAGCTTAGTATTGATGGTTGATGGAGGGTTAAGGAGGTTTAAGTCAAAATGCGCGGCGAGAATGTTAGAACCGATCATGTCGACCAAGAACTCTGTTCCGCGCGCTGCGCTCGTCACCGGGGCCGCGCAACGCATTGGCGCTTCGATTGCGCGAGCGCTGGCGCGCGCCGGCTATGCGGTGGCGGTTCACGCGAACCGCTCGCGGGCCGCCGCCGAAGCCCTTTGTGCTGAGATTGCGCAGAACGGCGGCAAGGCCAAGCTTGCGACAGCCGATCTTGCCGATCACGCGCAGGTCACACAACTTGTCGCTGCTGCCGTTGCTGCGGTCGGCCCGCTCACCTTGCTCGTCAACAACGCAGGCGAGTTCGAGGTCGATGCCTTCGGCACGCTGAAACCCGAGCACTTCGACCACCAGTTCGCGGTGAACCTGCGTGCACCGCTGTTCCTGGCGCAGGACTTTGCGGCGCAGGCGCGCGCCGGAAGCGATCCGTCGATCGTCAATGTGGTGGATCAGCGGGTGTTTCGGCTCACGCCCCGCTTCTTCTCCTACACGCTCAGCAAGAACGCGCTGAACACGGCCACCATCACGCTTGCACAGGCGCTCGCCCCGCGTATTCGCGTCAACGCGGTCGCCCCCGGGCCGACCTTGCCGAGCCCGCGTCAGGACGCGCACGCCTTTGCCCAGCAGGCGGCTTTGGTGCCGCTGGGGCGCGGGCCCCGCCCGGAGGAAATCGCCGACGCGGTTCTCTACCTCGCCGGTGCTCGCAGCGTGACCGGCGTGACCATCGCGGTGGATGGCGGCCAACACATCGCGTGGGAGACGCCCGACGCAACCGGGGTTGACGAATAGATTTTGCGGGGCTGCGATCGGATTGTCTTTTCGGGAACCCGACAAGATTGTACAAACCTTTTGACGTTCGGGAGTTCATCCGGGGATCTCGAACTCTTTGTTTGTGCGGTTAAGGGCAAGACCTCGGTCAGCCATGTCGTCCAACGCGGATTCCACCGCATCACAACGCGGGGCTCAACGCCCGCCTCCACTGCACGAAGGTTTGCGGCTGCTGCTGCAGACGACGCTCGACGCCGTCGTCGTCATGACGGCTGCGGGTACGATCGCCGATTGGAATGATCGCGCGGTCAGCGTCTTCGGATGGACGCGCGAGGAGGTCGTCGGACGTCCGATGGCCGATCTGATCATTCCGGAACGCTATCGGGACGCGCATCAGAACGGCCTCAAACGCTATCTGCAGACCGGAAAGGCCGTGGTTCTGGGCCGGCGCATCGAGGTCTCCGGACTGCGGCGAAACGGTGAGGAATTCCCGCTCGAACTGTCGATCTCGCCAATCGCAAGTGAGGGCAACGTGCTGTTCGTCGGCTGCCTGCGCGAGATGACCGACATCTACGCGCTGCGCCAGGCTCGTGCTGAAGTCGCGCGGGTCACCCAGCGCATGGCGATGGACGAAATGGCAGCCTCGATCGTGCACGAAATCAACCAGCCGCTGGCGGCGATCGCCGCGAACGCGCAGGCGGGGTTGCGCTGGCTCACCCGTGCGACGCCGGATGTTGACGAGGCGCGTGCCACTCTCTCGCGCGTCGTCGCCGACAGCCGCCGCGCCTCCGAGGTCGTCGCCGGCATTCGCATGATGTTCAAGAGCGAGGGCCGGCCGACCACCACGCACGACGTGAATGACCTCGTCCGCGAGGTGCTGACGCTGGTGCGGGGCGACGTCGAAAACCAACGCGTCTCGGTAAGCACCGAGCTCGCCGAGGAACTGCCGCAGGTCCCCGCCAATCCGGTGCAGCTCCGCCAGGTTCTGGTCAACCTGGTGATGAACGC
>JAFAXD010000323.1 GCA_019241285.1 Xanthobacteraceae bacterium | reverse complement strand
AGCGAGATTGCTCGGGTCCGGTAATGCACCGGGATGCCGGCACGCTCGACAGCGCTAAAGAGCGACCCGGAGAGACCTTCGCCTCCGTCATAGGTTTCGACCGCCGAGCCACCGGCGAAGCGGATGAAGCCGTCGGGCGAGCGGAATTGCCAGCCGTACAGCGGGAAGAACTTCACCCCGTTGGCATGCAGCCATCGCATCGTGTCGCGGCTGTTCCCGACCAGGAGGTCTGCCATCTCCGGGTCGGTGCGATATTGGGTGACTCGTGCCAGGTCATCGAAATATTCCTCGGCCGTGTAGGCGCCGAAATCGGTGCGTGCCCGCTCCTCCGGACCGATTTCCCCGACCAGTTCCTCGATGTCGGCGATGCCCTGGTACACCGCCCGCATGGCGCCGTTGGAAAAGCGGGTGTTGCCGCCGCGCTCGTCTTCCGGCGCGCACTCCAGCACCCTGACCTTCAGGCCACGCTCGTGCGCGGTGAGGGCGGCGGACAAGCCCGCTAGGCCGGCCCCGACAACGATAATGTCTGCGTCAATGTCTTGCATTTTACCTACCCGGCTGGCGCACCTTGGCTGACCGCGCCCGCGCGCAACAAGCCCGATTTGCGCAGGTCCGCAATGTCGAACTTTTTCGCGCATGTCCTTGTCGGAAAACCGGTACCCATCCCGGATCGCGTCCGGGACAAGCCTTTCCGGGACATGCTAAAGCCGGGCTCATGAACAACGACGCGCGCTTTATGGCGGTCGCGCTTGCGCTCGGCCGGCGTGGCCTCGGCCAGACTTGGCCCAATCCATCGGTGGGCGCCGTCGTGGTGCGCCAAGAGGCCGACGTGCCGGTGATCGTCGGCCGTGGCGTTACCTGCACCGGAGGACGCCCGCATGCCGAAACCGAAGCACTCGCCCGCGCCGGCGCGGCTGCACAAGGCAGTACGTTGTATGTAACGCTCGAGCCGTGCTCGCATCACGGCAAGACGCCGCCGTGTGCGGACGCCATCGTTCAGGCTGGGGTCGCGCGGGTCGTCTCGGCGCTGGAAGACCCCAACCCCGAGGTAGCCGGTCGCGGGCACGCAAAGCTGCGCGCGGCCGGCATTGCGGTCGACGTGGGGGTCGGGGCGGACGAGGCGCGCCGCACCCATGCGGGTCATATCCGCCGTGTTGTTGACGGACGCCCGCACGTGACGCTCAAGCTCGCCGTGTCGGCTGATGGCAAAGCGGGCCTTGCCGGCCGGCGCCCGACAACCATTACCGGCGAAGCGGCACACGCGCGCGTGCATTTGATGCGCGCCACGCACGATGCAATCCTGGTCGGAATCGGCACGGTCATTGCCGATGATCCGCTGCTCACATGCCGGCTTCCGGGCATGAAAGCGCGCTCCCCGATCCGCGTCGTCCTCGATGCCGGGCTGCGAACTCCGGCCGCCAGCCGGCTCGCCAGAACAGCACGCGAGCTTCCGCTCTGGATCATCACGGACACGGGAGCGCCGGCGACACGGGAAGAGGGATTGCGCGCGCTCGGTGCCGATGTGCTGCGTGTTGACGGGGAGAATGGGTTGCTTGATCTCGCCGCGGCTCTGCGCGCACTTGCAACGCGTGGGATTACGCGCCTGATGGTGGAAGGCGGCCCGACGCTCGCCGCCGCACTGGTGAAGAAAAATCTCATCGATGCGGCGGTGCTGTTCTGTTCGGCAAACGAAATCGGGCCCGACGGCATCGACGCGCTTGAAGGATTGCCGCTCACCGCGCTAACGCATTCGCCCAATTTGCAGCGGGTCGCTACCGATGAAGTCGGGCCCGACCGGATCGAGATGTTTGAGCGGAGCTGATGTTCACTGGAATTGTCACAGACGTCGGTGAGGTGCTCGCGGTCGAGCCGCGCGCACAAGGCCTGCACCATCGGCTCACGATCGGCTGCAGCTATGATCGCGCGACAATCGTTGATGGAGCGTCGATCGCTTGCAACGGCGTGTGCATGACGGTGGTCGGCGCTGGCGTCGAGAATGGCCGAACGTGGTTTGCGGTCGACGCGGCGGCAGAGACGCTGAAAGTCACGACGGTCGGCCAATGGCAGCGCGGAGGCCGCGTCAACCTCGAGCGGGCCCTCCGGGTCGCCGATGAGCTTGGCGGGCACGTGGTTGCCGCGCACGCAGATGGCGTGGCGCAGGTCGTTGAGCGCGAAGATCTCCCCGACATGGCGCGGTTTACATTGCGTGTGCCGGCCGCGCTGGCGCGGTTCATCGCGCCCAAAGGCTCGGTCGCGCTCGACGGCGTATCGCTCACCATCAACGATGTTGCCGGGGATGTGTTCTCTGTTCTGATCATTCCGCACACGTTGACGGTGACAACGCTCGCAAGCTGGCAGGCGGGAACCGAGGTCAATATCGAGGTCGACCTCATGGCGCGCTATGCGGCGCGGTTGCTCGAGGGGCGCAGTTAGCGTGCTTGTTCGTCCTCGCCGGCCTTGCTACTCACGGCGCGACGAGAAGAATGCATGGCAAGACCGAGACGATCAGCAAGTGAGGAACGGGATCCCGTCAAGGGAGCCCGGATGCTTATTGTCGAAGCGCGCTTCTATGACGATATCGCAACCGCGCTGCTGGAAGGCGCGACGGGCGCGCTCAAATCGGCGGGCGCGACGTGGGACGTGATCACGGTTCCGGGCGCGTTAGAGATTGCGCCGGCCATCGCGATTGCACTCCACGCCGGCAAGGCGCAGCCCAAACCATACGACGGCGTGGTCGCGCTGGGCTGCGTCATTCGCGGCGAGACCAGTCATTATGAGATCGTCGCTGGCGAATCGGCCCGTGCCTTGATGGAGCTCTCGGTGGCGCTGCGCGTCCCCATCGGCAACGGCATTCTCACTGTCGACACCGATGCACAGGCCTGGACCCGGGCGAAGCCGCAACAAGACAACAAAGGCGGCGGCGCCGCAGAAGCGGCGCTGGCGTTGGTGCGGCTCAAACGCCGCCTCACGCCGCGGCGAAAGCGATGACGCGCAAGCCGGAGCCTGTTCGGGGCGGGCCGCCCAAGGCCAACCGGCGCGGGGCCGCACGGCTCGCGGCGGTGCAGGCGCTCTATCAGATGGACATCGCCGGCACCGGGCTCAACGAGATCCTGGCACAGTTTGAGAGTCATTGGATCGGCCAGGAAGTGGAAGGCGATCAATACCTGCCGGCGGAACGCGCCTACTTCCGTGAGCTGGTGCAAGGCGTGATCGACGATCAGCGCAAGCTCGACCCGCTCATCGATGAAGTGCTGCAGTCGGGCTGGCCGCTGAAGCGAATTGAGGCGGTGCTGCGCGCCGTGATGCGTGCGGGTGCCTACGAGCTCGATCGCAAGCGTGATGTTCCGGCGCGAGTTGTGATGTCGGAATATGTCGGCATCGCTGATGCGTTCGTCGATCGCGATGAGACCGGCATGGTCAACGCGGTGCTGGATCAGATCGCGCGGCAACTGCGCGCCGAGGAGTTTGAGCACGCCGCCGGATGAGCAACCAATCCGCCGAAGACCGCCTGATCGCCCGCTATTTTGCCCCGATCGCAAAAGACCCCGGCGCCCTTGGTCTCGTGGATGATGCAGCTGTTCTGGTTCCCCCGGCCGACTGCGACCTCGTGCTCAAGACCGACCCGATCGTCGCCAGCGTGCATTTCTTCCCTGATGATCCTCCGGCGGCGATTGCCCGCAAAGCGCTGCGAGTCAACCTCTCCGATCTTGCCGCCAAGGGGGCGAGGCCGCTCGGTTTCTTGCTGTCGCTCGCGCTGCCGGCTGAGATCGGCGATGCGTGGCTCAGCGCCTTCGCGCAGGGGCTCGGGGCCGATGCCGAGCACTTTGCCTGCCCGCTGCTCGGTGGTGACACCGATCGCACGCCCGGGCTGCTGACTGTTACGATCGCTGCCCTCGGTGCGGTACCGCGGGGCACCATGGTCAAGCGCAGCAGTGCCCAGCCTGGTGACCGGGTGGTCGTCACCGGAACCGTCGGCGACTCGGCTCTCGGGGTGCGCCTGCGCAAGCAACCCGAGCTTGCTGCCAGCTGGGGCGTCGATGCGGCGGGGCGGGCGCATCTGGTCGATCGTTACCTCGTTCCGCAGCCACGACTCGCCATCGCCGAAATCATTCGGCGCTTTGCGTCCGCCGCGATGGATATATCGGACGGGCTCGCCGGTGATTTTGCCAAGCTCTGCCGCGCATCCGGGGTCGGTGGAGACGTCGATGTCACGCGGGTTCCTTTATCGGGCGCCGCACGCGCGGCCTTGGATCGCGATCCCTCCGCGATCGAGCCCATTCTCACGGGCGGCGATGACTACGAGATCCTTGCAACGGTTCCGGCGGCGCAACTTGGCGCCTTTCGCGCTGAGACCGCGGCGCGTGGGGTGATCGTCAGCGAGATCGGTGCAATCGCTGCCGGACCAGGCGAGGGCCGCCTTGTCGGACGCGATGGCCAGCCCCTCAAATTTGCACGGCCGTCGTTCAGCCATTTCTGATAGAGATCGATTAAGGGGAGGAGGCGACATGGACGACAGAACGCGGGTCGTACCGCCATCCAATGCGCCGGCGGCGCCAATGACGCGGCCAGCGGGCGCGAGCGCGAAGGCGATGTCGCGCCGGCGCCGCTTTCCGACCGTCTACTATCTGCGTCGATACGCGCGCTGGCGCATTCCCCGATTCGGCTTTGATGCAACCGATGGCGGCGCGGGTACCGACGGCGGAATTGCCCGCAACGCGGCGTCACTGGACGCCATCGAGCTGATGCCGCGCTACGGCGTCGATGACGGCTCGTGCCACATGGAAACCGAGCTGTTCGGCCGCCGTTATTCGGCGCCGTTCGGCGTTGCGCCCATGGGGATGCCGGGGATCGTCTGGCCCGGCGCGGAAAAGTACCTGGCGCAAGCTGCGCAACGGGCGCGCGTTCCCTATACGGCCGGCACGGTTGCCAGTTCGACCGTGGAAGAGCTCGCCGCCCTCGCCGGCGACATGCTGTGGTTTCAGCTCTATCGCATCGCTCACGAGGATCATCGTTACGGCTTTGATCTGGTGAAGCGGGCGCAGGCGGCAGGCGCCCACGCGCTGGTGATCACCATGGACGTGCCGCTACGCACCAAGCGGCCGCGCGAGGTGCGGCGTGGTTTGGTGCTGCCGTTCCGCCTCGATGCGCGCACCGTGATCGACGTGCTCAGCCATCCGGCTTGGCTGGTGGCGTATCGCGAACACGGGCTGGCGCGGTTCGCCAACTACACGGGCTACGTGGACAATCCGACCCCGGAGCGGGTGGCGGCATTCTCCCAGCGCAGCGACCAGGTCGGCGGTGGCTCGTTCTCGTGGGACGAGGTCAAACGCTATCGCGACCTGTGGCGCGGTCCCGTGGTGCTCAAGGGCATTATGCATCCGCAGGACGCCGCCAAGGCTGTGTCGCTGGGGATCGATGGGATCCAGGTCTCGAATCACGGCGGCCGCCAAGTGGAGGGCCTGCCGGCCTCCATCGATGTGTTGCCGGCGATCGTCGCCGAGGTCGGTGACAAGGCGACGGTGCTGTTCGACTCTGGTGTGCGTTCTGGCCTCGACATCGTCCGCGCGCTGGCGCTGGGCGCCAAGGCGGCATTCGCCGGCAAGGCGTTTCTCTACGGCCTCGGCGCGCTCGGCGGGGAGGGCGCGGACTACGTGATCGAGTTGTTCAGGGAGGAAGTGCGCGACACCATGCGCCAGGTTGGCATCAATTCGATCACGCAGGCGCGCAGCATTGAGCTGCGCCATCCAGGCGCTTGGCGCTTCTGAGCGGAACCCGACCAGATGGACGCGCGCACCAACCAAATGACGTTCGCCGCTGCCGGCGACCGGTTGGCGCGCAAGAACGCGCTGGTGTTGGCGATCGCCCAAGCGTTGGCGGGCGGCAACAATACGGTGCTGATGGCGACGGGTGGCATCGTCGGGTCGATGATCGCACCCGATAAGGGCCTCGCGACGTTACCGATCAGCATCTACGTCCTGGGGCTCTGGATGGGGGCGCTCCCGGTCGGCTGGCTGGCGCGTCGTTATGGACGCCGAGCGGCATTTCAATTGGGCACGCTCTGCGGCATTGGCACCGGTCTGATTTGCTTCACCGCCGTGCTGCACGGCTCGTTTGTCTTGTTCAACATCGGCGCTCTGGTGAGCGGCTTCTATGCGGCAGCCCATATGGCCTATCGCTTTGCCGCCGCGGACACGGCGAGCGAGGCGTTCCGCCCCAAGGCCATCTCCTGGGTACTGATCGGCGGCATTTTCGCTGGAATTATCGGCCCGCAGGTGGTGATCCTGACCAAGAATCAAATGTTGCCTTACCTGTTTGCCGCGACCTACTTGGCGCAATCGCTACTAGCCGTGATCGCTGGCGGCGTGCTGATGTTCCTCGATATCCCCGTGCCGCCGCGCCGGTCGGCGGAAGGCGAGGGGCGTCCAATATTGGAGATCGCGCGGCAGCCCCGCTTTATCGTCGCGGTCGCCTGCGGGGTCGCCAGCTATTCGATGATGAACCTGGTGATGACCTCGGCGCCGCTGGCGATGGTCATGTGCGACCATTCGGTGACGCAGGCGTCGCTGGGCCTGCAGTGGCACGTACTGGGCATGTTCGTGCCGAGCTTCATCACCGGAACGCTGATTGCGCGCTTCGGGGTCGAGCGCATCATCGCCACCGGCTTTGCCTTGCTGATCGCCGCTGCGACCATCAACCTGACGGGCATCACCATTTGGCATTTCTGGGTCGGGCTCGTCCTGCTCGGGTTCGGGTGGAATTTCGGCTTTATCGGAGCTACGGTTTTGGTCGCTCAATGCCACCACCATAACGAGCGTAACCGCGTTCAGGCCTTCAACGATTTCCTCGTGTTCGGCTCGATGGCAATCGGCTCGTTCTCATCCGGCAAGCTTTTGCATGTGGCCGGGTGGGGGGCCGTGAACACGGTGGTGTTCCCGACCGTGCTGGCGGCGGCCGCCTTACTGGCTTGGGGTGTTTGGCAGCGCCGGCGGGGCGTGGTCCAGGGGGTTTAACTGCACCGGGGCTGATTTTTCAGGCAACGTTGCGGCAAAACCGACGCAACCGTTGCTTTGGCAAGACCTTTTTGGCAAGGTCCGCGCCGATTTGGGGCAAGGCAAGCCGCGCAGTACCGGGCGGCCAGTCCTATCGATCGTCGGCCGGGTCCACCGGCCAATCCGGACAAGAGGAATTCCATGTTAGCTTTGGGGCTGATCATCATTTGCGGCTTGCTGTCGATTGCTTACGCGGTCTGGGCGATTCAGTCCGTGCTGCAGGCGGACGCCGGCAATGCCAGGATGCAGGAGATTTCCGCGGCCGTACGCGAAGGCGCGCAGGCCTATCTCAAGCGCCAGTACACGACGATCGGCATCGTCGGCGTCGTGATCTTTCTGATCGTCGGCTATTTCCTCGGCTGGCTGGTCGGAGTTGGGTTTGCGATCGGCGCGATCCTGTCGGGCGCCGCCGGCTTCATCGGCATGAACGTCTCGGTTCGGGCTAACGTGCGCACCGCCCAGGCGGCGATCTCCTCGCTGGGCGCGGGCCTTGAACTCGCATTTAAATCCGGCGCCATCACCGGACTTCTGGTCGCCGGCCTCGCGCTCCTCGGGGTGACCGTCTATTTCGCCATCCTTACCGGCATCCTCGGTCTCGCGCCGAACGACCGCACGGTCGTCGATGCCCTGGTGGCGCTCGGGTTCGGCGCCTCGCTGATCTCGATCTTTGCGCGTCTGGGCGGCGGCATCTTCACCAAGGGCGCTGACGTCGGCGGTGACCTTGTCGGCAAGGTCGAGGCCGGCATCCCCGAGGATGATCCGCGCAACCCGGCCACCATCGCCGACAACGTCGGTGACAACGTGGGCGATTGCGCCGGCATGGCCGCCGACCTGTTCGAAACCTACGCGGTGACCACCGTCGCCACGATGGTGCTGGCGGCGATCTTCTTCCAGGGCACCGGCGCGCTGCGGGCGATGATGACGCTTCCGCTGGCGATCGGCGGCATCTGCATCCTGACCTCGATCGCCGGCACGTTCTTCGTCAAGCTCGGCGCAAGTCAGTCGATCATGGGCGCGCTCTATCGCGGCCTTATTGTCACCGCGGGGCTGTCCCTCATCGGCCTCGCGCTGGTGATTCTTGTGCTGATCGGCTTCGGCCATCAGCCGAACGTCCCCTTCACCGGTTTGTCTCTGTTCATCTGCGGTGTCGTCGGCCTCGCTGTGACCGGCCTGATCATCTGGATCACGGAGTACTACACCGGCACCGACTATCGCCCGGTGAAGTCGATTGCTTCCGCCTCGGTCACCGGCCACGGCACCAACGTCATCCAGGGTCTTGCGATCTCGCTTGAAGCGACCGCCCTCCCGGCGATCGTCATCATCGCCGGCATCCTGATCACCTACAATTTGGCCGGACTGTTTGGCATCGCCATCGCGGTGACCACCATGCTGGCCCTGGCGGGCATGGTCGTCGCGCTTGATGCCTTCGGCCCTGTCACCGACAA
>JAFAXD010000007.1 GCA_019241285.1 Xanthobacteraceae bacterium | reverse complement strand
AGAAACGCATCGGCCAGCGGTCCGAACGTCTTGCCCGCGTCCTCACGGAATGCTGCGACCGTGCGGATCACGGGGAAGTTCGAGCCTTCGTCGGCCGTGGAGCCGAGAAGCAGCGGAACGTCGTTCTGTCGGCCGGCCGCAAAGATCTCGTCCGCGGTGGCAGGAAGGACGTAGCGGTCCAGGATCGGAATCGCCGACTCGAAGCGGGTCGCGGAGGGAACCGCAAGAATTTCTTCCGCGGACTTTTGCCGAAGTTCCGCAAGGTTTGAGACCTTGAGGGCGGTCATCAGCTTCGATCCGACTGCTTCCGCATCGGGAAGTGTTTGCAGCCAGGAGATGAAAAGGCCGCGCAACTGCGGCGAGCCGGAAACCGCCGGCGCGAAGGCTCCGCCGCTTTCGCCGATGACCCGGTGGAAGAGGCCTTTGGCCAATGGCGATATCATAAGGTAATTGGCGGCAACGGACCCCGCGGATTGACCGAAGATGGTCACATTGTCCGGATCGCCGCCGAACGCCGCGATGTTTTCCTTCACCCATTGCAAGGCCGCGATCTGGTCAAGCAGTCCGTAGTTGCCCGATGCATGATGTTCTGATTCCGCACTGAGTTCCGGCAATGCCAGAAATCCGAATTTCCAGAGTCGGTAGTTGATAGAAACCAGGACGACACCTTTTTTGGCAAGCTCGGCGCCGTCGTAGATTTCTACTGACGACGATCCGCCGCGAAAGCCGCCACCGGGAATCCACACCATCACAGGACGTTTTTCGCCGGCCGACGCCGCCGTCCAGACATTGAGGTAGAGGCAGTCCTCGCTCGTTGGTTTGATCGGCGTGTAAAATATCCGCGTAAAGAGCGAATGGCCCGGGGTGGGGTCGGGCTGCATGCATGATGCGCCGAACTTGTCGGCGGCAAGCGTACCGGTCCAAGCCTCCACGGGTTGCGGCGCGCGCCAGCGCAGGTCGCCTACGGGAGGCTTAGCGAACGGGATACCCTTGTAAGCGCGCACGGTCCCATCGGGAACAGCTACGCCGGAGACGAGGCCGCCGGACGTCTTTATCGGGTCCGCTTTGGCAGCGGCCATCGCCGTTAAAAGGCCAAGCATCAAGAACACGGATGAGCGCGTATTCATGGCAGTCCTCCCTTGTTCCTCGTGCGCATCAGAGCGGTGCTCCGGGGCCCACAGCGACGATAGGTATAGCCGGCAGTTGGACCGCGCACCGCGCGGGTCCCCGCGCTGTTCCCACCGAACCTACGCTGTTGCCGGCAACATCGGAACCGAGATTTAAGTGGGGCGAACATTCCAGAAAGGTGTGACTCATCGACGTTGGTGCTGCCCGACGATGTGGCGGCGCATTCGCCCAGCTTTCGATCGAAATTGCCTCGCTAGCGCCGAACGCCGAAAGCACGAGTTCAGGGGAGAGTCCTCGTTGCCTAATTGAACATGGTGGCGCCGTGCCATTGCGGTGTTCGCCGGTGCTGCCGCCGAGCCCCGCTGACGGGCGACGCTTCATCTCCTCAAAAGGAGCGAAAGGCCGCTGCAGGCAATGCCGGCGACGAGGAGCGTGCTCGTCATTGGCAGCGGCGTGCCGTCATAGAGCGCGTTCACCGCGTACCCGCCGAGTGCGCCGAACAGCATCTGCATCATGCCCATCAGCGCCGAGCCGGTGCCCGCCATATGGGGCAGCGGCATGAGAGCCGCGGCGACCGCGTTCGGCTGCACGAGCATCTGGCCGAAGATGTAGATCATGATCGCGACAGTGAGCGCTAATGGCCCGTTCAGGGGCGAAAACGGGATCGCGACCGCCGCCGCGCCGCCGAGGATGAGCGTTAGGCAGCCATAGCGCATGACGCGCTCACCGGGCATCCACTGCAGCAGCCGCTTGTTCGTCGACGCTCCGAGCATCAGCGTCAGAGCCGACAATCCGAAATAGTAGCCGTAATGGTTCGGGGCCACGCCATAGATTTCGATCAGCACGAACGGCGAGCCCGAGAGAAATGCGAACATTCCCAGCGAGCACAGGCCGTTCAGCCCCGCATACCCGATCGCCGCGCGAGTAGTGAAGAACGTGTGGTAGTTCGCAATGATGCGCGAGGGCTGAAGAGCCTGCAGGTCGGGCTCGCGCAGCGACTCGGCCAGCAACGCCCAAGCGAAAACGAGCAGCACGAGCGACCAGAAGACAATGAACAGAAAGATCGAAGGCCAGCCATAGCGCACGAGAAGCGCGCCTCCGATGATCGGCGCCAGCAAAGGCCCGACGGCGAACACGGTAGTCAACGAGGACATTGTGTGTGCGGCGCGGGCCCCCTCGAAATGGTCGCGCACGATCGCCCGCACCATGACCGGTCCGCCCGAGGCGAAGATGCCCTGAAGGAGACGCGCCGCAATGAGGAAACCGATGCGGGGACTCGCGGCGCAGGCAAGCGTGGCCAGCGAATACATAGCCAAGCAGCCGACCAGCACGCGGCGCCGGCCGAAGCGGTCAGAGAGGGGGCCGATGAAGATCTGCCCCGCGGCATAGCCGGCGAGATAGAGGCTCAGCGTGAGCTGAATCTGGTCGGGCGTGGCCGAGAACGCTGCTCCGAGCGCGGGCATAGCCGGCAGCGTCATGTCGATGGACAGCACGTTGACCATCATGAGCGCGCCGAGCAGAAAGACGAAGAGCCGCGACTGCGGTCCAATCATCACGAGTGCTCGCGGATTTCGGGCTGAGTGCCGCTGTTGTAGTCGTGGACGGGGGCCGGGCTCACGAGGGGCCTAGTAAATCGAAGTCCCTTCTTCTCACGATTGATCGCGAAAGCAACCTGCTCGCATCGTGATCGCCGCGGGCGGTGGCGCCTGCCACTAGGCCGCAAGTGATGCGGCGCGGGCCGACCTTGATAAGCGTAGTCTCTGCGCCGCCCGGGACCTAACAGCCCGTGCAAATGCTCGGGATTTGTCCATACGCGCCGGTGTTACCCGTGCTCCCACTATCCCGATTGGACCCACCGCGCCCACGCGAATTGTTCTGCGCTGGCGGGGGGGTCTCGGGGGCGCGCCCATTGCCTTCCTCTTTTTGAAGCGATGGAAGATCGGCGGGACTGGGTTGACGGTGTCCGACCGACGCCGCCGGCACCCCGACTGCGTCGCCCTGGCTGCCTGCACCTCTTCCGAGACCCGTCACGTTCACCAAACGGCCAGCCTCAGCGGCAGTTAAACGACCGGTCCCTTCCTCGCCAATGCTGTCCTGAAACCGGCGGATTGACGCACGCGTCATAGGACCGAATATTCCGTCTACGGGTCCATTGTAGTAACCGAGGCCGTGTAACGCCTGCTGGACCTGCCGCCGATTTGCTTCCGACATCTTATCTTCATCGGGCATGGCCAACGCCATAGCGGCTGAGGGCGGTTTTGCCGATGTTGCCTCCCTTGACTGCTCGGTTTTCGCTGAAGTTAAGGGTGAGCTGGGCGGCGTCGGAACTTCCTTGGAGCCGGCCGTAGTCGGCGGAGCTGCCGGTGTTGGGCTTGGGGCTGCGGGTGTTGTCGAAGGAGGGCTTGCTTCTGGCGATGCGCCGGCGGCTTGCTTTTCTTGTTCAATTGGCGGGGAGTTTTCCCGTGCGGACCGAGTCTGAGCGGGTGTTGGCGGGGCTTCGGCTATATTCGTCGCAGGGGGACCCGATTGCGACTTTTCCCGAATAGCCCAGTAGGATACGCCTACGATCAGCAGTGCGAGAATCGCGAATGCGCCCCAGGTCAAGCTCGTTTTCGTCCCCATAGACAGTATTCCTTTTTCGGCGGGACGCTTCACGCATCGATTCTAGGTCGTGCTTTTTTCGGTTAGGGCAAGACCAACGACGCGCGGGGGTCATAATATCTTGCTGCGATATAAGTCGTAGGCCAACCGCGGGCGCGCTCCGCACCTCATAGCAGATCGGTGAAAATATGAATGCTTCGGGGATGGCTGCTTCCTGCCACTACGACGGCCCCCGGTGACGCGGCGCGGGCCGCCCCTACAACGGCCCAAGCTGTGTAGCGTTGGACCAAAGCTGGCAGGCTGATCAGGTGCCGATCACCGCGTCGGCCGCGATCGCTCTATG
>JAFAXD010000674.1 GCA_019241285.1 Xanthobacteraceae bacterium | reverse complement strand
TGCCAATAGAAATTGCGATAGCTGAATGCCGTGCGGCTCGCCTCGCGCGCCTCGTGATCGCTGCCGGCCGGATAAAGCCGTAGGAAGTGATCCGCCTCTTCGCCGTGGTCGGCACGCGCCTGGGCTTCGAAAGCATGCAGGGTCTCGACGCAGGGCATGGTCGTGCCTTCGTTGGCGACCGTTCCACTGAGCAGCGGAACGTCATTCTGGCGACCCTGGCTGAACAAATCGAACGGGCTTTGCGGCAGCACGTGACCGTCGACGATCGGCCAATTGGTATCGAACACGCCGCGTGCCGCATCGGACGGGTTGTTGTTGGAGCCCGAGCCGGTGCCGCCGCGCCGGTGCGCCAGCTGGATCTCGCGGGCCGAACGCGCGCGCAACTCGGCGAGCGATCTCGCGCCGAGCGCATGCGCGAACTCGACGCCCGTGCGCTCCGCCGCCGCGAGCGCTTGAATGGAATCGCCAGTGTTGCAACTCTCTGCCACCGGGCCGAACAGCGCGCCGCTTTGCCCGATCACGCGGTGGAATAATCCCGTGGCGAGCGGGGAGGGCATCAGCAGCGATCCGCTGATGGAGCCGGCGGACTGGCCGAAGATGGTCACGCACCCAGGGTCGCCGCCGAACGCCGCGATGTTCCGCTGCACCCATTGCAACGCGGCGAGCTGATCAAGCAGTCCGTAGTTTCCCGAGAACGAGCTTTCCCGCGTGAGCTCGGGATGCGCCAGGAAGCCCAGCCGGCCAAGCCGATAGTTGATGGTCACAATCACTGCGCCCCGCGTCGCAAGATATTCTCCATCAAACAAGCCGAGCGCGCCGGAGCCGATGTAGAACGCGCCGCCATGGAACCACACCATGACCGGCAGCTTGGCGTCTGTGCCGCTGGCTGGCGTCCACACATTGAGGAACAGACAATCCTCGCTCTCCGGCTCCGGTCCGAAATAGCTGATCGAGTTCTCCCGCCGCGACGGCTGCACACAGCGCGGCCCGAACGCATCCGCTCGTCGCACGCCGGTCCACGGCTGCGCCGGTTGCGGTCCTTTCCAGCGCAAATCGCCGACCGGCGCCTGGGCATAAGGAATGCCCTTGTAGACGGACACGCCATCCCGGCAAGCAACGCCGGAGAGCTTGCCGGTGTCGATCTTCACGATCGGATCCATCGCTGCCACGGGAGTTCCTCCTGCTGTTATTCTATTGCGTGTCGATCCGATATCGCGCGATCACCGCCTCGTCGATGTCAAGCCCAAGCCCCGGGGCCTTGTGGGACCGTCATGGATCCCGCTGTTGCGTTGACCTGATCACCGAACGGGCTTGCTTCGAGGTCGCAATAGAAGCCCGCGCAGATATGGATTGTGGCGATGAGGCCCGGCCCGAAATAGGGCGAGTGCGGTGCGAGCTTGGTCCCGCGCGCGGCGGCAAGCGCGGTCAGCCGCTGCATCTCGCTCATGCCGCCGATCTTGGTCTCGCCCGGCTGCACGAAATTGACCTTGGCGACGTCGATGAGTTGCTCGATGTCGATCGGGGTGCCGGCATTCTCGCCGACCGCAATCGGTACGCCAGCGCTGCGGACACGGGCGAGCGCTGCGTAATCATCGGGCGGCCACATCGGTTCTTCCAACCAATGAAGATTGTAGGGCGCAAACGCGCGGGCCATGGCGATCGCTTCATCCGCCGACCAGGGACAGTTGGTGTCGACCATCAGCGGCATGTCGGCGCCGATGGCGTTGCGCGCAGCAGCAACTTCGCTGACGGTTATTTCATGCGCGCATAGCCGCGTTCCATGGCGCATGCCGCATTGCGCGCGACGAGATCGACGCTGCCATAGCGCAACAGGCTCGCATAGGCGGGAACGCGGGTGAGGGGAGCCGCCACCAAGCAACTGATAGAGCGGTTTGCCTGGGATATCCCACAGCGCGATGTCGAGCCCGGACAGCGCGAACGAGAGCGGCCCGTTGCGCCCGCAGTTGTGCAGCTTGCGGGCGAGATCATCCATCAGCGCTGCGATG
>JAFAXD010000646.1 GCA_019241285.1 Xanthobacteraceae bacterium | reverse complement strand
CTCGACGTCCACTACGTTCCCGGCGAGCACGATGTGATCGATGATGAGCGCAAGATCTACCTGGAGCGCTACGGCAAGGGCACCAAGGGGGATGGTTGGTACAGCTTCGATTCGAACGGCATTCATTTCATTGGTCTCGTCAATGTCATGGACCTGAAGCCTGGCGGCCTCGGCAATCTCGGCGACGCACAGCTCGCCTGGCTGGAGGATGATCTGCGCGGCAAGGCAGCGAGCCAGCCGATCGTGGTGTTCGCCCACGTGCCGCTATGGACCGTCTATCAGCAATGGGGCTGGGGCACCGACGACGGCGCCAAGGCGCTCGACTTGCTGAAAAAGTTTGGATCAGTGACCGTCCTCAACGGTCACATTCATCAGGTCATGCAGAAGGTCGAGGGCAACGTCACCTTCCACACCGCGACTTCGACATCGTTCCCGCAGCCGGCGCCTGGGTCGGCACCGTCCCCCGGGCCGATGAAGGTGCCGGACGATCAGCTGCGCAAGCTGCTCGGCATCACCACGGTGAACTTCAAACAGGGTGAGCAGCGCCTCGCCATTATCGATACGCCCTTGCAGGGCTGACCGAGGCTGTCATGAAACTGGACATGATTTGCAGCGGCCCGGGCTATCTCCGGGCCGCGGGGGCGGCCTTCGTCCTCGGAGCTTGCGTGGCGGCCGGGCTCGCATGGGCTGCGGCCGACGCGAGGGTTAACATCGACAACTTCACGTTCGGTCCGGAGAAGCTGACCGTGAAGGCTGGCACCACGGTCACATGGACCAACGAGGATGACATCCCCCACACGGTCGCATCGGCAACCAAGGCATTCAAATCGAAGGCCCTGGACACCGACGACAGCTTTTCCTTCACCTTCAACACCCCCGGCACGTACGAATATTTCTGCTCGCTGCATCCGCATATGGTTGGAACGGTCGTGGTCGAGCCCGCAGACGGAGCGGACAAGCCGAGTCCATAAAAGAGGCGAATTATCGCCGGGCCGCAGCGAGGGTGTTGACCAGTAGCACGGCGAGCAGGCCACACAGCAGGATCGCCCCCGCGGCAAGCGTGCCGCCCGGGACTAGGGAAGCGGCGATGGCGGCAATGGCGACCACACCCAGAATGGCCGCTGCCAGCCAGCCATCGTCGATGAACAGGCCGATCAGCTCGCGCAACGCAGTGCTGAACAGACTCATGGCAATGCCGCCACCCCTTGTCGTCGCGCCAGGGTGACGGCCAGCAGCGCGATGACGAGAAACAGAACCACAAAGGCGATGATCGCCAAGTCCTCGCCGGGCCACGTCACGCCGAGCCCTTCGCCTGTCCAGAACACCCCGAAAGCCGAAAGCATCACACCAACCGCGAATTTCAACGTGTTTTCCGGCACCCGTGCCAGCGGACGGTGAAGCGCAAATCCAATTGCGACCACCAGAAGGCAGGCCGCCACCGCGCCGATGCTGGCCGGAACCAGAAGACCGTGACCCGCACCCACGGCGAGGACAATGAATACGACCTCGATGCCTTCGAGCAGGACGGCCTTGAAGCTCGCAAGGCCAGCGACCCAGTCGAGGCGGGCCTCGTGACGGAGCGCCTGTTCACGTAATTGCTCCGTTTCCTGTGCGAACGCCTTGCTCTCGTCGTGCAGCGGGATCAACCCGGCAGCGCGCAGGATCGCCTTGCGCAACCAGCGCATCCCGAACAGCAGCAGCAGGATGCCGATCAGAAGCTGGAGCGGGTGAAGCGGGACGTGGTTAAGCAATGGCCCAAGCGCGAGCACGATAGCGGCGAGCAGGCCAAGGCCGGACAATGCGCCGAGCCCGGCAGGGCGCCATCCCCGTACGCTGGCGACCGCGAGTACGATGGTCAGCGCCTCCACAGCTTCAACCATGGAACCCAAGAATGCCGCGGAAATCGCCGGCGCTGCGGACGTCCAGTTCATCGTGATTTACCCAAATGATCGTCGGTCATGGGAATCCTTCCCTAGTTAAAAAGGATAAATCGCTAATTTTCTGCCGTGCCAGCTAAATATTCGCGCCGCAAAATGATAGATCAATTCCAAACTCCGTATGCCACATACTGGGTCGGGGAGAAAACCCAGGCAATGCAAATGCGAGTCTCGGGGCCAGAGCTCACGCCGAAAGCGAATTTTGTCCAGCAGGCGCGTCTGCGTTTGGCGGAAGGTTTCAAGCCGCGGGCGACCACCTTCGCCGAACCCGGACTGTCGCCGCCCGATATTCTCATGGGCTCGCTCAAGGCCATCGGGGTTACGGCCGGTGTAACCGGCGGCTTGGTGGCGCTGAAATATTCAATCGACTTGGCGGAAATCGAGCACCTATCGCTGCTAGTGTACTTGGCTGTTGTCGTGTTGGCAGCGACAAGATGGGGGCCGTTGCCGGCAATCATCACGGCGCTGGCCTCTGGTGCCGCACAGGCTTTCTTCTTCTATCCGCCGAACTTCAGCTTCAAGGTCGATGATCCCCACAACGTGTTGCACCTGATGGTGTTTCTGCTGGTCGCCTTGACGACCGGGAATCTCGCGAATCGGCTGCGCCGCGAACGTGATTTCGCCCAAGCACGAGAGATCGAGATTCGCGGGCTCTACGAGTTTTCGCGCCGGTTGGCCTCAGGGTTCACGGCCGACGATCTGATTGCGGCCGTGCAGGACTATCTCTCCAACACACTCGGCCGTCCCACGATCATGGTTCCGCCTCCTGGCTCGCTCGATGTCCTGGTGGCGGACAGCAACGGTCTGCCGAGCGATGTCCGAGCCGAGGCGCTCGCCATGATGACCCCCGGCGTTTCGGAGCAGCGGGCGATCGCCGATTTTGAAACTGGACGACTTTGGTTGTTGCGCGCCGTCTCCTCGCAGGCCGTCACCTACGGGGTGATTGCCGTTGATCTCGGCAGCCGTCGTATCGCCGAGGTCGCACGCACCAAAGTGCAGGTCGAAAGGGTCTTGGCGGAGACCAATGCCAGGCTCGAACGTCTCGATGTTGAGACCGCGCTCAGCACCGCGCGATCACGTGCTCGGGCCGATGAGCTGCGCGCCGCCCTGATCGGCACGGTGTCACACGAGTTGCGCAGTCCGCTCGCCTCGATTGTCGGGTCTGCGAGTGTTCTCGACCGCGTGCCGGCCATACGGCAAAACGGACAGATCCAGCCGCTGGTCGGATCCGTTTTGGACGAAGCCAGGCGGCTCGACGATGATATCCAGAAACTGCTCGATGCAACCAGGATCGCGGCGCGAAACGTGCGGCCGCAACGGGAGTGTATCGACATCCTCGAGGTTATCGACCGGTCGGTGGCGCGCAAGCGCCGCGAGCTCCATCGCCATGACTTACGCATCAACGTGGCGCGCGAGGTGCCGCGTGTATTGGCTGATCCGGTGTTAGTCGAGCAGGCGGTCGCGCAGCTCCTCGATAACGCGGCCAAATACTCTGGTGTCGGATCGGTCATCAGCATCGCCGCCCGGCTTGAGCATCAAAATGTGGTCATCTCGGTGACAGATCAAGGATCCGGGCTGACGGCGACAGAGAAGTCTCTGGTCGGCCGCCGCGCGTTTCGCGGCGAGCAACATCGCGGTTTCATTCCCGGCTCAGGCCTCGGCCTTTGGATTGCCCACTGTTTGGTTGCTGCGAATGGCGGATTGTTGGAAGCCGAAAGCAACGGAGCCGGCCGTGGATCTACGATTTCGGTTCGGCTGCGGGCCTACGCGGACCGGCCGGCGACCGCAAAGGTGAGCCATGGCTAGTCTGCAAGGCGCGGTCCTGGTCATCGATGACGAGGCGCATATCCGGCGTTTCGTCCGCACCGGTTTCGAGCTCGAAGGTTTCGCCGTGCGTGAGGCGGAGAATGCTTCGGCCGGGCTGCGCTCGGCAGCGCTTGAGCCGCCCGACCTGATCATCCTCGATCTGTGTTTGCCCGACATGCACGGCTCCGAGGTGCTCGCGCACGTGCGGGCAAGATCGAACGTTCCCGTCATCGCACTCTCCATTGAAGCGGACGAAGCGGAAAAAGTGCGCATGTTGAATCTCGGAGCCGACGACTACGTGGTCAAACCATGTGGCATCGGTGAGCTTCTGGCGCGGGCACGCGCGAACATGCGTCGTGCCCTGCCAGCAAGAAACAAACTATCGCTCATTCGCTCCGGTCCCCTGACGATCGATCTTGAGGCGCGACGGGTGATGCTTGACGGCACACGGGTGCGGCTCACCCGAAAGGAGTTCAGCCTTCTCCGCGTGCTGGCGCTGCAATCGGGCGAAGCGGTCACCCAGCAGCAGCTGCTCACCGACGTCTGGGGGGAAGAACATGTCAACAAGTCGCAATACTTGCGCGTGTTGGTGCGACAGGTGAGGGGAAAGATCGAGAAAGATCCGGCTAATCCGAAAGTACTGACGACCGAATCAGGAATCGGTTATCGCCTGGAAGCGAGCTCCACGCAGGAATAGAGCACGATCCCGAAAAGTGGAGCGTCAAGTGTGCGCGCCCGCTTCCGCGGGCTCGCCCGTGATCGTGCCATCCGCCGCGCGCTGATCATCAACATAAAGTGGCAGGCGCACGCTAAAGCATGAGCCTTCGCCTTCGATGCTCTCGACCATGATCCGACCGCGATGTAGATCGACGATCATGCGCACGAGGTAGAGGCCAATTCCGGTTCCGACGATCCCCGACACATTGCTGCCGCGCGAATAGCGGGCAAAGACGCGGTCGATGTCTGCAGCCGGAATCCCAATGCCATGATCCTCGACCGATACCACCGCCTCGCCGGCCTCGATCGCTGCCCGAATGGTGATCGGCTTGCCGGCCGGTGAATACTTGACTGCGTTCGACAGGAGATTGCTGAATACCTGATGCAGCAGCTTGGGGTCGCCCCTCATGCGCAGCGAGTCGACCTCGAAGCGTTCGATGATCTGTGATTTTGCAGCAATTTCCCGATGCAGTTGACATGCGTCGGCCAAAACACCGGCAAGGTCGATTTCCGTGGGGTGGAAATAGAGCTCGGCGCCTTGCTCGATGAGGCGCGAGGAGTTGAGCAAATTGTCCATCAGGTGCGTCATGCGCAGCACCGCGGCGCGGATCTTGCCAGCCCGCTCGCCCACCTCAGTCGCCGGCATGCGCTCTTTCAGCTTGATCAGGCGCCGGGCGTTGCCGTCGATGATGGTCAGAGGCGTGCGAAACTCGTGCGAGGCCATGGATACGAAGTTGCGTTGCATCGCGGTCAGTTGCTGCTCGGCTGCGAGCTTTTCCTCGAGCATGGACGCCTGCTGAGCCAGGCCGCGCTGACTCACCATCAATTCGATGGCATTGCGCTGGAAGACGACGGCGGCGCGGGCCATTGCCCCGATCTCGTCGTGCCGCTCGGTGCCTTGCACGTCGATGTCGGTCTTGTTGTAGGCGAGGTCGCGCATGCACTTGGCGAGATGCAGCAACGGCGTCGAGATCCCACGGCTGATGTACCAAAGCCCGGCGGCGACCATCACGCCGGCGACCAGGATCGCCGTTCCAATCAGCCATAAGGCTTGCCGGTAAGTGGCGGCCACCCGGTTGGCGGCGGCCTGTGCGTTGGCGACATTGCGGCTGGTGAGCTGACCGAGCACATCGCTTGCCCCGTCATAAGCGGATTGCGACCGGGCAAGATACATGGTGGTTGCTTCCGCCGTGCGGCCGCTGTGTGACAGCGCCAAGACCTCGCCGGCAATGCTCCGATAATCACGCCACTTGTCCTTGAACTGGGCGTAGAGAGTGGCCTCCGCGGGATCGTGTCCAACGAGCTCGTAACTGTGCTGCGCCTGGGCGATCGAACGGTCGAGCAGCGCCAGCGTGTCCTCGCTCGCGCCGCTGCCGCTTCCGGCTGAGGACAGAACGTCGCGGCCTTCGGCGGCACGGAAATCCGACGTGAAGTTGTTGAGGTCACCGAGGATACGGGTGCTCGGCAACCAGACCTCGACGATGCTGGTGGAGACCTTGTTGAACTCGCGCAGCCATGAGATGCTGAACAGGCCCAGCACAATCACCAACAGGAAAAACAAAACAAAGACAGACGATAGC
>JAFAXD010000414.1 GCA_019241285.1 Xanthobacteraceae bacterium | reverse complement strand
CCGACCGCCAGGTGGTTGGGAAGATCATCCTGCAGCCGAACGCGAGGTAGACTTTTGCAAGGCGTCGGCGCTGATCAACATCCGAGATAGTGTTCGCGGACGTGGGTGCTCTCGCGGAGCTCAGCCGCCGAACCTGTCAGCGCGACGCGGCCGCCTTCAAGCACATACGCGCGGGAGACGACCTGCAGCGCGAGCGTAACGTCCTGTTCCACGAGCAACACCGTCAAGCCGCTGTCGATAAGGCGGCGGACCGCCTGATAGAGCTCCCTCACCACCATCGGCGCCAGACCGAGCGATGGTTCATCGAGGACCAGCAGCTTCGGCTTTCCCATCAGGGCCCGTCCAATCGCCAGCATCTGCTGCTGCCCGCCCGACATGCTGCCGGCCTGCTGCCGGCGCCGCTCGGCCAGGATCGGGAATAGCGCGAGCACCTCGTCGAGCACGCGCATGCGATCGCTCCGTTGCGGCATGGCCGTGCCGCCTACCAGCAGATTCTCGTGCACCGTCAGGTCCGGGAAGATGTGGCGGGCTTCCGGCACCTGGATCAAGCCGCGCCGCGCGATCACGTGCGGGGCAACGCCGCCGATTGATTGCTCCAGGAAGAGGGCCTCGCCCGAGAATGGGAGCAAGCCCGAAAGACAGCGCAGCAAGGTGGATTTGCCGGCGCCATTGGCACCGAGCACGGCGACCGCTTCGCCCTCGGCAACATCGAGATTGACGCCGTGCAGGACGCGCAGTGCGCCATAACCCGCTGTCACGTTCGATACGCGCAGCACGTTACTCATGCAGCGTCTCCGAGGTAAGCCTCGATCACGCGCGGATCGCGGCTGATCTCCTGGGGCGTTCCAAGGCTGATCGCCTCACCGGCATCGAGCACGATGATGCGGTCGCAAAGCGACATCACCGCGCGCACCATGTGCTCGATCACCAGCACGGTGATGCCGCTGTCGCGGATGCTGCGGATATTGTCGATGGCCTCATCAGCCTCGCGCGGTGTGAGACCGCCCAGGATCTCGTCGAGGAGAATGAGACGGGGCCGCGTCGCCAGGGCGCGCGCAATTTCCAGCCGGCGCTGTTCGGCCAATGTCAGATCGGCTGATTTGACGTCGGATCGCGCCGAAAGCTTCATCCGGGCGATGATCTCGTCAGCTAACGCCACGGCCTCTTCCTCGCCGTTTCGGACCAGAGCGGCGGCAACCACGACCTCGCGAACACTCAGGCTCGGGAACGCTTGTGTGATCTGAAAAGTGCGGGCGAGACCGAGGCGGCATACGTCGAATGGCGGCAGAGCCTGGATTTCTCGCCCATCGAACCAAACGCTTCCGGAGGTCGGCCTGGCAAATCCGCCGAGCATCGAAAAAAGGGTGGTCTTGCCCGCCCCGTTCGGCCCGATCACGCCGAAGATCTCACCGCGCTTCACATCAAAGGAAACATCGTTGACGGCGACCAGCCCACCGAACACTTTCCTGAGACCCTTGACTTCGAGAACGCCGGGCGCGGGCAGCCCGAGGCTCGCAGACAATCCGCTCGCCGCGCCCGCTATTCTCAGCCGGCCTCGAGAAATGCCCAGCCGCGACAGGCCCGCCACCACCCCGCCCGGCCAGAGCAATATCACCGCGATCAGCGCGAGGCCGTACAGCAAGTGATGAAATGCGCCGCCGCCATGATCCTGCAAATAGACACGCATGATCTCGCCGGCCGGGAACAGCAGCAGCGGACCGATCAGAGGGCCAATCAACGTGCCGGCGCCGCCAACAACGGTGAACAGGAGAATGAAGATCGTTGTCTCGATCCCGAACATGGATGTCGGATCGATGAAGCCGATGAACTGCGCCTGAAAGCTGCCGGCGAGCGCCGTCGCGAATGCGCTGAACCCAAGCGCCTGCTGCTTGATTCGAAAGGGATTGACGCCCATCGCGGCGGCGGCTGCCTCATTGTCGTGCACGGCGCGCCAGAAGAACCCCAGCCGGCCGGCGTAGAGAAACGACACGACGACCAGGAGCGCGCAAAGCATGGCAGCGATGACGACCAGGAAGGCGCCTGGCTCTGCGAAACGCATATCCCACACCGTCGAGCCGACCGCCTTGGCATAAAGCCCGTTGGTCCCGCCGAGCGCTTTGATGCCCCCGACGCCGAATTCGAGCACATAGGAAAACGCCAGCGTCAGGAGCGCGAATACCAGCGGGCTAAGATTCCAGCGAAACGGCAGGTATCCAACGGCGCTTGCCGCCCCAGCGGCAAGTGTCGCGCCCACGAGCATGCCGATCCACGGGCTGATGCCATAGGTCGTGGCAAGATAAGTCGAGACGTAGCCGCCGATGCCGAAAAACGCCGCGTGCCCGAACGAGACCTGGCCGACAAGGCCGCCGATGATGTTCCAGGCGACACATAGATACATCCAGGTCAGCAAGGCGACGGCAATCGAGATCGCGTAAGGACCCGAGAATTGCAGCACCGCGGCCGTTGCCGCCACGATGATCAAAATGCTGATCGCGATCTGCCGATCGATGCGTGACAGAAGCCGGCTCATGCGTTGCTTCCGCGACCGAACAGGCCTCGCGGCCGGAGCAGCAGCGCGGCGCCAAACACCAGATAAGTCAGCGAAGGCGCCGCCGGGTTATTGAGCAGCGCCGCAGCCAGCGATTCAATCAATCCGATGATAAGACCGCCTGCGAACGCACCACGGAGGTCGCCGAGCCCGCCGAGCACGACGACAAGCAATGAAAGCAGGCTCAGGCGAATGCCGGCGGATGGCGTGACATAGGTGAAGGTCATGAGACATCCGGCCGGGATGGCGAGGATAGCGATGCATCCCGCGAACACGAAGAGCTGTGTGCGTTTGACATCAACGCCGCACAGCCAGGCCATGCCGGGATCCTGCGCGGTTGCGCGGATGCGATGTCCGGCTTCCGTCATGGTCAGGAACGCCGAGAGAAGTCCGCACACCAAAAGCGAGACGACGAATCCGGCGAGCTGCGGCACGCCGATCACGATGCCGCCGATGCGATAGGCCATATCGGCGAATGACGAGTTGGTGTTGAGGAGGTCGGCGCCGAACACCATGAGCACCGCGCTCTGGATGACAAAGGACACGCCGATCGTGAGCTGCGCTTGCATCAACGGGGTGGAACCAAGCACCGGCCTGATGACGGTCAAAAACAGCAGCGCTCCGAACAAGCCCATCACCGGAACGAGAACCAGGGCGGCGAGATAGGGAGAAAGTCCCAAATGATGGTTGAGAACCACGATGCCATACATGGCGATCATCAGGAGATCGCCATGGGCGAAGTTCAAGACACGCATCACGCCGAAGACCAGGGCGAGCGAGACGGCGATCAGCGCATAGATCCCGCCCATCAGCGCCCCGGACACGACGGCTTGCAGCAACAGCTCGGAGCTCGGCATGCCGATCATCATTTCAGAGGTGCAGGCGAAGCCGCCGCAATCGGGGCTGGGAAGACCGTCGCCTTGTGACTTGCACCGTCCTTCCATTGCGCGACGAGGGCGCGCGCCCCGACGTTGCGGCCGTCAGCATCGAACTTGATGGCGCTGGGAATGGCGGTCTGATCGGCGCTCAAGTCCTGTTCGCGAAGGACGCTTTGCAGATCGACACGCGTCGGATTCGGCGATTTGGCGTAAGCTCTCTCAAGGATCGTCTTGAGCGTCACAGCTCCCGTGTAGCACATGCCGGTATAGCTAGAGGGCAGCAGGTCATACTTCTTCCGATATTGCTCCGTCAGGTACGCAACGCGTTTCAGGTCGGGGCTGAAATAGTCGATATTGGAA